>NZ_JALQDH010000017.1:0-187638 GCF_023631365.1 Caballeronia sp. INML2 | reverse complement strand
GTGCTCGAAGGCGAAGTGAAGATGGAAAAGAACTACACGCTCGAACAACATGAAATCGATGACGGCTTCGTGCTGACTTGCCAATGTCATCCGGTGAGCGAGCGGGTGGTCGTGAGTTTCGACGAGCGCTGAACGTCGTTCTTGCTGCAGCGAAAGACGCGCATCGCAACGATGCGCGTGAAGCCGAAGATTTCCAATCAATCAATTCAAGCGCGAAGTCGTTAGCAATGCAACCATTGCACGGCTTCGTTGCGATCGATCATCCTCCACATCGAGACTTGTCATGACCGAAGCCTTCATCTGCGATGCTATTCGTACGCCCATCGGCCGCTATGGTGGTGTTTTCAAGGACGTCCGCGCCGACGACCTCGGCGCCGTGCCCATCACCGCGCTCATGAAGCGCAATGCATCGGTGGACTGGACGCAGGTTGACGATGTGATCTACGGCTGCGCGAACCAGGCAGGCGAGGACAACCGCAACGTCGCGCGCATGTCGGGCCTGCTGGCGGGCTTGCCCATCGACGTACCCGGCTCGACAATCAACCGCTTGTGCGGTTCGGGCATGGATGCGGTCGGCAGCGCGGCGCGCGCCATCAAGGCGGGCGATGGCTCGCTCTATCTCGCAGGCGGCGTCGAGAGCATGACGCGTGCGCCTTTCGTGATGGGCAAGGCGTCGAGCGCGTTCTCGCGGTCGGCCGATATCTTCGATACCACCATAGGCTGGCGTTTCATCAATCGCGCAATGCGCGAGCGCTATGGCGTCGATTCGATGCCCGAGACCGCGGAAAACGTCGCCGTCGATTTCGGCATCACGCGCGATGCGCAGGACCGCTTCGCACTGCGCAGCCAGCAACGCGCCGCGCGCGCACAGGCCGATGGCACGCTCGCGCAGGAGATCGTTGCAGTGAACGTGCCGCAAAAGAAGGGCGAAACGATCGCGATCGATCGCGACGAGCATCCGCGCGAAACCACGCTCGAAACGCTCGCCAAACTGAAGGGCGTCGTGCGCCCTGACGGCAGCGTGACGGCGGGCAATGCATCGGGCGTAAATGATGGTGCGTGTGCGCTCATCATTGCGAACGAGGAGGCGGCCCGGCGCCACGGACTTACGCCGCGCGCACGCATCATCGGCATGGCGACGGCGGGCGTCGAGCCACGCATCATGGGCATCGGTCCCGCGCCCGCGACGAAGAAGCTCCTCGCGCGCACAGGGCTCGCGCTGGAACAGTTCGACGTCATCGAACTCAATGAAGCCTTCGCATCGCAAGGCATCGCGGTGCTGCGTCAACTGCGTCTCGCCGAAGACGATCCACGCGTGAATCCCAACGGCGGCGCCATTGCGCTCGGCCATCCGCTCGGTGCATCCGGCGCGCGTCTCGTCACGACCGCGCTGTACGAGCTGGAACGCCGCAACGGCCGCTATGCGCTGTGCACGATGTGCATCGGCGTGGGCCAGGGCATCGCCATCGCGATCGAGCGCGTCTGAGGGCTGCGAAACATGACACAGGCCATTCAGTCATCGGCGGTCGTCGGCGTGATCGGCGCGGGGGCGATGGGCGCGGGCATCGCACAAGTCGCGGCACTCGCGGGACACACCGTGCTGCTTTACGATCTCGACGGGAAAGCGCTCGACAAGGCGCGCTCGAGCATCGCGGCCAACGTGCAGCGCCTGATCGACAAGAAGAGGCTCGATCAGGCCACGGGACACAAGGCCATCGACCGCGTGCATAGCGTGACGAACCTCGCGGACATGCGCAGGGCATCGCTCGTGATCGAAGCCGTCGCCGAGAGGCTCGATGTCAAGCGTGCATTGTTCAGCGAATTAGAAAGCATCGTCACGCCCGAGTGCATACTCGCGACCAACACGTCGTCGATTTCGATCACGGCGATCGCTGCGCCCCTGAAGCATCCGTCGCGTGTGGTCGGCATGCACTTCTTCAACCCCGCGCCGCTGATGGCGCTCGTCGAAGTCGTGCGTGGACTCGCAACATCGCATGACGTTGCGCAAACGGTCTACGCGACGTCGGCCGCATGGGGCAAGAGGCCGGTTCATGCAAGGTCGACGCCGGGTTTCATCGTCAATCGCGTGGCGCGGCCCTTCTATGCCGAAGGTCTGCGCGTGCTCAACGAACAGGGCGCGGACGCAGCTTCCATCGATGCCGTCATGCGCGATTCGGGCGGCTTCAGAATGGGCCCGTTCGAACTGATGGACCTGATCGGTCACGATGTGAACTTCGCCGTGACGCTATCGGTGTTCAACGCGTACTTCAACGATCCGCGCTTCACGCCTTCGCTGATTCAGCAGGAACTGGTGAATGCGGGCTTTCTGGGTCGAAAGACGGAACGCGGCTTCTATGACTATGGCGCCAACGCCGCGAAGCCTGCTGCGCGCATCGAGACGCATACGCGCACGCCTTCGAAGATCGTGCCCGGTGAAAGCGCCCCGTTGTATGAGCGACTGCAAGCGCGCCTCGCCGAAGCGAGCGCGAGCCGTAACGATATGCCCGGCCTCGTCGCGCAAATCGACGATGCTTATCTCTTTCTGACCGATGGACGCACCGCCACCGAACGCGCGCACGCGCTCGGCATCGACAACATCGTGCTGATCGATCTCGCGCTCGATTACGCGACCGCGCAAAGCGTCGCGATCACGCGAGCGCGTCAATGCGCCGACGATGCCTACGCTGCCGCAGCCGGCGCACTGACGAAGGCTGGCTATGCCGTGGTGCCATTGAAAGATATCGCCGGCATGGCCGTGATGGGCACCGTTGCGATGCTCGTCAACGAAGCGGCGGAGGCGGTGAATCAGGGCGTCTGCACGAGCGCGGATCTCGATCTCGCGATGGAGAAGGGCGTGAACTATCCGCTCGGGCCGCTTGCGTGGGGCGAGCGCATCGGCATCGCGCGCATTCACGATGTGTTGCTCCATCTCGCGGCGCATTACGGCGAAGACCGCTATCGCGCATCGCCACTCATCGCTGGCTTGCGCTATTCGGACGAACGCTTCCACTAAAGCGAATTCGCGTCATTCACTCATCGATCATTCATGCAGGAGACAACCATGGTCCAAACCATTGCACAGCAGAGCGAACTGGAACCGATCGAACGCGCGAGCCGTGACGAGCTTCAGGCGCTGCAACTCGAACGCCTGAAGTGGACGTTGCGACACGCCTATGAGAACGTGCCGCACTATCGTCGCGCATTCGACGCGGCAGGCGTGCATCCCGACGACTTGCGCGAGCTGTCCGATCTCGCACGGTTTCCGACCACGACGAAAACCGATTTACGTGACAACTATCCCTTCGGACTCTTTGCGGTGCCGCGGGATCAGGTCGTGCGTGTGCATGCATCGAGCGGCACGACAGGCAAGCCGACCGTGGTCGGCTACACGGCGAAGGATATCGACACATGGGCGAACGTCACCGCGCGTTCGATTCGCGCCGCGGGCGGGCGCAAGGGCGATACGCTGCATAACGCCTTCGGTTATGGCCTTTTCACAGGCGGCCTCGGGATTCACTACGGCGCGGAACGTCTGGGCTGCATGGTCGTGCCGATGTCGGGCGGCCAGACCGAGAAGCAGGTGCAACTGATCCGCGACTTCGAGCCGAAGATCATACTCGTCACGCCTTCGTACATGTTGAATCTGCTCGACGAGATGGCGCGACAGGGCATGGACCCGGCCAACACGTCGCTCAAGATCGGCATCTTCGGCGCGGAGCCGTGGAGCCAGGGCTTACGCAGCGAGATCGAAACGCGCGCGGGCATTCAGGCGCTCGATATCTACGGGCTTTCGGAAATCATGGGTCCGGGCGTCGCATGCGAATGCATCGAAACGAAGGACGGCCCGACCATCTGGGAAGATCATTTCTATCCCGAGATCATCGATCCGGTGACGGGAGAGGTGCTTCCCGAAGGCGCCACGGGCGAGCTCGTTTTCACGTCGCTCACGAAGGAAGCGATGCCGATGATCCGCTACCGCACGCGCGATCTCACGTCTTTGCTGCCGCCGAGCGCGCGTTCGATGCGCCGCCTCGCGAAGATCACGGGCCGCTCGGACGATATGCTCATCATTCGCGGCGTGAATGTGTTCCCGAGCCAGATTGAAGAATTGATTCTCGCGATTCCGCGTTTGAGCGGTCAGTATCAATTGTGCGTATCGCGCGAGGGCCACATGGATTCGCTGTCGGTTTCGGTCGAAGCGCGCGCCGAAGTCTGCGCGACGTTGAACGAGAGCGAACGTGCCGGTCTGTCGCGCGAGTTGCAAAGCCGCGTGAAGACGATGGTCGGCGTATCGACGCAAGTGCGCGTGCTCGATTCCGGCGCACTGCCGACGACTGCAACGGGCAAGGCGAAACGCGTGCTCGATCTACGTTCCGCAACCGTCTGAACCCTGTTTATTCAGCGCCTCGCGTTCCGCGAGGCGCCATTCGATTCCCACCAATTGGAAGCACTTGTTCCATTTCCGGTGCGGCTCCGCATTCTTCTGCAGAAATCTTTCCGCATAAACCCTCGCAACCGTTTGCGCGAATTGTTTTGTAAGCTTCTGTTGTGTCATCGTAGCGGGTGCATTCGCGCAGTCGTCGAACAGTATTCGAATAACGAACACCAAACGGGGCAGGCAGAATTTAGATGTGGATCGTCAGACTCGCGCTCAAGCGCCCGTACACGTTCATCGTCCTGTCGCTGCTCTTGCTGATCATCGGTCCGCTTGTCATCCTGCGCACACCGACCGATATCTTCCCCAACATCGATATTCCGGTAGTCAGCGTCATCTGGTCGTACACGGGCCTGCCGCCCGATCAGATGGAGCGCCGCATCACGCTGAATTACGAACGCGGCTTGTCGGTGGCGGTCAACGACATCGAGCACATCGAGTCGGAATCGCTGCCGGGCATCGCGGTCATTCGCATCTACTTTCAGCCGAACGCGAATGTCGATGAAGCGATCGCGGAAATCACCGCGCTTTCGCAGACGCAATTGCGCTCGCTGCCGCCCGGCATCACGCCGCCCAACATCTTGCGCTTCAATGCATCGACGGTGCCGATTCTGCGGCTCGCGTTGTCCTCGGCTGAACTCACCGAGCAGCAGCTCTACGACTTCGGCAACAGCTTCCTGAAGACGCAACTCGCGACCGTGCAGGGCGCGTCGGTGCCGCTGCCTTATGGCGGCAAGCAGCGGCAGATCATGGTCGATATCGACTCGCGCAAGCTGCAGGCGAAGAACCTCGCGCCCACCGATGTCGTCAATGCGATCAGCGCGCAGAACCTCATTCTTCCCACGGGCACGACGAAGATCGGCTCGACGGAGTACTCGGTCGGCCTGAACGCGAGCCCGGGCTCGATCGAAGGGCTCAACGACATCCCGATCCGCACGGGTCCGGGCGGCACGATCTATATCAAGGACGTCGCCCATGTGCGCGACGGTTTTCAGCCGCAGACCAATATCGTGCGCGTGAACGGCACGCGCGCGTCCTTACTCACGATCAACAAGAGCGGCAATGCATCGACGCTCGATATCGTCGCGCGCGTGAAGAACCTGTTGCCGACCTTGCGCGGCATGGTGCCCGACTCGCTCAAGATCGAGCCGGTCGCGGATCAATCGCTCTTCGTGCGCGCATCGGTGTCGGGCGTGTTGCGTGAAGCGGTGATCGCGGCGGGCCTGACCGCGCTGATGGTCCTGCTCTTCCTGGGAAGCTGGCGCGCGACGCTCATCATCGCGATCTCCATACCGCTCTCGATGCTGACGTCCATCGTCGCGCTTTCCGCGATCGGGCAGACCATCAACATCATGACGCTGGGCGGCCTCGCGCTGGCGGTCGGCATTCTCGTCGACGATGCGACAGTTGCAATCGAAAATATCAGCCAGAACCTGGAGCAGGGCAAGGAACTGGAGCAGGCGATCCTCGACGGCGCCCAACAGATCGCGGTGCCGACGCTCGTATCCACGCTCTCGATCTGCATCGTGTTCATTCCAATGTTCCTGCTGACCGGCGTCGCGCATTACCTCTTCGTGCCGATGGCCGAGGCCGTCGTGTTCGCGATGCTCGCGTCGTACTTCTTCTCGCGCACGCTCGTTCCGACGCTCGCGAAATACCTGTTGCGTCATCACGAGCACATGGGCGGCGATGTCGAGTCGATGAAGGGATCGCGCAATCCGTTCGTGCGCATCCATCTCGCGTTCGAGCGTCACTTCGAATCCGTGCGCAATCGATATCGACGTTTTCTCGAAGCGCGGCTTTTGCATCCGGGACGCTTTGCATCGCTGTTCCTGCTGTGCTGCCTGCTTTCGCTCGGGCTTGCACCGTTCCTCGGACGCGACTTCTTTCCGTCGATCGATTCAGGCGTGATTGCGCTGCATTTGCGCGCGAAGACCGGCACGCGCATCGAGGAAACGGCGGCACTCACCGACCGCGTCGATGCGCGCATCAGGCAACTCATTCCACGCGGCGAGATTCGCTCGATCATCGACAACATGGGCTTGCCGGTGTCGGGCATCAATCTCTCGTACAGCAACACGGGTACGGTCAGTTCCGCCGATGCCGACGTGCTCATCAGCCTGAACGAAGATCACGCGCCGACCGAAGGCTATATCCATGAGTTGCGCAAGCGCCTGCCGCAGGAGTTTCCCGGCGTGACGTTCTCGTTTCTGCCCGCGGATATCGTGAGTCAGATTCTCAACTTCGGCGTGCCCGCGCCGATCGACATCGCCATTACCGGACGCGATGCGCAGGCCAATCGCGCACTCGCGAACCGCTTGCTGGAAAAGATCCGCCGCGTGCCGGGGCTCGTCGATGCGCGCATCCAGCAGCCGTCCGATCTGCCATCGATCAATGTCGAAGTGGATCGCACCAAAGCGCTGCAAGCGGGTTTCACGCAGCGCGACGTCGCGAACAACCTGCTCATCACGCTCTCCGGCAGCCAGCAGACGACGCCCACGTTCTGGCTCAATCCGGTGAACGGCGTGAGCTACAACGTCATCACGACGGCGCCGCAATACGACATGAACTCGCTGCAATCGGTGGCCAACATTCCGGTCACGTCCGCGAGCGGCAAGACCAATATTCTCGGCGCACTCGCAACGCTATCGCGCGGCGCGCGCGATGCGGTCGTGTATCACTACAACGCGCAGACCACCATCAATCTCTATGCGACGACCGAGCGGCGCGATCTCGGCGCGGTATCCGACGACGTGCAGCGCATCATCGACGAAGCGCGCGGCGAGTTGCCCAAAGGCTCGTCGATCGACATGCGCGGCCAGGTCGAGACGATGAACGGATCGTTCTCCGGGCTCGCGTTCGGCCTCATTCTCGCGGTCGTGCTCGTGTATCTCTTGATCGTCGTGAACTTCCAGTCGTGGCTCGATCCGTTCATCATCATCACCGCATTGCCGGGCGCGCTCGCGGGCATCGTGTGGATGCTGTTCCTCACGCATACGACGCTGTCGATTCCCGCGTTGACGGGCGCGATCATGTGTATCGGCATCGCGACGGCGAACAGCATTCTCGTGGTGAGCTTCGCGCGCGCGGCGCTCGCCGAGCACGGCGATGCGGTGCGCTGCGCGCTCGAAGCAGGCTACTCGCGCTTCAGGCCGGTGCTGATGACGGCACTCGCAATGATGATCGGCATGGTGCCGATGGCGATCGGTCTCGGCGAAGGCGGCGAGCAGAATGCGCCGCTCGGGCGCGCGGTGATCGGCGGGCTGATGGTCGGCACGGTCGCGACATTGTTCTTCGTGCCGGTCGTGTTCTCGATGATCTACCGGCGCATGGAAGCACGCGGCAAGGGACCAGGCGCCACGGCCAGAGAAGCGGCGCAATAAAACAATCGATCAGTGGGTGGAGCAAGAATGGAAGAGCAGGGGTCGCAACGATCGGGCACCACGCGGCGAGGGCGTTTATGGCTCGTGATCGCGCTCGTGGTGGTCGTCGGGCTCGTCGCGCAAGGCATACTCTCGCGGCGCGCGGCGCATGCGGAACTCGAGCGCGATGCGAACGAGCATGGCGTGCAGACGGTGGAAGTCATCAAGCCGGCGCGCATGAAGGCGTCGCAGGATCTCGTGCTGGCCGGCGATATCCGCGCGTTCTCCGATGCGCCGATCTTCGCGCGCACGAATGGTTATCTGAAGCGCTGGACCGTCGATATCGGCACGAAGGTGAAGAAGGGGCAGTTGCTCGCGGAGATCGATGCGCCCGAGATCAACGATCAGCTTCGCCAGGCCCGCGCCGATGCGCAAACGGCGCGCGCGAACTATCTGCTTGCAAAGACGACCGCGCAACGCTGGGCGGAGATGCTGAAGAACAATTCGGTGTCGCGTCAGGAAACCGATGAAAAGAACGGCGACATGCTCGCGAAGGAAGCCGCGCTGAATGCGGCGCAGGCGAACGTGTCGCGGCTCGAACAGCTCGTGTCATTCCAGAAGATCTATGCGCCGTTCGATGGCGTCGTCACGGCGCGCAATACGGATGTCGGGCAGTTGATCGATGCGGGCAGCGGCAGTGCGGGCCGCGAGCTCTTTCACATTCAGGATGCGTCGACGTTGCGCGTGTTCGTCGATGTGCCGCAGGCGTATGCGCGCATGATTTCGGTCGGTTTGCCCGCGGAGTTGCTGCTCAACGAGGAGCGCAACCGCAAGTTCGACGGCGTCACGGTGCGCACGGCGGGCGCGGTCGATCCCGTCGCGCGCACGATGCGTGTCGAAGTCGATGTAAAGAATCCGACGGGCGACTTGCTCGCAGGTGCATATGCGCAGGTGCGCTTTCGTCTGACGAGCGCGAATCCTTCCTTCACGCTGCCGGGCAATGCGCTGCTGTTTCGTCCCGATGGCGTGCATGCCGCGAGCGTCGATGCGAACAATCGCGTGAAGCTCCTGCCTATCATGCTCGGCACGGACTACGGCACGCGCGTGTCCATCGTTTCCGGGTTGAATGGCGACGAGCGTGTGATCGTGAATCCGCCCGATTCGATCATCGACGGCGCGGCGGTGCGTATCGGACGCGAGGGCGCGCGCGGCGGGGCGGCGAAGCAGGAAGGAAACGAATCGTGATGATGCGCGCATCGGTCCGAATCGTTGCAGGGCTAACTATCGCCGCATCGGCGGGCTGTGCAGTCGGCCCGGATTACGTTCGGCCCGACGTGCCGGTGCCCGCGGCCTATAAATCGCAGACGCCGTCCGATGTGCCGCCTGCTGCGTCCGCCGCGGCATCGCAAGACTGGAAGCCCGCGCATCCCGCCGATGCGAAGCCGCGCGCGCCCTGGTGGGAGGCGTATGGCGACCCGCAACTGAACGCGCTCGAAGAACGCGTCGCGACTGCGAACCAGACCGTTGCCGCTGCCGCTGCGCGTTATCGCGGGGCGCGTGCCGCGGCCGCGCAGGCGCGTTCGGCTTACTTCCCGACGATCACCGCGAATGCTGCATTCAATCAGTCGCGCGTGTCGTCGAACGTGCTGTACAAATCGAGCGCGGGCATCACCGTGCCCGACTATCTGGTCGATGCGCAAATCTCCTGGGAGCCGGATCTGTGGGGGCGCATCTCGCGTGCCGTCGAGGGGGGGCGCGCGGCAGCGCAGGCGAGCGCGGCCGACCTGCAAAGCGCGATTCTGTCGATGCAGGCCGAACTCGCGACCAACTACTTCGATCTGCGCGGCACCGTTGAGGAAGAGCGACTGCTGGACGCCACGCTGCAAGCCTATGAGAAAGCGCTCGCACTCACGCGCGATCGCTTCGCGGGCGGCGTCGCGGCGGAATCGGACGTGGCCCAGGCGGAAGAGCAGTTGCGCGCGACGCAGGCGCAACGGATCGATCTCGAGACCACGCGCACGAGCCTCGTCAACGCGATCGCGATCCTTGTCGGCGAAAATCCGTCGAATTTCGCGCTCGATGTCGCGCCGCTCAACGAAGCGCATTCGCCGCATCCGTCCGCGGCGCTTGCCGTGTTGCCGCTCAGCGTGCCGTCCGCGCTGCTCGAGCGGCGTCCGGACATCGCAGCGGCGGAACGGCGCGTCGCCGAGGCGAATGCGCGCGTCGGCGTGGCGACGGCCGCGTTCTTCCCGAACCTGCTGCTCGCCGCGACGGGCGGTCTCGAAGCGACGCGTTTTACGTCGTGGCTCGAAGCGCCGAGCCGCTTCTGGTCGCTCGGGCCGCAACTCGCGTTCACTGTGCTCGATTTCGGCGGACGCGCGGCGGCTCAAGATGCGGCGCGCGCCGCCTACGACGAGAACGTCGCGGATTATCGCCAAACGGTGCTGACCGCGTTCGGACAAGTGGAAGACAACCTGAACGCGCTGGAAGTGCTGCGCCGCGAAAGCGAAGCGCAGCGCGATGCCGTCGATGCCGCCCAGCGCGCGCTCGGCAAGGTGAGCAACCGCTACGAGAACGGCGCGATCACGTATCTGAGCGTCGTGGTGACGCAGGCCATCGTGCTGTCGGATCAGCGCACGGCGGTGCGCATCGAACGGCGGCGCATGGCGGCGAGCGTTGCGCTCGTGAAGGCGCTGGGCGGTGGATGGACCACGGTCGAACTGCCTGGCGCCGACGCAGTGTCGCAGCGGGATTGAATTCCGCACGATGCATGCAAAATGCCACCGTGCATCACGCATGCAAAGTGCGTTTTTTCCGGCGCGCCGGGAGACACGCCGGGAACGCGCATCGAGGCTAGACGAGCAGAAACACGCCGCATGCGATCAGCGCCGCGCTCCAGAGCCAATCGACGTTGATCCAGCCGCTGCGCAGAAAGCCTAGGCCGCCGCGTTCCTGAAGGGACATCGCGAACATGGAGATCGCGGCGATCACGGCGAGCATCGCAGCGGTGTGGACGGCGAGCGCCAGCGCGGTGGCTTCGAACGCGGTGTTCGCAAGCCGGCCGGTGCATAGCGGCAACAGCGCCGGCACGAGCATCAGCCCCGCGCCGTGCGCGCTCGACATCACGAAGGACCACAGCGCGAGGCCCGCCAGCCCGGTGCGCATGCCGACGGTCGGCCGTCCGCGGTGCCCGCGCCACGCACTCCACACGCCCCAGCCGATCAGAAGCGCCCCGGATGCGCGCGCGAGCACGTCATGGCCGATCACCATGCCGAGCGTGAGCGCGCTCGCGAGCACGAGCGCGACCGATGCCGCGTGACCCAGCGCGATCGGCACGAGCGATACCAGTGCGACACGGCGGCTCTGCGCATACAGGCCGAGCGCGACCGCGAAGAGCCATCCCATCGCCGGATTGAGGCCGTGAAACGCGCCGAGGCCCGCGGCTGTCAAGAGGAGCGCGGGCGACGCGGCGTCCATGCGAAGCGGCTCGCGGCGTCTCAGGGATAGCAGTACGAATCCGACGAACAATCGCCGCCCTGCAGCCGGATCTGATGCGGCCGATGCCCCTTTGGCCAGTCGATGAAGAACTTGTCGTCGACGGCGAGGCCGCCGTTCGGATCGGCGTCGAGTTTCACCATCCAGCCGTCTATGCCTTCTGGATAAAACTGCGCATCCACCGCGCCGTAGAGCGAGTTGGTGAAGTAGACGCGGCGGCCGTCGCGGCTCACCTCGACCATCTGCGGTCCGCCGTTCAGCGCGCCAGGCGCGGCGCCGGGAGGCGGCGCGCGCCCCACCACGCCGCCGATGCGCACCTTGCCCGTCAGCTTCGGCGCGAACGGATCGGAGACGTCGTATTGCAGCATGTCGCCCGTGCCCCAGCAGGACACGTAGAGAAAGCGATCGTCCATGGACAGATCGATGTCCGAGACGAGCGGCGGGACCGCGCCGAAGCCTTTGAGCAGCGGCGGCAGCGCATCGGCATCGGCGGGCTCGGCGGGAATGTCGATGATCTTCTTCACCGCCCATTTGTCGCCGTCGCGATACCACGTCCAGATCGACGACGACAGATCCTTCAGGCTGATCACGCAATTGACGAAGCCGTATGGCTTGGTCGGATCGTGCGCGGGGCGCAGTTCGAACACGAGCTGATACTCGTCGCCGAAGTCGATTTCCTGAATGTGCCTGCGCTTCGTGAAGTCCCAGAAATGCAGCTTGCGGCCGTACTTCGCGCCGAGCAGCAAGTCCGGCACGAGGCCGTTCTCGAAGGTATCGGGCGTGCCCCATTCGCTCGTGACCATCGTGTCGTAGCCGAGATGCCACCATCCGTCATACGCGAGCTGCTGCGGGCCGCGATCGACTTCCCAGCGGCCGAGCGGATCGAAGCTCTGCTGATCGAGCATCAGCACGCCGCCAGGCGCCTTGCCTTCGGCGTTGCCGAGCGCGGTGATATAGATCCCGCCCGGCCCGCAGTGCACCGTGTGCGGACGCGTATAGCCGGTTTTTTCCGCGAGCTCTGCGGGCTCGATCGTTTTGACGATGACGGGCTTCTTCGGATCGGGCTTCGTGTCGAGGATATGAATGCGCGACGACCGCAGCCCCGGCACGACGAGATAGCGCCGCTCCATGTGCGGATGCGGCGCGTTCGGGCACAGGCATGACGAGCAGGCGTTCCAGCCGAAGTGATGCAGCTCGTCGCCGGTATCGGGCATCGAGATTTCGCCGACGATTTTCGTGTAGTCCGGCGAATCCGGATCGACATCGACGACGGCGATCCTGTCGGGCGTCTGGCTTTCGGGATCGAACGTCGCGACGTAGGCCAGCGTTTCACGCGGCGCTTTCGCCGCGAGCCGCGGGGAAGGGTAGAAGCTCGGATCCGGTTTCCATGTCGCCATGCTGCGTCTCCCAGTTGTGTCGTCGTCGATTCGCTTGCAAAAGCACTATAGGACACGCGGACGCGACACGCTTGCGATGCCCTCGCGGCGCAACGATGCTTTTGTGCTTAGCTTTCGCATGACGCATGAATCGGCGGCGGAAACAAGGCCTAGAATACAGGCATCGCCCCTGGACCAAAAAGGAGGTAGCGATGGCCGAGCCGATGATCAGCCTGATGGCGGGAGTCATTCTGGTGCTATGCGTCGCGGTGGTTCTCGTGATGCATCACCGGCACCCGCATATCCATACCCCCAAAGCGCGCTGGCTGGATTCCCATCCGCCGCGTGACTGGCGGCACAGGCATTGAACGTGCAGCAGGACGTGAATTAAACGGATAGGGCGCCGGCATCGACCGGCGCTTTTTTTTCGCACGGCGCGCGAAGCGCGTCAGCGTCTTGGCCCTTTCATCGCCTCGGCTTCCATCGCGGCGTGCCATTCCTCGCTATTCTCGATCGGGTCCATGCCTTCGTCGATGAACGCGGACGCGCGTTCCGCCACCGAGCGCGTTTCGTCGTCGGTGTCGTCCTCGGTGACACTGTCCTCGTCGGCGGGCGGCTCCAGCATGTCCTGCAACATCGCCTCCAGTTCGGGCGTATCCCACGGTTCGCCGCGCTGCTTTTTCTTTTTGATGTAGTGCCGTACTTCGGCATCCTGCTCGGATGTCAGCGGAAGCCCGCGGAAGGTGCGGTTGGCGTCGAAGTCACTCATGTTCGTTCCTCTCGCGCAAAACCTGTGATGCGTCGGCAAGCGCCTCAAGTGTAACGCCGTTCGTCTGCGCACAAAAACGCGCGATTCAGTCAGCCGAGCGGCGGCAGGCGTCGTTCGATCGGCGTCGCTTTCACGATGGCCGTGCTCGTCGCGGCGCGCTCGGTCACTCGGGAAAGAATGTCGTCGAGATGCTCGATCGAGCGCAGAAAGAGGCGGCATACGAAGCAGTCGTCGCCCGTCACCTTGTCGCATTCGACGAACTCGGGAATGCGCCGGATCGCGTCCTCGACGAGATGCAACTGCCCGGGCAACGGCTGCACGCGCACGATCGCCTGCAGCGTGTAGCCGAGCGCGCGCGGATCGATATCGACGGTGAAGCCGCGAATCACGCCCTGCGTTTCGAGCCGGCGCATGCGCTCGGCAGTGCTCGGCGCCGAGAGGCCGACGCGTTTCGCAAGTTCGCTCACCGCGATGCGCCCGTCGCTCGCGAGCACGTTGATGAGTTCGCGATCGATGGCGTCGATGCCCGCGTGCGGCGCGCTGCTAAGGTTCTTTCCCATGATGGCCTTGGATTCGAAGGTCGAAAAATGCACTTGCCTAATTCTAGGCATGGTTTCAGCGCGAGCGCCCGGATAGACTTGAACCCATCGAAAATTGCATGGCGGGCACGAGATGAACACGGAAAGAATCAATGCGCGTTTTGCGGGCGCATCGAACGCGAATGAACTGCGTCGCGGCGCAATCGAGATGTCGCTCGCAATGTTGATGTCGGGCACGATCGGCTGGCTCGTCGTGTCGTCGGGGCAGACGCTGTGGAACGTCGTGTTCTTTCGCTGCGTGTTCGGCGCGGCGACGCTCGTCGCCGTGTGCGCGGCGTTCGGCTTTCTGAAAAAACGCTATTTTTCCTGGCGCATGATCGGGCTCGTCGCGCTCGGCAGCGTGGCGATCGTCGGCAACTGGCTGCTGCTGTTCGCCGCGTATTCGCGCGCGTCGATCTCGATGGCGACGACCGTCTACAACACGCAGCCATTCATGCTCGTGGCGCTGGGCGTGGTCGTGCTGCGCGAGCGCGTGTCGGCGTCGACGATCGCATGGCTCGGTGTCGCGTTCATCGGCCTTGTGATGGTGGTGCGCGTCGAGCCCGCCGTGCTGGCGATGCCGGGGCAATATTTCGAAGGCATCGCGTATGCGCTCGGCGCGGCGTTCCTGTACGCGATATCGTCGATCGTCACGAAGCGCCTGAAGGGCACGCCGCCGCATCTGATTGCGATGCTGCACGTGCTGTTCGGCATCGTCATGCTCGCGCCGTTCGCACGTTTCGACCAGACGCCCGCGTCGATTACCGGCTGGTCCGATCTCGTCGTGCTCGGCATCGTCAACACGGGACTCATGTACGTGCTGCTCTACGGCGCCATCCAGAAGCTGCCGACGGCGATGACGGGCGCGCTGTCGTTCATCTATCCGGTCGTGGCGATCGTCGTCGACTGGCTCGCGTTCGGGCAAAGGCTCGCGTGGCTGCAAGTGGCCGGGGCGGTGCTCATTCTGCTCGCGGCGGCGGGCGTGAATCTGCAGTGGCGGATCGTGCCGCAAAAACGGCGCGCGAACGATTGACGCGCACTCGTATAGAATGGCGCCCCTTTCCGACTACATCGAAATCCCGCGCCATGTGGTTCAAGAACCTCCAGCTTCACCGTCTCCCCGCACACTGGTCCGTCACGCCGCAACACATGCAGCAATGGCTCGCGCCGCTCGCGTTCAACGCGGCGTCGAGCATCGAGAACGAGCGGCGCGGCTGGGTCTCGCCGCGCGGCGACGATGAACTCGTCTACACGGCGAATCGTCAGACGCTCATCGTCTATCGCGCGGAGAAGAAGCTCCTGCCCGCATCGGTCGTCACGCAGTTCGTCAAGGAACGCGCGGCCGAAATCGAAGAGCAGCAGGGCTTCAAACCCGGCAGAAAGCAGTTGCGCGAACTGAAAGAGCAGGTCACCGACGAACTCCTGCCGCGCGCGTTCAGCATTCGCCGAGATACGCGCGTATGGATCGACCCGGTGAACGGCTGGCTTGCGATCGATTCGTCGTCGGCGACGGTGTGCGACGACATCATCGGCTTGCTCGTGAAGTCCGTCACCGATCTGCCGCTCGCCAGCGTGCGCACCGCGCGCTCCCCCGTTTCCGCGATGACCGACTGGCTGCTGTCGGGCGACGGTCCCGCGGGCTTCACGCTCGATCGCGACACCGAACTGCGCTCGACGGGCGAAGGCAACGCGACGGTCCGCTATGTCGGCCACGCGCTCGAAACCGAAGACATGCGCCGGCATATCGAAGCGGGCAAGCAATGCATGCGTCTCGCGATGACGTGGGATGACCGCGTTTCCTTCGTGCTGACGCCATCGCTCACGTTGAAACGCGTGAGCGCGCTCGACGTCATCAAGGAAGCCGCCGATCCCACCGCCGCGAACGACGACGAGCGCTTCGAATCCGACTTCATCCTGATGACGGGCGAACTCGCGCGCATGTTGTCGGCGCTGACCGAAGCACTGGGCGGCGAAGAGGATCTGCGCGCCGCCGCGTAGGGAAAAGAATCAGGCGAATCAGGCGGACGGCGACGGCGAGAACGCGTAGCCGTTCTTGCCATTGCGCTTCACGGTGTACATCGTGTCGTCGGCGGCGGCGACGAGCCGCCAGTAATCGTTGACGCGATCCGGGAAGCTCGCGATGCCGATGCTCGCGCGCACGAGCGACAGGCCCATCTGCGCATCGGTTTCGCCGACGCACGCGATGATTCTTTGCGCGATCACGGCCAGTTCACCATCGCTCGAAAACTCGCTCACGAGCAGCGCGAATTCGTCGCCGCCGATGCGCGCGACGAGATCGCCGCCGCGCACCGCATGGCGGAAACGGCGTGACACCGCGATCAGAAATTCATCGCCGATGCGGTGGCCATGCGTATCGTTGACGCGCTTGAAGCCATCGAGATCGATGTACAGCACCGCGATGCGCGTCGAGCCGCGCCCGCCGCTCGCGAGCGCGTTGGCCGCTTCCTCCAGCGCCGCGAAGAGCTTGCGGCGGTTGGGCAGGCCGGTCATCGGATCGTGCAGCGACGCCTGCTCGAACTCGTTGGAAATGCCGAGGAGTTGCCGGTTGCGTTTTGCATACATGCCGAGCGCGGTGATGAGCACGCCGAAGACGATCGCCGAGAGCGCGATCAACGTATGCGACACGCTCAGAATGCGTTCGCGCACGTCCGCGCTCGCGCGATCGCGAGCGGTGCGCCACCAGGCATAGGTGGAATCGAGCGCGGAACTCGCCTCGCCGAGCGCGGTGGCGGGCGAGAGGACGGCGGAGGGCAGGGACGGCGCCGACATGGGGCTTGCCGCCACCAGCGCGTGCAGCGCCGCGAGCCGTGCCGCCAGTTCGATGCGCGACTCGCGATAAGCCGCCTGACGCTGGGTGTCGCCGGCTGGGGCGTTCTGCAGCGACAGCGCGGCCGCGCGGGCGGTATCGGCGCGCTCGACCGCTTCGAGCACGAGCCCGACATACTCCTGTTGCAGTTGCGCGGAAAAGATCGCGCGGATCTGCATCGCGAGGAACAGCAGGCCGATCAGCAGGCACAGCAATGCGGCGCCGGCGAGCGGCGCGGGGCCGGGCATGCGCATGCGTTCGAGCGCGCGCCGCACGCGGCCCGCCAGCGTGTCCTCAGGGGCGTGAATACTCCTCTCGCTGACGGTTCGGGACATTGTGTCGATAGCTCACTCGGTTAAAAAACGCGCCCACGCGGGCGAAGAGACCGCCCTCGGGCTTCGCGTGCGCCTGGCGCTTGCGCGCCTGCGCGTAGGAGTCGTTGCCGGCGCGATTCGCGGCGGCGGCCCGCGCCGTCGCCGATGGCGCGCCGCGGCGTTGCACGGCGGCGCCCTGGACGGGCGCGGCGGTCGATCCGTCGACCTGCGGCGGTCGTGTCGCGGACTGCGCGTAGGCCGTCGTCGCGAGCGTCGTGTCGGAGCCGTCCGTGCCGGTGTCGGCGACGGTGGGTTCGTCGGCGGCGTCGGCGACCGGCGCATTGTCGGCAAGCGATGCGGTGTCGATGGGCGCGGGTCCATCGTTCGACGCATAGCGGACCGCGTTGCCGGGAGCCCCGGCCAGGGGCGTTTCCACGGCCCCCGCCGACTGCGTTTGCGCGGCGATGGCGGGCTGGTCGATGCCGAGCGTGCGGCGCGCGCTCGCCATCGCTTCGGCGTACACCCGCTGATCGTGGTTGAACCACATGCCGTACGCCACGGTGCCGAGCACGCCGATGCCAAGCGCGGTCGCCGATGCCATCCACAGCGCGAGTCGCCCGAAACGCAATGGCATGCGCATGGGGCCGGGTTCGTCGTCGTAATCGATTGCAGTCTCGGGCGAATTGGTGACAGTGGGATCATTCGCGGGACTTGCGTGCTCCGCGATGCTCTCCTCGGGTAGCTTTGCGTGCTGAGGCATGACAGCGCTCTCCAGAACGTATTCGTCAGACAGCGGACCAGCGCGGACGCACGGCGCGCTCGCCCGATATTCGCCCCGCGCGTCCCATCATCTGAACAATGAATGCGATGTGCCTGCGCGGAACGTCACAGCCGGATGCCGGTTCAGCCTGCACTGCCGGGCCATTTTTTGCCAAACAATGTAACTCGCGCCACATACCGCGACAATCCGGGGCGGCGATGAGGCGCGTGAACGAAGATGCGGATGATCGCGCGCAACACCCGGCGAAAAGGGCGCGAGCAGGGTCGGACGGACCGGTGCGCCGTGATTTCACCGCATCGCGCGAGACGATGGCGAAGCAGGTTCGGCCACTCTGCAGCATTCTTCATTCCAGCCCCGATTTGATGAGCGGCGCATACATCATTCTTCAGAGGAAGTTCCCGCACGTATGTGAGGTGGCGCACATACGCGCGTGGCGGGACTTTCGGTGTGGAGTGCGAGCCTCATGCCCTCATCGGCGTTTGGACGATACGACGAGCGCGATGCCGCCGAGTATCGCGACCGCGCTCGCGGCGAGGCGCGCGGTCAGCGGTTCGCCGAGCAACAGCACGCCGCCCGCCGCCGCGATTACGGGCACGCTCAGTTGCACCGTGGCGGCCGTCGCAGGCTTCAAGCCTTTCAACGCCGCGTACCAGATGACATAGCCGAGTGCCGAGGTCAGCGCACCTGATGCGACGGCGTAGGCGAAGCCCGCAACATCGAAGCGCGCATGCGCGAATGCGAGCGCGAGGGCCGACACGGCGAGGGCGAAGGGCAGCGCGCGCCGGAAATTGCCCGCCGTCTCGGCGACGGGGTCGGACCGGCCGCGTCCGCGCAGCGAGTAGACGCCCCAGCCGATGCCCGCGGCGATCATCAGCGCCGACGACAGCGGATCCGGCGCGGCGAGTCCCGGCAGTACGAGCCACACGAGGCCGGCGAGCGCGAGCAGCAGGCCAAGCCACTGCGTCGCGGCGAGACGCTCGCCGATCGCGATCCCGTAGCCGATCATCGTCGCCTGCACGGCGCCGAAGAGCAGCAGCGCGCCCGCGCCCGCCGCGAGCCGCACGTAGGCGTAGGAGAACGGTGCAGCATAGACGATGAGCGCGAGCGCCGACGTCCAGTTGCCGGCGCGTCGCGCATCGTCGCGAACATGGCCGCCGCGCACGAGCAGCATCATCCACAGCACGAGCGCCGCCGACGCGATGCGCACGAGCGTGAAGCTCGCAGCGTCGATTTGCGTGCCCTTGAGCGCGAGACGGCACAAGAGCGAGTTGCCGGCGAAGGCGAGCATCGCGATGACGGTGAGCACGGCCACGCGCGTGCCATGCGGCGAGGACGCGGCTGAGGCGGCCGTAGACGTGAGCTTGGACATCGGAAGTGTGCCGGACGGTGCCGCATCACTGTAGCGCGGGCGCGCCGTGAAGGCATGCTGCAGTGCTTCAGCCGGTGGTGAAAGGCTGCGGCGGCGCATTGCCTTCGATGCCGAAGCGCTCGAATTCGGAAATCACCTGCGCGCCGAAGAGCAGCAGGGTGGCGAGCGCCTCGAGGCTGAACAGCACGACGATCGACGTCGTGAGCGAGCCGTACACGACGCTCACTTGCGAGAGCGTCGCGAAGTACCACACGAGCACGTGGCGCGTGATTTCCCAGAGCACGGCCGCCGTCACGCTGCCGAGCAGCGCGAGCCTCAGCGACGGCCTTCCGACCGGCATCACGAGATAGATCGACGTGAGCACGAAAATCTCGCCGGCGACGCCGAGCAGATAGAGCAACACCCGCGACACGCCTTTGAGCGACACCTCGACGCCGAGCAGATCGACGCTATTGCTGCCCATCGCCTGCAAGCCGTTCGAGACGAGCGTGACGATCAGCATGCCGACGCCGAGAAACAGGATGTAGCAGTACGGCAGGAGCGCCGAGAGCAGAAAATGCCGCCGCCGGATCGCGACGCGATGCACGAAGATCACGGACATCGCGTTCTCCAGCACCGTGAAAGCGAGCGAGCTGAAGAAAATCATCGTGACGAGCAGAAGCCAGCCGAGCACCGCGCGATGGGCGAGAAAGTTGGCGAGCTCACGTACCACTGCGCGCGCCTGGCCGGGCACGAGCCATTCGAGCAGATGCGCGAGCGTGTCGAGCAATTGCTGCTGTCCGATGAATTTCGACAGCACGATCACGATCAGGATCAGCAGCGGAACGATGGACAGAAGCGCGTAGTACGCGACCGCGCCCGCGAGCAGCATGCCCTGATTGGCGCGAAAAGCCCGCAGCGTGCGCATCGCGAAGGCGAAAGGATGACGTGCGACGCTTTTCACCTGCGGGCCCAGCACGGGGCCCAGAATCTTCGACATGGAACCTCCGCGGCGCGATGCTGCCCATCTTGTCCGGACGAGCAAGTATCGCTCCCGTTTGCGCTCGCGCGCACGGAAGATGTCAGCCCGGGCGACGCGCCTCGCTGCGTGCGGCCGCCTGCTGCGCGGCTTCTTCGAACGCAAGATCGAGCAGGGTGTCCACGTCCCCCGCGGGGAGCTCGGTGGCGTCGACGTTGCGCAGTCGGCAGAAAAGCGCGAGCGCCTCGGCTGCGGCGGCGAAAGCGTCGTTCATGTCGCGGGAATTAAGGCGTCGTTTTCTCATGGTTCACATAACGGCAGCCGCACGGCCGGACTTTAATATGCCGCGACGCAGCGCACTGCCGCATGCACCTTCATCTTTTGGATGGATTAATCTAGGTACATAACACGCGCCCGTCGAAGGCACAGGAGGACATCATGGCCGCATCCCACGCAACCTCCGCCGCCGACGCTCTCGGCGCCGACGCCGAAATCGTCAACGCCGACGAACGCCTCTACAACCACGATCTCGCGCCCGTACCGCGCGCGAAGCGAACCTGGACCGGCTACAGCATCTTCGCGATGTGGATGTCCGACGTGCACAGCGTCGGCGGTTATACCTTCGCCGCGAGCCTCTTTCTGCTCGGCATCTCCGGCTGGCAGGTGCTGCTCGCGCTCACCATCGGCATTCTCATCGTGTATGTGCTGATGAACTGGGTGGGCAAGCCAAGCCTCAGGCACGGCATTCCGTTTCCCGTGATGGCGCGCGTCTCGATGGGCGTGATGGGCGCCAATCTCGCCGCGCTGATCCGCGGCGTGGTCGGCATCGTGTGGTACGGGGTGCAGACGTATTTCGCGTCGAAGGCGGTCGCGACGCTGCTGCTTCTGTTCGTGCCGTCGGTCGCCGCGTGGCGCGATACGAGCTTTCTGCGCCTCGACATGCTCGGCTGGGTGAGCTTTCTTTTCATGTGGCTGCTGCAGCTCATCATCTTTCAGCGCGGCATGGAGATCATCCGCAAGTTCATCGATTTCTGCGGGCCGGCGGTGTATGTCGTGATGTTCGTGCTGATGGGCTGGATCCTGTACCGCGCGGGCCTCGGCAGCCTCAATCTCACGCTTTCGGGCAAGGTGCTGTCCGGCGACGAGCAACTGCACGCGATGGTCAACGCGACCCTGCTCGTCGTGAGCTACTTCGCCGCGTTGCTGCTGAACTTCGGCGACTTCTCGCGCTTTGCGAAGAGCGAGCGGCAGATGAAGATCGGCAATTTTCTCGGCTTGCCGTTCAATTTCGTTGCGTTTGCAATCATCACGGTGATCGTCACGGCGGGCAGCGAAAAGGTGTTCGGCACGATGATCATGGACCCGGTCGAGATCGTCTCGCGCATCGAGAACAAGGTGTGGGTCGCGATCGGCAGCATCACCTTCATCATCGCGACGATGGGCATCAATATCGTCGCTAACTTCGTCTCGCCCGCCTATGACATCGCCAATCTGTTCCCGAAGCATGTGGACTTCAAGAAGGGCGGCCTGATCGCGTCGATACTCGCGGTGATCGTGTGCCCGTGGATCTTCGTCGACAGCCCGAAGGCGATCACGATCTTCGTGTCCGTGTTCGGCGCCGTGCTCGCGCCGATGTACGGCGTGATGATGGCCGACTACTATCTCGTGAAGCGCCAGCAGGTCAAGACCGCCGATCTCTACACGATGCAGCCCGGCGGACGCTTCTACTACGATGGCGGCTGGAACAAGGTCGGGCTCGCGGCGCTCCTCTTGTCGGGCGCGATCTCGGTCGGTTGGGAGCTGTCGACCCAAATGCTCAAGCTCCTGCCGCCGAACAATCTCGGCTGGCTGATCGGCGCGGCCGCGGGCGCGCTGCTCTACGTCGTGCTGATGCGCATGGCGAATCGACAATAGAACGACTTCATTTGATCCACTTGCGCACGTCCTGCTCCCATTCGGGCTGGCCGCAGTTCGGCGGATTCTCCGGGCCGAGCACGGTGATGTAGCCCTTGTCCTTCATGCACGCCTCGTAGGCGCGCACCTGCACGCAGCGGCCTGCGCCGGCTTTCTTCGCGGCGGCCTTGCACGCGGACATCGAATTGTCCATGCCGCTGAAATCGGCATCGGCGTTGGCATCGTTCCATGAGGGCGGGTTCGCGCTCGCCGAGAACTCGACGGGCGTGCTGCACGCGGCGAGCGCCAGTGCGGCAGCGGGAAGAAAACACGAGCGGAAAAGTCCATTCATCTGCTTGAACTCCTTTTTCTTAAGCTCTTGTTGAAGGCCCACGATCCGCCGCCTATTATTCCCCGCTGTCGTGACGCGCGTCGCGTTTTTTATTCCGCCCGGAGCCTTCGATGAAACCCATGCCGCTCGCTCGCGTCGCTTGCGCGGCATATCGATGCATTCGTATCGAAGTGATTCGCCGCGCGCAAACGGCCTCGTTGCTTATGGATGCGCGTGCAGCCAGTGCCACGCGAGCGGGCCGCAGATCACGCCCCAGGTCATCGCGGCGATCAGGAGCGCGATCGTGACGGCGGCGCTGCCGCAATCCTTCGCCCGTCCGGAGAGTTCGTGACGTTCGAGCGAGATGCGATCGATCGCCGCTTCGATACTCGAGTTGAGCAGTTCGACAAGTAACACGAGCAGCACCGATCCTGCGAGCAGCACACGTTCCGCGGCGCTCACGTCGACGAGCGCGGCGATCGGCAGCAGCACGATCGCGAGGCACACTTCCTGGCGAAACGCGCTTTCCTCACGCCATGTGGCGGCCATGCCCGCCCATGAATGACGCAGCGCGAAGAGGGCGCGCAAGGGGCCGCGCCGCTTGACGTGCGCACCTTGCGTGGGCGTCGATGAAGAACGTGAAGTGGAATCAGTCGGCCGGTTCATGACGGGAATGTTATCGCGTTGGTCGGAGTGTATCGCACGTGCCGATACGAAAACGTTTGCCGATCCGAAGCGCACGTAGCGGCGATGAATGGGCTTGTCAGGGGATTCGCCGGACCTTCATACTGTCGCGCAATCGCGAGGCGAAAGCACTCACGCCGATAACTAAAAGAGAGCCGGGGAATCATCATGAAGTCACGCTTCACCGCTGTTCATCTACGTCCTGTCGAGCTTGCCGATCCGCATCTCGCGCATCTGTACATGGAGTGCGTCGATGCGCAAGCGCGCCTCTCCGGTGCGAGCAAGCTCGCGGCGGCAGCCGTGTTCGAGGCGCGCGAAAAGTCGCTCGATGTCTTGTGGTCACGTCTCGATGCGCTCGACCCGAGGCTATGCCGCGAACTGAAGCACGCGGTGCAGGACTGGCATGACATCGCGGTGAAGCTGCGCGGCGGCGAATGATTTGAGACGCGCGAGCAGCGCAACGAGACGCTGCGACATTCGCGCGGAAGGCCGCCGCCCTTAACCTTTCTCCAACGACACGACGCGCGCGCTCCTTCGCTTTCGTCGGAAAATTTACGGAGAAGGGCAATGGACAGCAACAATGGTACGAACAATCATGCACCGATGCCGGTCGCGTTCTTCGGCATCGCCGTCGGTTCGCTCGCGCTCGCGGGCGCATGGCGCGCGGCCGCCCGCGTATGGACGATTCCCGAGGCGGTGCCCGCGCTGCTGACGGCGAGTGCGCTCGTCGTCTGGCTCGCGTATCTCGTCGCCTACGGGCGCAAGTGGCTCGTGCAACGCGACGCGGCCGTCGCCGAGCTGCGTCATCCGGTGCAGTCTTCGTTCGCGGCCCTCGTGCCGGTATCGACGATGCTCGCCGCGCAAGCCGTGCAGGCGTATTCGCGCGATTTCGCCATCGCGCTCTTCGTGATTGGCGCGGTGAGCTCGCTTGCGCTCGGCGCGTATCTGCAAGGACGGTTCTGGCAAGGCGGCCGCAAGCCCGAGCCGATCACGCCCGCGATCTATCTGCCGACTGTCGCGCCGAGCTTCGTCGCGGGAACGGCAGCGGCCGGTCTCGGCTTCACGCAACTCGGCATGTTGTTCTTCGGCGCGGGTGTGTTCTCGTGGCTCGCGATCGAATCCATCGTGCTGCATCGCGCCGCCGTGCATGAGCCACTGCCCGAAGCGCTGCGCCCGAGCCTCGGCATTCAGCTTGCGCCGCCGGTCGTCGGAGGCGTGTCGTATCTCGCGATGACGCATGGCGTACCGGATATGTTCGCCTACATGCTGCTCGGCTACGGTCTTTATCAGGCGCTGATGCTGACGCGTCTCGTCCCGTGGATTCGTCAAACCGCATTCACGCCTTCGTACTGGGCCTTCAGCTTCGGCGCGGCCGCATTGCCGACGATGGCGATCCGGATGCTCGAACGCGGCGCGACGGGGCCGATGGTGTGGATCGCGCCGGTGGCGTTCGTCGTGGCGAACGTCGTGATCGGTCTCATGATCGCGGGGACGCTGCGGGCGATTGCACGAGGCACCCTGTTGCCGGTCTCAACGCCTGCTGCGCCCGCGAATGTGACACCGCTCAAGGACAACGTGCGCTCCATCGAAAGCCGTGCCGTAGCAGGCTCACGTTGAGCGCTGATGCAATCGATTAGCGATGCAACTATCGGCGGGACGTTACAAGATCAACACCTCGCCAGAGCGCAACGCACGTAGCGACACTCCCGGCAACGCGGCGCGCAGTTCATCGAGAATCTGCGCGCCGTGCGGCGGTTTCAGATGCGAAATCAGCAATTCGGCCTTCATCTCGACGCCGCGCACATCATCCGCGATGAGACTCGGGCAATAGTGATGCGCCGCATGCGCCAGCTTGATCTGCGCATCAGGAAACGCGGTCTCGACGATCACATGGCGTAATCCGGGCAACGCCGAAATCGCCGCCCAGAACGCGGGATTGGTCGTCGTATCGCCGCTGAAGGCGAGACACGCTGTCTCACTCGATACCGCGAAGCCCATCGACGGCACCGTATGTCGCGCAGGCAATGCCGCCACGGTGCGCTCATTCAACGTAATGCGCTCGCCGACCTCCAGTGCTTTGAACCGCACGCCCGGCGCCTGCGGCGAAGGAATGCGCGTGAAGTCCGGCCAGATCAGGTTGTTGAAGATATGCGCCTGCAGGATGTCGAGCGTCGCGCGGCTCGCGTGGACGATCAGTGGCGCGTCGCGGGCATCGCCCACGGCATCGATCATGAGCGGCAGATACGCGATGTGATCCAGATGCGAATGCGTGAGAAACACATGATCGACGCGCGCGAGCTCATCGTCGGTCAGAACAGCGACGCCTGTGCCGGCGTCGATCATGATGTCGTGATCGACGAGCAGCGCGGTCGTGCCGCCGGCGTCGTTCGCCGCGACCGGGCCGCTGCTGATCGCGCCGCTACAGCCGAGTACCCGAACCTTCATGATGCGCCCCGCCTGATGGTCTATTTCGTATCGAATGCGCTTACGCAGTCCCAGTCCTCGGGCAACGCGACGCCTCGCAGCGCATCGATACGCTTGCGATAGATCGCATACACCTGTCGCTCAGGATACTGCGCCGCGAGCGTCGCGAGTAGCGTTTGCGCTTCGTCCCACTCGCGCGCGCGATAGTGCGCGAGCGCCGCGTGCCAGCGCGCGAGCGCATCGGCATGTTCGTGCGGCGGCTGCGGCTCGAACACCGCGATCGGTGCGACGCGTCCCTTCACGCGCACGCGATCGATCTCGCGGAATACGACATCCGGCACCCGCTCGCGCGTCGCCTCGCCGACGATGATGTCGATATCGAAGCGTCGCGTCAGTCCTTCGAGCCGCGCCGCGACGTTCACCGCATCGCCCATCACGGTGTACGCCTTGCGCACGGACGAGCCCATGTCGCCGACCGTCATCGGTCCCGTATTGATGCCGATGCCGATCCACAAGGTCGGCCAGCCGCGCGCCGTGAGCGTGCGGTTCAGTTCGACGAGCGCGGCGCGCATGCCGAGCGCCGCGGCGAGCGCATGGCGCGCATGATCCGGATCGTCGACGGGCGCGCCCCAGAAGCCCATGATCGCATCGCCGATGTACTTGTCGAGCGTGCCGCGATGCGCGCGGATCACCTCGGTCATCGTGCCGAGATACTCGTTCATCAGCCGCGCGAGCGCTTCCGGCTCCAGTGTCTCGGCGATCGCGGTGAAGCCGAGCACGTCGCAGAAGAGCACGGTGAGTTCCGCGCGACGGCCCGCCATGCTGTAGTCCTCGGGATGCCGGCTCATCTCCTCGACCAGTTCCGGCGGCACGTATTGCCCGAAAAGCGCGGCGAAATAGCGTTTCGCGCGGGCCTCCACGAAATAGCCGTAGGACATGTTGAGCACATGGAGCGCGAGCACGGCAAGCAGCAGGGACGCCACGGGAATCGACCAGCCGAGCCGCGCGAACGCGAAGAGATCCGCCGCGACGATCGCAGCGAACAGCATCGCGCTGGAAAGCGTCGCGCGGGCGGGGCTGCGCCACGGCCACAGGAAGATCATCGCGAGGCCGGCGAGCACGAGCATCGACGCCTGCAACGCCGCCGCGAAAGACGGCTCGAAGCGGATCGTGCCGTCGAGCATGCCGGCGATGAGGTTCGCGTTCACCTCGACACCCGGATACACCTCGCCGACGGGCGTCGTGCGCTGATCCATCAGCCCCGGCGCCGTCGTGCCGACGAGCGCGATCTTCCCCGCGAGCGCGCCCGCCGGAATGCGCTGCCCGAGCACATCGGCGATGGAGTAGTAAGGGAAGCTGCCCGTCGTGCCGCGATAAGGCACGAGTGCCGCGCCGTTTTCATCGACGGGAATGACGCGCGTGCCGCGCGGCGTCGTGAGCGCGAGTCCCGCGAGCGGTGACGTTGGATCGGACGGATCGTCGAAAACGGGTGTGACCGAGGCATCGCCGAAAAGGGCGCGGAACACTTCGAGCGAGAGCGCGCCGTACACGCCGTCGCGAAATGCGCTGATGAGCGGCACGCGGCGCACGGAGCCATCGAAGTCGATCACCGGATTGAAATAACCTGCGCGCCGCGCCGCGCTTTGCAGCGCGCTCAGGTTGCCGCCATAACCCGTCCAGTCGAAGAGCGTGAACGGATGCGTGCCGAACGCGCGCTCGTTCATCAGCGGCGACGGAATCGCGCCGCTCGATGCGTCCCGATTCGAGAAGTAATAGCCGAGCACGACGGGACGACCCGCGAGGGCATCGGCGAAGCGCTGATCGTAATCCAGACGCGGCGCGAGCCGCTCGAGCGCCTGCCGGTAAGCGGCGTTGTCCGCGAGCGGGCCGCGCGCGAGCTCGTCGAGCACGGCGAGGCCCGAGCTCGCGTCGGCTTCCGCGAACACCATGTCGAAGCCGAGCACCGCGACATGCTCGCGCGAAAACAGCGTATCGGCGAGCGTCGCCATGCGCGCGCGATTCCACGGCCAGCGGCCGAGTTCCGCGAGACTTTTTTCGTCGATGTCGAGGATCGCGATGCGCGCATCGGTCGTGCGCGGCATGAAGAGGCGCACTTTCGCGTCGTAGAGCATCGCGGCCAGCGAATCGATGAAGCGGATGTCGTAGCGCGCGAGCGCGTGCCCCGCGAGCGCGACGACGATCGCGAGGCCCAGAACCCAACGCACGCCCGAGCGTTTGAGCACGGACGCAAAGGGTTCGCGCGCACTCATTGCGCGGCCCGGATCTGCTCGTTCGCGGCGACGAGCCGCGCCGCGAGCACCCGCGCGACGAACTTGTGCATGCGCGCGGCGAGCGCGGGATCGTCGCTTTCCAGTCGCTTCAGGGTCGCGAGCGCGAGGCGCAGCACGACGGTCGGCTCGTCGGCGACGACGTCCGCGCTGCGCCGCGCGCCGGTGTACACGGCCATTTCGCCGACGATCGTGCCCGCGCCGAAGCTGCGCAGCCGCAACGTGCGCCCCTCGCCGACGCTGAGCGCCACCGTCACGCGTCCCGTTTCGACGAAATAGATCGAATCGCCCGGATCGGCCTGCCGGAACACGTACTCGCCGGGCGCGAGCGCGAGCGTGTCGAGATGCGGGCGCAGCGCGTCGAGCGTGTCGGGCAAGGTCGATTCGAACCCGCCCGCGCGCGTCGCACGCGACGGATCCAGCGCGCGCAGCATCTGCGTTTCGATCCATTCGAGGCCGCTGTCCAGATCGGCGAATTCATGCGGGCCGCTCGCGCCTTTCGTATCGGTGATGCCTTTGGCGAACCACGCCTTCAGCCCCGGCGAAAGGCCGGTCAAAACGAGCTGCGCGTTCGCGCGCGCGCAGGCCTCGCGCAGCCTCACGAAGCTCGCGGTGCTCGACGCATCGACGCCATGCACGCGCGCGAAATCGACGAGCACGAAGCGCACGCCCGGGCGTGCATCGGGGGCATCGGCGCTCGCTTCGAGGCGTGCGAGGATATGCGTGAGGATCGAATACGCGGTGCCGAAGAACAGAAACCCCTGCAACGCGACGCCGTAGAGCGCGCGCGCCTCGCCATCGAGCGCGCGGCTTTCGTCGACGGTGCGCTCGACGTTCGAGCGCCGGCCACGCCCGTCGAATTCGAGGCGAAAGCAGCTCACGCGGCCATAGCGCACGACGAACAGCATGCACGCGGCGACCACGCCGAGGAGCACGCCCGCGACGATCCCATACACGGCGATGATCGCCATGATCGCGGGAATCAGCAGATAGTCGTGCCACGGCAGGCGCCGCAACGAGTTGATGAGCCATTCGTTCAGCATGGCCGCGCCGATGAAGATCTGCAGCCCCACGAGCACGGGCTTCGGCAATAGCGCCATCAGGCTCGGAAAGCGCGCGACCACGACGAGGCAGAAGAGCGCCGCCAGCACGCCCGCGCGCCGCTCTCGTACGCCGAGACGCCAGTTGGTGATCGTGCGCGTCATCGACTGCGCGCCGACGAGTCCGCCCGCGAGCCCGGTCAGCACGTTCGCGATGCCCGCCGCGCGCATCTCGCGATTGAAGTCGACATCGCGCGAGGTCGTCACGCCGATGCTCGTCGCGTTGAGCAGCACGGTCATCGACGAGACAGCGGCGACGGCGAGAATCTCGGGCGTCCGCGAGACTAGCGTCGGCAGCCAGGCGTCGTGCAGCAGCGGGAACGGCAGGCGCATGCCGGTGATCGACTCGTAGTGAAACAGCAGCCCCATGCGGCGCGCGTCTTCCAGACTCTTGCCCGCTCCGTGCAGCCCGCCGTAGAAGATCACGATGCCGAGCGCGATCATCGACGGCAACACGATCACGTAGCGCGACAGCGGCGTGATGCGCGTGAGCACGAAGAGGCCGACCCCCACGACGAGCGCGGGCACGCTCGCGAGCCACGGCAGCGCCATGAAAAGACGCGGCGTCGCGGCGCCGACGGGCGCATCGGTGAGCACGCGCAGCGCGCCTTCGAGCAAGAGCAGGCCGGTGCCCGCGAGAAAGCCGCCGATCACCGGAAACGGGATGTACTGGATCAGGTTGCCGCGTTTCCAGTGCGCGAGCGCGAAGAGCAGCGCGCCCGTCGTCAGCGACGACACCGCAATCAGCATCAGCACGGTGGCGAGCACGGCGCCGTCGTCGCCGCCCGCGGCATGCACCGACAGCGCGACGGACGAGGCCAGTCCCGCGAGCAGCGCCGTCGCGTTCGAATCCGGCCCCGCGATCATGAAGGGCACCGAACTCGTCAGCGCGACCACGGACGCGACGATCACGCAGCTCAGAAGCGCAGTCGGCATGCCGGCGGAGATCCACGGCGTGAGCCCGGCCGAGAAGATCGTCGCGCCATAGCCGGCGGCGTAGGCGAGCGCGAGCAGCGCGGTGAGCACGCCCGCGAGGGCATCGACGCCGAACGCCGCGATGGCCGAGCGACCGTTCGATGCGCTCGCATCGGTCCTCGCGCGCATGAGTTTCGTGTCGCGGCTCGCGTTCTCGCTCATCGCGGCTCCCGCTAGCGGCACGCCGCCGAGGGCACCACCGGCGTGACGCGCGACGCCGGGAGCACCCCGAACGGCGAGCGCGCGCTGATGACGATCGTGCCTTCTCCCGCGCGCACGATCTGCCGGTCCACCTGATTGATCACGACGATCTGCCCGTCATAGACGACGATCTGATCGCCCTTGCAATCCGCATTGCCGCCGGGTTCGAGGTTCGCGCAGTCCGTCACGGAATATTCGGTGCCGCGTATGCCGATGGTAGAAGTCGGCGTCTTCACGCGATAGTTCTCCGGCTTGCCTTCCTTCGCGACGAGCCCGTCCACGGCGCGCAATCCGCCTTTCACGAGCGAGAGAAAGCTGCGGTCTTCCTGCGGCGCGTTCGCCGCGTAGCGGAAATCGTCGACGCGAAAGACCGAGCCGGGCTTCAGATACACGCGTTGCTTGTCGGTGAAGATCATCACGATCTCGGACGCGACGCCCGTCTGCACGGTGTCGCCGTTTTCGATGTTGCCGCCGACCGCCGCCACGCGCTGCGCGCCGTTCGCGCCTTGAATCGCGACATTGCCGACGAGCGCCGTGATGGTGGCGACCGGCTCGGCCGCCGCCACGCGCACCGATATCGCCAGAAGGAGAAGCAGAAGCGGGAGGAATCGTCGGGCGCGCGTCATGATCGGTTTCAGAAGGACTTCGTGAGCGCGACCCAGAAGCGGTTCGCGTGGCCCGTGCCGAGGGTCGGCGGGACGTAGCCGAGGGTGTGCGCATACGACATCGACAGCAGGAACGCATGCGGCGCGGTGAAGGTGGCGCCGACGCCCAGTCCCGACAGCCTCACGTGATCGCTGCCGGGCACGACCGGATGCGCGACGATCCTGCCATCGGCGGTATCGATGAAACCGGCCAGCGTGACGAGCACCGGCACGAGCGATTGCCTGAGCGTCTGACGCACTTCGAAGGTCGCGATATACGCTTCGTCGACGGGCGCGTCGCCGGTCGCATAGGCGCGCACCGCGTAGGGGCCGCCGAGCGAGATCTGTTCGGACGAGTCGAGATTGCGCGAGGTCGCCTGGCCGCTGAGCGAGAAGTAGAGTTGCGTGCCGTTGGCCTGATCGCCGATCACCTGCGTATGCGTGACGGCGAAGACGAACTTCGTGAACGAGCCGGCGATCTGCGAGGCGACTTGCTCCGGCTGCGGCGACTTGAAGCGCAGGTTGCCTTGCTGGATGCCCGTGTCGAAGGTCGTGATGCTTTTTTCGAGCGTCAGATTGCCCGACAGCCCGAGGCGCGCGACATCGCTCGTCTTGTCGCTCACGGAATCGAACGCGCCCAGATGATCCGACAGCAGCTTGTGGTCGTAGCCGAGCGTCGTGTACACGTTTGCCGCGGGCGCGCGCAGCAGCGGATAGCTGACGAACGTCGAGAAGACGTTCGCGCTGCCGTAGGCGTCGAGTTCGTCGAACTGGCCGCCGACCGAATAAGTCGAGCGGGTATAGCCGATGCCCCACGCGAGGCCGCTGCCGCCGAGCGGCACCGTATAGCCGATGTTGCCGTAGAACTGCCCGGTGATCGAGCCGAGCAGCCGCGCACCCAGCTGATCGCCGATGCCAAGCGGATTGTTCCATTGCAGCGCGCCGATGAGACGCGCGGTGCCGGTCGTCGTCTGGCCGTAGTTGTCGGCCTGCATGCTGCCCGACAGGGGCTGCGCTTTCGGCACCTGCATCGTCATGTCGGACGTGCCGGGAAGCAGTCCGGGCGAGATCGTCGCGGTCGCGCCCGTCGTGCCGGCCGCGTCCTGCGCGAGCAGCGTGGCGCGGGTCAGCGCGTGCTCGTCGATCACGTCGCCCGGTTCGAGCCCGCCGAAAAAGCGCGCGATGACCGTATCGCGCGTGCGTGACCGATTGTCGATGCCGATGCGCCCATAGCGCCCCTCGCTGAGCGCGATGCGCACGATGCCGTTGTCGATCTGTTGCGGCGGCACGTAGGCCCGCGCGACCAGATAGCCATGCCGGCGATAAAGCGCGCTGACGCGATCGGCCGCGCTTTCTAGGTCGTCCAGCGAACGGTCCGCGCCGATGAGCGGGCGCACGACGTCGAGCAGCGTCGCGGCCGGAAAAAGCGTGTTCCCGGTGAACTCGAAGCCTTTCACCTCGAAGCGGATGCCGCCGGGCGCGCTCGACGCGGGCGGCGGCCCGGGCGCGGGCGTCACGTTCAGGCGAAGGTCGGAGGGCGGCACGGGCGCGGGCGATTGCTGCTGCTGTTCGCGCAGGATGCTGCCCGCGTTCGGCAGTGCCTGCGCGTGCGCCTCGCGCATGTCGCGCGCCGTCGCCGCGACGAGCGTCGCGAAAAGCACGGCGAGCCGGCGGGCTGCGCCGCTGCGGCGTCGTTCGCGGGGCCCGAAGCGTCGCACGCGCCTGGGCTTCACATGCGGCATACGTGACCGGGCCATGCGTCGTCAGGCAGGCGGCTGCCGTCGCTCGACGAATCGGTGCGCTGCTGCACGAGCGGCGCCGACTCGGGCTGAAGCCCGGGCGTCGCATTGGACAAAGGCGCGGGATTGGCGGCGTCGGTGCGTACGGAATCGAGAATGCCGGGCAGCGCCGCGGCGGTTGTGACGGCGGTTCCCGGCGTTTGCGGCACTTGCGGCGCCACCGGCTGCACGGGCGGCGTCACGGGTTGCACGGGCGCGCCGGCGATGCGCAGCGTGCCGCCTTGCGTCGTGATCTTGTAGCCCGTGGGGCCGCCCGTCGCGGTGATCGTGATCGCGTAGGTGCCGACCGCGGCGCCCGGCACCGCGCCCGTGCTCGTCACCGTGAAGACGAAAGGTTCGTGCTTCGTCGGACTGTCGGCGAATGCGCCGCCATAGTTCGCGCCGTTGTAGCGCAGCGCGAGCGTGACGTCGTTCGGTCCGAGCGTGCGGGGCACGTCGAACGGCACGTCGATGTTGATCGCCGTCAATGTGACTTGCTGGAGCGCATTGAACGCGAAACGGTTGCCCGGGGATGTTGCGGCGCGCGCATCGGCGCCGCCCGTGTACGCGTCGCCCCAGAGCGCGAGATTGCCGCTTTGCAGGCCGCCGAATGCGTCCGCATCGGGCGCGTCGGAGTAGACGAGCCAGCGTCCGTTCGGCGAGGAAAGGGCACGCGCGCCCGCGCGGTTCACGAAGGTCGCGGCCGCGAGCGTGATGGCCGTGCCGCTCGCGCGGCTCGCGATCGGCGCGGCGAGCGTGAGCAACGGCGCCGTGAGCGTTATCGCGCCGCTCGCCGAGACGCCCGTCAAACCCGCGACGCCGCCGATGGTGAGCGGCGCGTTATCGTCGAGGGCGATCGAACCGGCGTCGGCGGCGAGCGTGCCGATGCGATTGCCCGCGTTCGTCAGTCGATAGGCGCCGGTGCCGCCTCGCAGCGCGACATTGGCTACTTCGATGGGCGCGCGCTGCGTGGCCGTGCCGCCCGTCGTCATCGAGAGCGTGCCGCGCGGCGCGCTGATGGGCGCGTGGAGCCGGATGCCGCTTTGCGCCGCGAGCGAAAGCGTATTCGCGCCGCGCCACGCGACCGGGCCATCGATCAGGACGAAGCCGAACGGCTCGAAGCCCGAAGGCGATGCGGCGCTGATCGACACATTGGTCGATTCGAGCACGCGCGAGAGCGTCGCGCTCTGAATCGTGCCGAAACGCCGTCCGATGGGATCGTCCGCGCCGACGAGCGCCGCGAAGTCGCTCGCGATGCGCCACGTGCCGGTCTGTCCCGAGGCCGCCGCCGTCGTGACCTGCGCATCGGGCGCGACGCGCACCTGCGTGCCCGCCGTCTCGATGACGCCGCCCTTGCCGCCATTGGGCGCGGATGCGTCGAGCGTGCCGCCGACCTGCACGACGCCCGTGTCCGCGACGAGCCGGATCACGCCGTTCTGGTTCACGGCGCTGCGCGCGCGGATGATGCCTGTGTTGTTCACGACGTTGGCGAACAGCGCATCCTCGGCGCTCGCGGCGAGCCACGCCTGGCCGCCGTCGGCCTGAATCAGCCCGTGGTTGGCGGCGAGCGCATTCAGCGCGCCGCGCTCCACCGACAGGCCGATCATGCTGTGGTCGCCGAGCGTGACGGCAATGCGTTCGCCCGCCGCGAGCGCGGCGAAACCGCCGGGCGCGTCGATCGTGCCGGCGTTGATCGCGCGCGTGCCGATCAACGCGACATAGCCGCCGGGCGCGCTCTCGATCGTCCCGAGATTGACGACCGCGCCACCGCCGCGATGATGATGGTGGCGCTCGCCGCCCGCGAACGTGTAATGGCCGCTCATGAAGTCGTTCGCCGACAGATCGAGCGTCGACGCGAGCAATCCGCCGACGTTGACCTGCGCGCCCGGCCCGAAAATCACGCCGTTCGGATTGACGATGAAAACCTGTCCATTCGCGTCGAGCTTGCCGAAGAGCGCCGAAGGGTGCGGCCCGACGACGCGGTTGAGCGCGATCGCGTTCGCGCCCGGCTGATTGAACGTGACCGATTCGCCGGGACGCGTGCTGAATGAATGCCAGTCGATCGCCAGCCGGCCGCTATTCTGCTGAATGGACGTATTCGCGCCCGCGCTCGTAACAGAGCCCGAGCCCGCGACGATGCGCGCGCCGGTCGGCTCCGCGTGCGCAAACGTGAAGAACACGCTCAGGAGCGTGATGGAGCACAGCCGCAGCGCGGAGGAGGCGGGGCTTGCGCGCAGAGCCTTGATCATGTCGGCAGACTCCTTTCTGTTGCGCTGCATCGTCGTCACGAAATGCAGGCGCACCATCAAGCAGTTTAGTGTTCCGAACCATGCTTGCAACTACGCGTTTAGAGAATGTGTGAGCGCATCCCGCGCGTTATTTGTCTTAGGGATGCGATGTTTATATGACGTTCACGCCGGCTCGCGCGCGAGCGTGCCTTCGACGAACTCGCGCAGGAACGCAACCCACGTGCGGATCTTCGCATCGAGATACTGGCGGGACGCATACATCGCGTAGATCGTCATGGTCTGCAGTTCCCATTCGGGCAACACGCGCACGAGCGCGCCGCTTTGCAGCCACGGGAGCGCGGCGAGCATCGGCAACGGGGCGATACCCAGGCCGTTCGACAAGGCGACGGCGAGCGCGTCGGCGGAATTGACGCGCAGCCGGCCGGGCTCGAGTTCCACTTCCACCTGTCCGCGCGGGCCTTCGAAGACCCATCGGTCGACCGGGAAGAAGGTCGTCACGAGTTGCAGGCACGTGTGATCGGTCAGATCCTCGATGCGCTGCGGCGCGCCCGCTCGCTTCAGATAGCCGGGCGACGCGCAGAGAACGCTCGGCATCGAGCAGATTTTCGTGGAAACGAGCGCCGAGTCGGGCAGGGTGGACGTGGTGACTTGCAGGAAGACGTCGAAGCCTTCGTCGAGCATGTCGGGCACGTGCTGCGAGAGCGTCAGCTCGACGCGCACCTGCGGATGCTCCTCCAGATAGCGCGTGAGCGCCGGCACGACGTAATGCTGGCCGAAGGTGATCGGCGCATGCATACGCAGCACGCCGCTCGGCGAGACCTGCGCGTCGCCCGCTTCGGCCTCGGAGAGATCGACGAGCTCGAGCACCTCCTTGCAGCGGGTCAGATAACGGTTGCCGGCGTCGGTGAGCGCGACGCGCCGCGTCGTGCGATTCAGAAGACGCGTGCGCAGATGCGTCTCGAGTTCGGTGACGGCGCGCGATGCCTGCGCCGTCGTAATGTCCATTTGCTGCGCCGCGATCGTGAAGCTCGCTGCTTCCGCCACGCGCGCAAAGATCCTCATGCTGCGCAGTAAGTCCATTGGCCCGCCATCCGTTTGACGAAGCCGGAACTATCCCACGGCGGCAGAAGGGCGTGCAACCGGCGGCGTTTTCCGCACATTCGTTTCAGTGTTCACATCTGTTACAGGGCTTGTAACTCAGCGGGCAAGGGGCGCGGCTACTATCGATTCATGGCTGCATGCGAATTCAGGATCGCATCGCGGTCTGCTTGATCGACTTCTCGGAAGAGGACGAAATGAATATCAGGAGCTTGGTCGGGATCGGAGTCGCATTGTCGGCGGGCCTCGTTTGCGAAGCCGCGTCGGCGGGCGTGAATGTCGGTGTAAATCTCGGGGTGCCGGTCGCGCCGGTCTATGCGGCGCCGGTGTATGCCGCGCCTGCGCCCGTTTATCAGGCGCCGCCGCCTCCGCCAGTCGTGTATCAGCCGGCGCCGGTCGTCGTCACGCCTGCGCCCGCGGTTGTCGTCGGCTGGCATGGCGACCGGTACTGGGATGGTTATCGCTACTGGGGACGCCGCGACCGGTATGCGCATCACGGCGGCTATGGCTATCGCCACTGGTAAGCCGAAGACAACCGGAAGCAGGGCATCATCATGAAAAATTCAATTCGAACTCGAACCAGGGCGCTGATCGCGCCTGTCGCATTGGTGCTGGCCGCGGGGCTCGGCGGTTGCGTCTATGCGCCGCCTTATGGCTATGCGCCCGCGCCGGCGTATGGCTACGCGCCCGCTTATGGCTACGGATATGGGCCCGGGTATTACACGGCGCCGTCGGTGTCGCTCGGCATCGGCTTTTCTAACGGCGGCGGACACTGGCACGGGCGTTGAAGCGGCTCGAGACGAAGTGGAACGCCCGTTGCTGCGTTTTCCCAGACTCTTCGGGAGAATGCGCGAGATGGCTGAACAAACCGTAAACCTGCTCGCGCAAGGCGCGCGCTGCGAACACTTCATGCTGCCGCCCAACGGCTGGGTGCCGAACAATTCACGTCTGCCGGTACTCGTGTGGCGCGGCGCGGTCGACCCGAAAGGCGATTGCGCCGCGCGTTTCGAAGCCTTGTTCGCGCAGAACGGCTGGCCGCCGCAATGGCGCGACAGCGTTTTCGACTATCACCATTTTCATTCGACGGCGCATGAGGCGCTCGGCATTGCTTCCGGCGACGCTGAGCTTATTCTCGGCGGTCCGCACGGCCGCGTGATCGCAGTCAGCGCCGGCGATGCGCTCGTTCTCCCCGCCGGCACCGGCCATTGTCTGCTGACGGCAGGCCGCCGATTTCAGGTGGTCGGCGCGTATCCGCCCGGCCAGCAGTGGGATATTCGACGCGATGCGATCAGCGAGGCCGAACGCATCGCGATGGAAGCGTTGCCTTTCCCGAGCAGCGATCCGGTTGCCGGAGAAGACGGGCCGCTCGCACGTCACTGGCACTGACCGCCTCAGGCTTTACTTTCCTTCGCGCACGACGTCCGGCGCGCGCCGAGCAACGGCACGCGCTTGACGACGCCCGTTGCGAGCGCGGTGCCGATCAGCACGATCGAACACGCCACCGCCATCCCCACCGACACACGCTCGGCGAGAAACAGCGCACCCCACAGGATCCCGAAGATCGGAATCAGAAAGGTCACCGTGATCGCGCGCGCAGGCCCAGCCACCGCGATGAGATGGAAGAACATCATGTAGGCGACGCCGGTGCACGCGACGCCCAGTCCGAGCACCGCGCCCCACGCGTGCAGCGATACCGTCCCCGCGGGCCAGAAGAAGAGCGCGAACGGCAGGAGCACGAGCGTGGCCGCGCTCATCGTGCCGGCGGCGACCGTCAGCGAATCGACGCCCATCAGATGCTTTTTCGTATAGCTCGCGGCCACGCCGTAACTCGCGGACGCCGCGAGCGCGGCCAGCGCGGCGAGCGCGGTGGCCATCGGCGAAACGGGCGCGGCGCTCGCGTCGTGCGCGAACATCTGGTTCCAGACGAGCGCGAGCACGCCGGCGAAACCGATCGCGAGGCCGGCCACGCGCATGCCCGTGAGCCGGTCGTTGAGCCACACGTACGCGACGAGCGCGCCCCAGAGCGGGGTCGTCGCGTTGATGACGGACGTGACGCCCGCCGATAACGTCAGCTCCGCATACGCGAACAGACAGAACGGCGCGGCAGAGTTGAGCACGCCCACGACGATAAGCGGCCACGCGCGCTCGCGCATCGTCGAGAAAGCCTGTCGCGCCGTGCCGCGCAAGGCGAGCATCAGAAGCAGAAATAACGCGCCGATGCCGACGCGCAATGCCATCAGCGGCGCGACGCCGAGATCGGTCACGCCGACGCGGATGAACAGGAACGAGCCGCCCCACAGCGCGGCGAGGATGAACAGTTGAGCGAGATTGACGGGCTTCATGGCGGGCTTCGCAAAAGGAGTCGGGAGGCGAAGCCATCGTATCGGCGTGTGGCGGCCCGACGTTTCGGCCCGGCGTGAAACGAAAGATGCAGCGCTGTCGGCGTGGTTTCGGCTTCGCCGCTTCTTTCGGGACGCTCGCCCGGCTTCGCTCTACGCCGGCATCGTACGCGCGTGCGCTTACGCCGACAAACGAGCAATTCTCACCGTTATGTGAGAAAAATTGCCATGCGCGGCACGGGGTGCGTGGCGGCTTGCACGCGGGTTGCCGGCATGTGGATTCGGTGCGACTCTTGCTGTATTGAAAGTTGGATAGCGGATGTTGCAATGCGACGGACGCAGTCAACCGGAGAAAAGCCATGGACAATGCAAACGGCAGCGCATCCCCGATTCATTCGATGCAGGCGGGCGATCCGCCGCTCACCCGCAAGTCGGTCGAAAGCGCGATGGAAGCGGCACTCGCGCCCGGCATGGCGCACGGACAGGGCGCAAGCGTGACGCCGCTTCCGCCGGCCACGGCGCACGAGCCGGCGGCGTACGCGCCGTATCACGTGCACGGCAGCGTGCTCGAAGGCGGCGACAGCCCGACCGTGCTCGCGCAGCCCGCCGCCACGACGTCCGCGGGGCTGGGCAGTCAGTATCATCCGTCCCGGCCTATGCCGCGCCGCGCGCGCGACGTGCTGGCGGGCGCTCAGGATGTCGTCGCGACACGTTATCGGCAGGCAAGGGAAGGCACCGATGACTACGTCCACGAAAACCCCTGGAAGTCGATCGCGCTGGCGGCGGTCGGCGGCTTGATCGTCGGTCTGCTGGCCGCGCGTTGAACGAGCCGCCGACCGGGTTCTCGCGGCTCCTCGCGGATGACAGCGGGCCTCATCCTTGCTGAACTAGAGGTATCGGCATGTGCTTTTTCGCGGTGCCGGGCCGACATGGAAGAACGTTCGTACGACATCCGCACCGAGAAGTGCGAAATATTCAACCCGGTCACCACCGCGCTCGCCGGTCCGCGAAGGGTGTTGTTCGTACATTCGGAAACGAACGTCGGCGATTCGTTCGCGCTGCTGCTCGCGATGCGCGGGTTCGAGGCTTTGCAGATCGGCAATGCGCCCGGCGTCCTTCAGTTTCTCTGCAACTGGCGGCCCCAAGTGCTGTTCGTCGATACGCTCATCGGTGACGCGCACGATCACGCGTTGGCGCGCGCGCTGCGCGTCGCATTGACGGCGGATCGGATGGAAGGCGAAGTCGAGTTGCTGATCGCGCTGGCCGCCGATGCCCAACGCGACCCGCGCGATGCGCTCTGTGCCGCCGGCTACGACGGCTTTTGCAGAACGCCCTGTCCGGTATGGTGGATGATCGACGTACTGAAGTGCTTCTATGCCGATTGACGCAGGCGGCCGGCCGACGAGCCGCCGCCCGACCCGATGTTTCAGACCGCCCGGGATGCCTTGAAATCGCTGGTTTCCAGTTCGACTGACTGGCCGTGGTTGCGCTCGAGCGCTCGCCGGGCCGCGTCTTCTATTTGCACGCGTCCTCCTTCGAACGCGGAGAGGAGATCGTGCGACGACGTCCCGCTGTTGCCGAAGTGATCGTTGAGCGCATCGAGGGAGACGCTGCACCATACCTCGCGGCCGTCCACGCTGGCCTCGAAAGCGACACGCGCTGCCGCCACGACATGACGCCGCCCGCTGAACTCTATCGTCATCCTTATCACCTCCTGTTATCCGATCGGAACACGTTAAGCGCAATCACCGCGAAAACCGCAACTGTCAGCGGCCCGCGATGGCGATGCCCTCGACTGCGCGCGGCCTTGCGCACCGCGCATCGTCGTCTTGCATGATACGCCCGCCATGCGCGGGACGTTCGGCACGGTGGCTTTGCAATGGCCGTGCCCGCGGTGGCGGCGTAGCGGGGCTAGCGGCAGCAGAAGCAGCCGCCTCGATGCGACATGCCGTAGCTGCCGGCACCCTCCGCGACGTCGCCGGATGAACTCGCGCCGCCCACGCTCGGTGCGCCGATGGTCACGCGTGCCGCCGTCGCGCCGCAGTGCGGACAGGCCGCGGGATCGTCGCGCTCGGCGATGCGGCGGACGGCTTCGAATGCGCCGCAATCCGCGCACTCGTAATCGTAGACAGGCATGACGTTTTCCATTCGAAGAAGATCGCTGATCCAGTCAGTCTAGCAATCGAGACGCCAGCGCTTTTGTTCCGGGCGAAAAGGACGTGGCACCTTCATTGCTCGAACGAAACGGATCAATCGGGAATCAATCGGGAATCAACTGCTCAGGAGGCCATTCTCATGAATCGCAATGCAAAACTGCGCACGACACTCGCTGCGGCGCTCATCGCGACGCTGCCGCTCGGCGCGCTCGCACAAACAGAGGCGGCAAGCACGACCATGGCGAACGACCTGGCGCCCGTGGACAAGGCGTTCGTGCAGGCCGCGTCGGCGGCGGGATCGACCGAGATCGACGCCGCCAAGCTCGCCACGAAGCAATCGCAGGACAAGGACGTAAAAAGCTTCGCCCATCACATGATGGCCGATCACACCAAGCTCGCGATGCAGTTGAAGATGGCCGCGCCGCACGGCGTCACGGTGCCGAGGAACAACTCCGATACGTCGGTGCTCGACTCGCTGAAGCCGTTGCACGGCAAGGAATTCGATACCGCGTACATCCAGAAGGTGGGCGTGCAGGGGCATGAGGAGGCGGTGCAGGTCTTCCAGAAGGAGGCGAACGAAGGCCAGAACGCGAAGCTCAAGCAGTCCGCGCAAAAAGCGCTGCCGACGATTCAGCAGCACCTGAAAATGGCGCAGGATTTAGCCGCGAAGAAGGGCGCGCAGTAAAGCGACGACACGTGCCGCGCGTGGAGCACGCGCGGCGTCGCGCGAGCATCAGCGCGCGTCCTTGCGCAGCATGCGCAGGCGCGCTTCTTCCAGCGATTCGAACTTGCTGTCGGCTTCGTCGAAGACCGACACCTTGCCGCGTCCGATGTCGTAGACCCAGCCCTGCACCTGGAGCTTGCCGAGCGCGAGCCTGCCGGCGACCGCCGGATGCGTGCGCAGGTGAGTGAGTTGGAGGCGGATGTTCTCCTCGACCATCGCCTGGACGATGCGCTCTTCTTCCAGCTTTCTCGCCATCACGACGCTGCGTGCGGCTTCGGCATTGCGCAGCCACGCATGGACGGTAGGCATTTCATCGGCGATTGTTGCACCGGACGCGAGGCCTTTCATCGCGCCGCAGTCCGAATGCCCGCAAATCACGATTTGCCGCACGTTGAGCGCGAGCACCGCATATTCCACGACCGCCGATACGCCGCCGAGCATTTCGCCATAGGCCGGCACAATATTTCCGATGTTGCGGCATACGAAGAGTTCGCCGGGGCGCGTCTGCGTGATCATTTCCGGCGAGACACGGGAATCCGCGCAGGTGATGAAGAGTGTGTGCGGCGCCTGCCGCCGCGCGAGGCTCTTGAAAAGGGCTTCGCTGTCGGGGAAAACGAGGCGGCTGAATTCATCGGCGCCTTGCAGCAGATACAGGAGATCGGGCGCTTCGGCGCCGCCGCGTTCTTCGCTCATCGATTTGTCGGGCATCGTGGGGCCTTTGGTGTGCGGTTGCGGCGCGCGCGACGCGCGCCGTTTCAAACCGAGAGCTTGCGGGGTTTTGAGATGGATCGCAAGTGTTGTACCGCTCCGAGCACGCGTGAGCAGTCTATGCGCGCCCGCGCGGCCAATCCTCCGATGTGTGCCGCTTACTTCGGGTTTTCCGAACTGAAGCGCTCAAAATCTCCCATTTTTCGATCTCGATTCTTCCGTTAGATTGACTTTCATTGAAAGCAATCAGAAAGGAATCGACATGAAATGCCCCGTGTGCCCCGATACCGAACTGCTCATGACCGTGCGCGAGGGCATCGAGATCGACTATTGCCCGCAATGCCGCGGCGTATGGCTCGACCGTGGAGAACTCGATCAGATCATCCGGCGCGCGGCGCAGGCGTCGGCGGCCGAAGCGCAGGCGGGCGGACGCGAGGAGTGGCACGAGCGCGGCCACGAGCGCGAGCACCGCACCCATCGCCACGACGGCTACGAATACGGCGATCAGCGCGGCAAGCGTGAACACGCGCGTCGCAAGAAATCGTTTCTCGGTGACCTTTTCGATTTCGATTGAACGCGAAAACATGAGGCTCATGGGCAGGCTTTGAAACGCTACGGAAAACAGCAACGGAGAACGGCAAATGTCAACGGTGAAGCAAGTCCTGAAGGCGAAAAGCGACATGACGGTACACACCATCGACGCGGAGGCGAGCGTGTACGAAGCAGTGGCGCAGATGTCGCGGGCGGAAGTGGGCGCGCTCGTCGTCATGGTGGGCGACGCGGTGTGCGGCATCGTCACCGAGCGCGACTATGCGCGCAAGGTAATCCTGCAGGACAAGGCCTCACGCACGACCACGGTGTGCGAAATCATGACCGCGCCCGTGATGGCCGTGAGACTCGGAACGAACACCGACGAATGCATGGCGCTGATGACGCGGCACCGCATCCGTCATCTGCCGGTGATCGAGGGCGGAGGGCTCGTCGGCATGATTTCGATCGGCGACATGGTGCGGCATCTGATCGAGGAACAGCAGTTCGCCATCGACCAGCTGGAAAGTTACGTGCGCGGCCCGCGCCACGACATGCCGACGTGCGCGCTCACGCGGCGCAGCCCGATTCCGCAGACGCTCGCGGCGCGCTTCGCGTAGTGGATCGGGTTTGATCGGCTGTCCGCGGTTGGGCGAGTATGAAGCCGGCCGCGGATAGTTGGTCAGGAACGCTGACGTTTTCGAGCGCGGCAATCGTCGAGGTCGTGCTTTGCAGCGGCGCAGGGCGGGGCCAGCCGGCAACGCATCGCTAACCCGTTTGCACGACCGTCAGCGCATGTCAGAGACGAGATGCTGTTGCAGCTTGCGCACGACATCGTCCCAATCGCCGAGGCGACGGGCGCGCACCAGTTGCATCGTCGGATACCACGGCGTGCGATGCGGATCGCTTTCGTAGCGCCAATCCGCTACCTGATTGAGGAACAGATAGCAGCGCTTGCCGAGCGCGCCCGCGATATGGGACAGTCCGCCGTCGTTGCCGACGAACGCATCGAGTCTGTCGATGATGCTCACACTCTGCGCGAGCGTCATGTCCGGGGGCAGCGTCGTGAAGCGCTCGAAATCGTGCGCGCGTGGGTCGTTCAGCCAGCGCTTGCGTTCGAAACCGCGCTGCATGATGACCCAGTGAATATCGTTCGTACTGTCCAAAAGCGGCGCGAGATCGGGCAGGCTGAGACTGCGATTGGCGAAATTGTTCGCCGATTCACACGAGGACCAGAAGATGCCGACGCAGCGTCGTCCAGCCGCGCGCTGTCGCATTTCATCGACGACGGCATCGGTGGCGCTGGCATCGACTGGCTCGATGTAGCGCGTCGTGGACGCATAGCCGAGCACCGGGAAGAGTGCGGTGAAGAGGGCGAAAGGCTCCGTCCACTGGGAGCCATCGGGCGCCACGACGAAACCTGCTGCGCGCATGGCTTCGGCGTCTCGTTGCCGTTCGGCCTCGGGCATCACGAAACGATACGTGTGATCGGAGCCGTCGGCGTACGTGATCTGCACGCCCAGTGCCTGAAGCGCTCCGGCGTAGCGCGCCCAGTTGACGTGATCGCCGTGGCCCGACGCGATCGACACGAACGTCATGTGCGCCGGCAACGCGCGCGATCCGCACCAATAATGTTCGACGTCGACGTGCGGGAACAGCACGCGCCGCGCCTCGTGCGACGACCAGTGGCGATGCATCAACTCGACGCCGCTCGCGATGCCGTTCAGGCGCATCGCGCTGCGCCCCTGGTGATGGCCGAGCACGCACGCCGAATGTTCGTCGATGCCTTCCGCGCTCAACTGGAGGACGCGCGCGTCCTCGCCAAGGTAGTGCCAGCCGTAGACGCGCCACAAGAAGGCGCCGATGGGCACGGTGGAAGGTTTGCGCGCGAAGTATTCGATCAGGGTGAGCGCGACTTCTTTCAGGCCGAGGTGCGCGCATACATCGCTCATGCAATGAATCTGGTAACCGAACTCCGATTCACGCGTAAGCCGGCAGCAAATCTCGAGCGCCTCCTTGAAATCTCCGCCTCGCAGATGCGTGACCGCGCGCCAATGCCAGTAGTCCGAGAGGTGGCTGTCCTCCGCGGCGCGCTCGTCGAGAAAGCGGAAACATTCGTCGATCTCGCCTGCGAATAGTTTGGCGGAAAGCTGCACGTCGTATTGTTCGATCATGAGAGAGGCGTCAATTCCTTGATGCCGGATTATTGCGCGCACGCGCGCGCGGGCACGTTGGGACTACGTTATTGGCACAAAAATTTCAAAACGTTGATTAATGTTTAAGAAGGTCGACGATTTTCGAAATATGGAGCAACGTCTGATTCGTTTGAGTAGTTCAATGCCGTGGCATTCCCGTAATTTCTCGCACGCCAGCGTCGGACCAAATTCGGCATAGCGCTCACGGATCAGCGCGAGCGCACGCTGCGCCACGCCGTCCGGCAACCGGTGATTACTCGTGCGTCCGCGCTTTCCGGACACCAGACCGCGTGCACCGTCCGCACGATAACGCATGACAAGCCGTTCGATCTGCCGCACGCTCACGTGTAGCCGCTCGGCGGCACGGCCAGGCTTGAGTTGGCGTTCGGCGACGGCCTGAATCACTCTGAGTCGGTCCAGTTCGTGCATCGACATGGTGATGGTCCCGGTCGTGTTCATCGCCAGCGCTCCTGAAACGCTTGTCTGGCAACGAACCTACGTCAAAATGCGACATTTCTACTTGGCAGGAACGCGACATTAGGATAAAGCCGCAAAAAAGCCAAAATACGCTAATTTGTCTTATGTTAAATCACAAATGCGACTAGCTGAAGTCGAACCCATCACCCCATCTCCCCAGCCCGTCCCAACAAGAACTCCCGCTCCCGCACATTCTTCGTGAGCGCCGCAGCACGCTCGAATTCCGCGCGAGCCTCGTCCTTGCGCCCGAGCCTCGCCAGCAAATCGGCGCGCACGCTCGGCAGCCAGTGATAGCTTCGGAGCGCGGCCGTCCCGGAAAGCGCATCGACGATCGGAAGTGCCGCGTCCGGCCCATACGCCATGCTCACCGCGACCGCGCGATTCAGTTCCACCACCGGCGTCGGCGCGGTCTGCATAAGCGCGTCGTAGAGCGCGACGATCATCGGCCAGTCGGTGTCGGCGGCGGTCGGCGCGCGCGCATGGCACGCCGCGAGCGCCGCCTGCAGCGCGTACACGCCGAGCGCACCGCCGAGCGCTTCGGAGCGTTCCAGCGCCGCGAGCCCGCGCCGGATCAAAAGCGGATCCCAGCGGCTGCGGTCCTGATCCGGCAGGAGCACCGGCCGGCCTTCACGGTCGACGCGCGCCTTCGTTCTCGACGCCTGAATCTCCATCAGCGCGACGAGCCCGTGGACCTCGCTCTCGTCGGGCGCCAATTCGGCCAGGATGCGTCCGAGCCTGAGCGCGTCTTCACACAGGCCCGGACGCATCCAGTCGTCGCCGGCGGTCGCCGAATAGCCTTCGTTGAAAATCAGATAGATGACTTCGAGCACCGAGCCGAGCCGCGCGCCGCGCGCGTCGGCCTTCGGCACCTCGAACGGCACGCGTGCCGCCGATAGCGTGCGCTTTGCCCGCACGATGCGCTGCGCGATCGTCGGCTCCGGCACGAGAAACGCGCGCGCGATCTCATCGGTCGTGAGTCCGCCGATCAGGCGCAGCGTCAGCGCGGCGCGCGCATCGACGGATAACACCGGATGGCATGCCGTGAAAATGAGTCGCAGCAGATCGTCGCCGATATCGTTCTCGCGCGCGGCGTCGAGCGAATCGACGAAATCCGGCGTGATGTGCGCTTCCTGCGCGTCGAGATCGCGCCCGTATTCCTCGTGCTTGCGCGCGTGCAGCGCGTGCTGTCGCAGACGGTCGAGCGCCTTGTTCTTCGCTGTCGTCATGAGCCACGCTCCCGGCTTTTCGGGCACGCCCACGCCCGGTTGGCTCCAGTGCTCCAGCGCGGCGACGAACGCGTCCTGCGCCAGTTCCTCGGCGAGCGCGACATCGCGCACGACGCGCGCCACGCTCGCAATCACCTTCGCGGACTCGATGCGCCACACCGCGTCGATGGCGCGACGGGCCGCATCGTCCGCGGCGCCCCGCTCCTTCGCGCGCCCGCTCACGCCGCTTCCGGATTCATGTGAACGAGTTCCCAGATATGACCGTCCGGATCTTCGAAGCCGTGGCCGTACATGAAGCCGTGATCCTGCGGCTCGCGCGGCGCGCGTCCGCCCGCGGCGACGGCCTTCGCGACCAGTTCGTCGACTTGCGCCCTGCTCTCGCACGACAGGCACACGAGCGTCTCGGTGCTCGCGTGGGCGTCGGCGATCGGTTTTTCCGTGAACGTCTGGAAGAAGCGTTCCACGAGCAGCATCGCGAAGATGTTTTCGCCGATGACGAGGCACGCGGCGTCATCGTTCGTAAATGCCGGGTCGAAACTCAGGCCCAGTGCCTTGAAGAAGGTCATCGAGCGCTTGAGGTCGCGGACCGGCAGGTTCACGAAGATTTGTTTGTGCATGATGTGCGGTCTCCGGATTGGATCGTTACGCGGCATCGCAGCCGTTATATGCACGACGATCCGCGCGCGCCAAAATCGACACGAACGTCACAAATAGCAAGGCCCGACCTTGCGGACTTCGATGGTGCACCACGTCGCCGCCGGACATTCGGCTGCAATCGCCACGGCCTGCGCATGCGTTTCGCAATCGATCAGAAAAAAGCCGCCGATCATTTCCTTGGCTTCGGCGAACGGTCCATCGATGATGCGGGCATCGCCATTGGCGTTCGTGACGCGCGCCGCATCCTTCAGCGACGTCAGTGATTCCACCGCGCGCAGCACGCCGCGCGCCTTCAGCGCATCGGCGAATTCCGCCATCTGGCGATACGCCTCGCGCCCCTCTTCCTGCGTGCGACGGCCGCGCTGTGCGACCGGTTCCACCACGAGTAACAGATAAGCCACGACGAACTCCGAAAGGTTTGGATGGCGTCCAAGTTAAACCGTCGCGCGCGCGCCGGCAAGGTGTTGCCGGGCCGCGCATGTGCATCGCGCGTCTATCTCGATATTGACAAGCGTCATCGCGCCACACGATACTGCGACACATGCACGCAATCCTCACTCTCTCCATCGCCGCGATTAAAAACCGTATGAACGCCATCCGTGGCGGGTCATCGGGACAGCGTGTGCGCTAGCGAGACAGGCAAGCAAACGAATTCCGAAGGCCCCGCCGCAAGACGGGGCCTTCTTGTTTTTGCGTGCAAGGTTCCGTCTTCGGCTCACATCATGGAGAGCAGAGATGGAAGAGGTATCGCAGGTTTTCGCGCGTCATGGCGTCGGTCACGGCGTGGCGTCGGGCCGCCTGAGCGCATCGGGCGCGCGCGTCGTGGTCTATGTCGACGTGCATCCGCATCAGATGGTGTCGTGGCGGCTTACGCGCGATGCCGAATTGCGCATCGGCGGCGCGTCGGCGTGTTCGCTCTGGCTCACGCGTCATCGCGATCCGTACGACTACTGGATGAAGCCCGGCGATGTCGTGCGCCTGTCGCAAGGCGAGCGCGTATGGCTCACATCGGAGAGCGATCAGGCGATCGAGGTGTCGCTCACGTCGTATCGAGTCGCTACGCGCGGGTTCGTGTCGCGCTGGCTTGCCAAGTTCTGGCCACGCATCGCGGACCATCCTGCGAAGGCGCGCTGACGATGCAGTTGCTCAGGGCTCCATGCAGCGAAAGTTCGCCGCGAGGTTGATACTGCCCTTGCCGAGATAACGCGGATAGCCCGGATAACGGCAGATCGGTCGCGTGCGTCCGTTGGTGGCGGGCGCGATATCGCTGCCGAGGAGCGTTTCCGGCGCGACGCCGTTGCTCACCCATTCGTCGAGCGCGCCGAGTTCGTCCCACGCGGGAATGAACACGCCGTTGCCGTGCTGAAATCCCGGCACCATGTAGAGCCGCATGAACGAATCGACAGTGTCCTTCCCGTAGCGATCGATGAGCCCGCGATAGAACGCGATCGTCTGATTCGGGCTGATGACTTCGTCGGCGAGGCCGTGCATCGCGATGAGCTTGCCGCCGTGCGCAATGAACGCGGAGAAATCCGGGTTCATTGCGCCGACGGTGTACGCGAGCGTCACGAGGCGCTGCCTGAAGCGGCCGGGATTGTCGAGGTCGAATGTGAGGGCGCCGAAGTCGAGATCGCGCGTGACGAAGTGGCGGATATAAGCGTCGCCCTGCGCGAAGAGATAGCCGTTCGCGGCGAAAGTCGGCGGAGTCAGAAGCGTCGGCGAGTCGCCGAGTCCGAGCGTCCCGGAGAAGTCGACGCCCTGAAACACGTTGTAGCCCGGATAGGTATCGACGCCGTACGCGAGCGGATACGGCAGCGTGACGCCGTCGCGCAGCGTATCGAGCGTGTCGATCTGCGCGTCGGACAGGCAACTGTCGCGCAAGGAAGGACGCTGCCCGTTCGCGCAACGCAGCGATGCGATGATCTGCGGTTCCAGCTTCCTGCACGCCTCCACGTTGCCGACGATGCCGTCCGCCGCGCCGTCGAGCCGGTCGCACTCGTGCACGACGGTCTCGAACACGCGCCGCTGCTGCGCGACGCCGACGAAGCCTCCCGGCTTCGCATACGACGCCTGGCCCACTTTCACGCCCATGAGCCGCACGCCGGAGAAGTTGATCGCGGGCGCGTTGGCGATCACGCCGTCGTAGTCATTCGGAAAGCGCTCGATCACGGTGAACCCTTCGCGCCCGCCCGTCGAGCCGCCCGCGAAGTAGGTCTTGTCGGGCGTGCGCCCGTAGCCCATCTGGATCAGCGCGAGCGCGACGTCGCGCGTTTTCTTGAGATGACCGAAGCCGAAATTGACGATGGCTTCGTCGTTGCCCGCGAAGTCGGCGCGCCCCGCGTTGCCGACGTGGCCCGAATCCGAACCGAAGGTCGCATAGCCGCGCGCGAGCGGCGTCGAGTCGGGCGCGAAAGGCATCGGTTCGGTGCCGGAGACGATCGTGCCGTTGTACCCGCCGCCGCCCATCTGCAGCGCGCGGCCGTTCCAGCGGCTCGGCAGATTGACTTCGAAGCGGATATCGGGCGTCGAGTCCTGCAGCGCCTTGATGAAGCCGGTGATGCGGCAGTATTCGCCGTTGCGGTTGCCGGGCGCGGCCGCCTTGACGACCCACGCGGAAACGATCGTCGCGCCGCGCGTCGGCAGTCCGATGATCGACGCGGGCACGTTCTTGCCTTCGAGGTCGTCGCAATGCTTCGTCACGTACGAGGCCGCGTGGGCGTTCAAACACGCGGCGAGCGCGATTACCGCGAAGAGCGCACGGATGCTTACGTCGGACGAAAATAGGCGGAAGGAGCGAAACACGTCTTGGAAGTGGCTACTTCAAACGCCGCACAATATATAAGAACGAATTGGCGATAGCCATTCGGGTCTGCCGGTCGTTGCAGCGGCACAACCGGCCTCCCTGCCCTCGCGGGCTCCTTTCGATTTCATTCGCCGTCCCACTCGCCGCGAAGGTCGCTGTTTTCGAGAAGCTGCAGCAACGTTTCGGCCGGACGGCTCAGATGTTTCGCGCCGAACGCGATGAACTCCACTTCGGGCAATTCGGGCAGATCCGCGCGATTGACGGGCGCGGCCAATCCCCGGGCCGCGAGAAAATGCGAGCGCACGGTCAAGCCGAGGCCGCCGCGCGCCGCGGCAATGCAGCCCGCGTGACTGCTGCTCGTGCAAACCATTTGCCAGCTCGCGCCGCTCATCGCGAGCGAATCGAGTACGACGCCCCGCGTGACACTCGGTTCCGAGACGAGGATGAGCGGCAGCGGACCACTCGTATCGACGATGGTGCCCGGCTTCGCGAGCCATTCGAGCCGTCCGGAGAAAAGCCGCATGCCGCGTGCATCGCCGATGCGCCGCTTGCCGACCGCGAGATCGAGCTCGCCGGCGTCGACCATCTGATAGAGCCGCCCGGTCATGCCGATCGTGATTTCCAGCTCGACGTCCGGGTGCGTGTCGCGAAACGCCGCGAGCACGCTCGGCAGCGGCCCGAGCGCGATATCGTCCGATGAGCCGAGCCGAACGCGTCCGCGCAGTCGCGGCGAACTGAATTGCGACTGCGCGTGCGCCATCGCTTCGAGAATCACGCGGGCATGGACGAGCATCGCTTCGCCGTCGGCGGTGAGTGCGAGCGAATGCGTGTCGCGCACGAACAGGCGTCGGCCGACGCTCTCCTCCAGGCGCCGGATATGCTCCGAGACGCTGGACTGTCGAAGGCCGAGTTGCCGCCCCGCATCGGTGAAACTGTGCGACGCGGCCACGGTCGCGAACGTGTTCAGCCAGAGTGGATTGAGCATGCGCCATTGTGATCGGCATTAACGATGACAGTCAATGCGGTTAGCGGTCTTCCCGATGACTCGGTAAGTCATTAACATTTCACATATTGCGCGACGGGCTTGTTTCCAAGCGGTTTCTTCGTCGCGCGGCGACCACCACCCGCTTCCCACATGACCAAGAGTTCTTCGCACACGGCGCTCCTTTGGATCGTCGCCGTGGGCTTTTTCATGCAGGCGCTCGACACGACCATCGTGAACACGGCGCTGCCTTCCATCGCGCGCAGCCTCCATGCCGCGCCGCTCGCGATGCAGTCGATCGTCGTCGCCTACACGCTCACGATGGCGCTCTTCACGCCTGCTTCCGGCTGGCTCGCGGACCGCTTCGGCACGCGCCGGGTCTATCTCGTCTCGATCTCGCTCTTCGTGATCGGCTCGCTCGCCTGCGCAGGCGCGCATTCGTTGAACCAGCTCGTGCTTGCGCGCGTGCTGCAAGGCATCGGCGGCTCGATGCTGCTGCCGATCGGACGTCTCGCCGTGCTGCGCGCCGTCTCCGGCGAAGCCTACGTCTCCGCACTCGCGATGATCTCCGTCGCCGGCCAGGTCGGCCCGATTCTCGGCCCCACGCTCGGCGGCTGGTTCGTCGAGTCGTTTTCCTGGCACTGGATCTTCCTGATCAACGTGCCGATCGGCGCGGTCGGCCTCTACGCGGTGCAGCGCTTTCTGCCGAACGACACGCTGCACGATGCGCCGCCCTTTGACTTCATCGGCTGCGGCTTGCTGTCGATGTGCATGGTGTCGTTCTCACTCGCGCTCGACAGCCCCGTAGAGACGCATCGCGGCGCGGTGTCCGCGGCGCTCTTCGCGCTCGCGGCGGTGTCGGCGTTCGCGTATGTGCCCTACGCGCGGCACAAGCGCAATCCGCTCTTTCATCTCGCGCTCTTTCAGGAGCCGAATTTCAGCGTCGGACTGATCGGCAATCTGCTGTGCCGCATCGGTTCGAGCGCGGTGCCTTTCCTGCTGCCGCTTCTCATGCAGCTCGAACTCGGCTACAGCCCGCTGCATTCGGGCCTGATGATGCTGCCGATCGCCATCGCCGGGACGCTCAGCAAGCGCTGGATCGCGCAACTCGTGAAGCGCTACGGCTACGGCACGTTCCTGCTCGTGAACACGGCGCTCGTGGGCGCGTCGATCGTCGCGTTCGCGCTGTTCTCGCCGACCTTGCCGCTCGTCGTCGAGATCGCGATCCTCGTCGTGTTCGGCGCGTGCAACTCGATGCAGTTCGCGGCGATGAACAGCGTCACGCTCAAAGGCCTCTCGATCAAGGATGCCGGCAGCGGCAACAGCCTCTTTTCGATGGTGCAGATGCTCGCGATCGGCCTGGGCGTTTCCATCGGCGGCTCGCTCGTGCAGGTGTTCCAGGGGCCGTTCTCGACCGCGGCCGGCTTCAGGCTGAGCTTCGTCTGCATGGGCGTGGTGACGCTGCTGTCGGGCCTCGTGTTCCGTTACCTCGATTCCGCGCCGCACAGCGCCGCGCCCGTGCGCGCCGGCACGTCCTGACAGTTGCGGCTATTCTGACGGTCCCATCGAAATCGTTTCTTCTGGAGCGCAACCGTGCAATACCGCAAATTCGGCAATACCGGTCTCACCGTTTCGCGTCTCACGCTCGGCACGATGACGTTCGGCCTGCAGACCGAGGAAGACGTGTCGCGCAGCATCATGGACCGCGCGGCGGACGCGGGCGTCAATTTCATCGATACGGCGAACGTCTATCCGCTCGGCAGCGGACACGATCTCGCGGGCCGCACCGAGGAGATCGTCGGCCGCTGGCTCAAGGGCCGCCGCGATAATTACATTCTCGCGACCAAGGCCGTGCATGAAATGGGGCCGCTCGCGTGGCACAAGGGTGCATCGCGCAAGCATCTGCTCGATGCGATCGACGCGTCGCTCAAGCGGCTCGACACGGATTATGTCGACCTGTACCAGCTTCATAACGACGATCACGACACGCCGCTCGACGAGATGCTCGAAGCGCTCGACACCATCGTGCGGCAAGGCAAGGCGCGGTATATCGGCGTGTCGAATTTTCTGGCGTACCGGCTCGCGCGTGCGCTCGGCCGCTCGGACGTATTGCGCGCCGCGCGCTTCGTTTCCGTGCAGCCGCGTTACAACCTGCTGTTCCGCCAGATCGAGCGCGAACTGCTGCCGCTCGCGACTGAGGAAGGTCTCGCCGTGATTCCGTACAACCCGCTCGCGGGCGGTTTGCTGACGGGCAAGCATAGCTTCGATGCCGGCCCGAGCGAAGGCCGCTTCACCGGCGCGGTCGGCAAGGCGGGCGCGATGTACACCCAGCGTTACTGGCACGAGCGCGAGTTTCATACGATCGAGCAGATCAACAAGATCGTCGCGCCGACCGGGCGCTCGCTCGCGGGCACAGCGCTCGCGTGGGTCCTGGCCAATCCGGCGGTGAGTTCGGCGATCATCGGCGCGAGCCGGCCCGAACAACTCGACGAGACGCTTGCGGCCGTCGATCAGCCGATCGATCCGGACATCAAGGCGAAGCTCGACGAGGCGACGGTCGAATATCGTTCCGGCGACGCATTGCGCTGATCTCGTTTCAGACGCGGGCCGCGCGTGCGCGATACACGCCTTCGAGCGAGTAAATCGCGAGCGCGGCCCAGATCGCGCCATAGCCGATCAACTGATCGTGCCCGAAGAATTCCTGATAGATCACAACGCCGATCAGCAATTGCAGCGTTGGCGTGATGTACTGGATAAGCCCGAGCATCGATAGCGGAATGCGCCGCGCCCCCGCTGCAAAAAGCAGGAGCGGCACCGCGGTCACGGGCCCGGCCGCCGCGAGCAGCAGCTTCACACCGGGCGACGCGTGCGCGAAGCCGCTGCCGCCGTGCGAAGTCAGAAAGAAGAGATAAAGCAGCGCGACGGGACACAGCAGCATCGTTTCGAGCGTGAGACCTTCGAGCGCGCCGAGCGACGCGGTCTTGCGCAAAAGTCCGTAGCCGCCGAACGTCAGCGCAAGCGCAAGGCTGATCCACGGCGGTGCGCCGTTCACCCAGGTCAGCCACAGCACCCCGAGCGCGGCGATCGTCACCGCGATCCATTGCACCGGCCGCAGCCGCTCGTGCAGGAACGCCATCCCGAACACGACGTTGACGAGCGGATTGATGAAGTAGCCGAGGCTCGCCTCGACGATGCGCCCGTCGTTCACCGCCCAGATATAGATGCCCCAGTTCGCCGACAGCAGTACGGCGCTCGCGGCGAAGCGCGCAAGCAGGCGCCTGTCGCGCAGAACCGGGCCGAGCCACTTCCATTGACGGCGCACGGTCATGACGATCAGCAGGAAGACCATCGACCACGCCATGCGATGCGCGAGCATCTCGACCGCGCCGATCGAATGCAGGGCCTTGAAGTAGATCGGGAAAAGGCCCCAGATGACGAAGGCCGAGAATGCGTAGATGACGCCTGGATTCATTGTTCGATACGTAGAGCGGAGTGGCCGCGCACGAACGATCGGCTCGTTCGTGCGCGCTTGCCTGGCCGTTTGGCAGGAAAGCGATCCGCAAGGATTGGAAGCCGGATTTTAGTCGACGCGCGGGGTAGCGCTCCAGCGGCAATCGAACGATGGCTGATTCATGGCGAACCCTTGGACGATTTCTTGCTCGAATCGAGAGCGCGAACTGAGCGCGAACCGAGCGCGAACTGAGCGCGAACCGAGCGCGAAAGCCATTCGGAAGGCTCGTGTTAGCATGCCGCCGCGCGCTTGCCGTTCGCCCTCCCCGCCTGCCCCTATGGTTCCCTGATGAATAACCGCACCGTCCAGCAGAACTTCTTTCACATCTTGTTGTGCGCCGTGACCCTCGCGCTCGCGTGGGTGTTGCTGCCGTTTTTCGGCGCAATCTTCTGGGGCGCGATTCTCGCGATCCTGTTCCAGCCGATGCAGCGCTATCTCGCCGCGCGCTTCGGCAAGCGCCGCAATCTCGCCGCACTGACGACGCTGTCCGCCGCGATCCTGATCGTTATCATTCCGCTTGCGGTTGTCGCGGTGACGCTCGTTCAGGAAGTCGCCCTCGTCTACGCGCGGATCAAGAGCGGCGAGCTGAATTTCGGCCTGTATTTCCAGCACGTCCTGCACGCGCTGCCGGCATCGGCGCAGGCGCTCCTCGGGCGTTTCGGGCTCGACGACATCCCCGGCGTGCAGCGCAAGCTGATCGAAGGCGCGTCGCAAATCAGCCAGTTCGCCGCGACGCAAGCGCTGTCGATCGGGCAGAACACGTTCCAGTTCGTCGTGAGCTTCGGCGTGATGCTGTACCTCGTGTTCTTTCTGCTGCGCGATGGCGGCGAGATCGCCCGACGCATCCGGCGCGCGATTCCGCTGGATCCGGAGCCCAAGCAGCATCTCATCGCGAAGTTCACGGCGGTGGTTCGCGCGACGGTGAAGGGCAATATCGCGGTCGCGGCTGTGCAGGGCCTGCTCGGCGGGCTGATTTTCTGGATACTCGGCATCAACGGCTCCCTGTTGTGGGGCGTGCTGATGGGGTTCCTTTCGCTGTTGCCCGCCGTCGGGGCGGCGATCGTCTGGGTGCCCGCCGCGCTCTATTTCTTCATGACGGGACAGATCATCAAGGGTCTGATTCTCGTCGTGTTCTGTGTCGTGGTGATCGGTCTCGTGGATAACGTGCTGCGGCCGATTCTCGTGGGCAAGGACACGAAGATGCCCGATTGGGTCGTGCTCATCTCGACCCTTGGCGGGATGGCGCTCTTCGGCATCAACGGATTCGTGATCGGGCCGCTGGTGGCGGCGCTGTTCATGGCGAGCTGGGACCTGTTTTCGCAGGACGAGGCGGGCAATCAGTAGCCGCAACGAAAAACCGGCGCTGGATCAGCGCCGGTTTTCCGGGGTTGATGCTCGGGGAGTTCAGCGCGTATTCGGCGCCACATACCGGCACTCGAAGCGCTTTCTCACCGTGCCGTTCTCATCGACGCTTTCGAGATAGACATCGAACTGCCACAAGCGCGCCATGTGCTTGAGGACTTCGTCGCTGTCGTTCGAGAGATGGCGGTTGTCGGTCATGAAGTGACGCAGCGTCAGACTGCGATCGCCACGCGTATTCACCGAATACACCTGGATGTTCGGCTCGCGATGATGAATATCGTATTGCCGCGACAGCGCCTGACGAACATAGCGATAGCCGCTGTCGTCATGAATCGCCGACACTTCGAGTGCGTCGCGCATGTCGTCGTCGAGAATCGAGAACAGGCGCATCTCGCGAATCAGATGCGGCGACAGATATTGCGCGATGAAGCTTTCGTCCTTGAAGTTGCGCATCGCGTAGTGCAAGGACTCCAGCCAGTCGCTGCCCGCGAGGTCGGGGAACCACTCGCGATCTTCGTCCGTCGGGTTTTCGCAGATGCGGCGGATATCGCTCATCATCGAAAAGCCGAGCGCGTACGGATTGATGCCGCTGTAATACGGCTTTGTCACCGGCGGTTGATACACGACGTTCGAATGCGAGTGCAGAAACTCCATCATGAAGCTGTCTTCGAGACGGCCTTCGTTGTAGAGCGTGTTGAGCAGCGTGTAGTGCCAGAACGTCGCCCAGCCTTCGTTCATCACCTGCGTCTGCCGCTGCGGATAAAAATACTGGCCGATCTTGCGCACGATGCGGATGACTTCGCGCTCCCACGGCTCGAGCAACGGCGCGTTTTTCTCCGCGAAGTACAACAAGTTCTCCTGCGGCTCCGGCGGATAGCGGCTTTCGATTTCCTCCGGCGATGGCTCCTTTCCCTTGGGCAGCGTGCGCCACAACTCGTTGACCTGCGATTGCAGATACGCTTCGCGTTCGCGCCGCATCGCCGCTTCCTTCGCAAGCGATAGCTTTTGCGGCCGCTTGTAGCGATCGACGCCATAGTTCATGAGCGCGTGGCACGAGTCGAGCAGTTCCTCGACGCGATCCAGTCCATATCGCTCCTCGCATTCCGCGATGTAATTCTTCGCGTAGACGAGGTAGTCGATGATCGCGTGCGCGTCCGTCCAGAGCCGGAAGAGGTAGTTGCCCTTGAAGAACGAGTTGTGCCCGTACGCCGCGTGAGCGATCACGAGCGCCTGCATCGTCATGGTGTTCTCTTCCATGAGATACGCGATGCAGGGATTCGAATTGATGACGATTTCGTACGCGAGGCCCATTTGCCCGCGCCGATAGCCTTTCTCTGTCGCGAGAAAATGCTTGCCGAACGACCAGTGCCGGTAGTTCACCGGCATTCCGACGGACGCATACGCATCCATCATCTGTTCGGAGCTGATGATTTCCAGCTGAATGGGGTAAGTGTCGAGACCGTAACCGTTCGCGACGCGCGAAATTTCAGCGTCGTACTCCTCGATCAGCTCGACGCTCCAGTCCGACGGGCACGGCAGCGGTCGCCGTTTCTCCGAAACATTCATTCTGCCTTCCTCGTGCGCCTCGTCTGCCTCTGCGGACGCCTTGCGTTGCTCTGCCTCAGGCCCCAGTCTGGAAGCCGCACGATCGTCCGTGCCTTCCAGTTGGTACCCACGCGTCTCGTTCTGCCAAGGCCGTGTCGTCATGCGGCCGCCTGCTGTTTTTCGAACAGCTCGCGGAACACCGGATAGATGTCCGCAGCCGAATCGACTTTCTTCATGGCCAGTTCGGGCGCGCCCATCGCAAGCTGAGCATACTCCAACCAGAGATTTTGCTCCTCCGGCGCAACTTGAATATAGGCAAAATACCGGACCTTCGGCAGGATGTCTTCCGACAGCAGCCTGCGGCACTTCGGGGAATCGTCCGTCCAGTTGTCGCCGTCCGATGCCTGCGCGCCGTAAATGTTCCATTCAGTCGGCGAATAGCGCTCGTCCATGATCTTCTTCATGAGCTCGAGCGCGCTCGACACCACAGTGCCGCCGCTTTCGGTCGAATGGAAGAACGTGTCTTCGTCCACTTCCTCGGCGCGCGTATGGTGCCGGATGAACACGACTTCGATCTTTTCGTAGTTCCGTTGCAGGAACAGATACAGGAGGATGAAGAAGCGCTTGGACAAGTCCTTGCGCTGCTCGTCCATCGAGCCGGAGACGTCCATCAGGCAGAACATCACCGCCTTGCTCGATGGCGTCGGCTGCTTCACGCGGTTGATGTAGCGCAGATCGAACGGATCGATGAACGGAATGCGCGTGATCCGGCCCTGCATGACGACGATATCCGCTTCAAGACGCGCGATCTCCTCCGGATCGGCGTTCTCGTCTTTCAATTGCTCGAGCTGGCGCTCCATTTCGCGCAACTGCGACGCGAGCGGCCAGCCGAGCGCGATGCGCCGGCCGAGCGCGCTGCGCAGGGACCTGACCACGTCGATGTTGTTCGGCGTGCCTTCCGCCGCCCAGCCCGCGCGCACGTTCTTCCAGGTAGGCACCGCAAGCAGCTGGGTCTTGACGAGGCGCGGCAGTTCGAGGTCGTCGAAGAAGTACTGCATGAACTCCTCGCGAGACAGCTCGAAAACGAAATCATCCTGCCCTTCGCCTTCGTTGCTTGCGCTCTTGCCGCCGCCGCCCGCGCCGCCCGGCGGACGCGGAATCTTGTCGCCGCGAATGTAATCGGCGTTACCCGGATGGACATACTCGCGCTTGCCGCCCGGTCCGTGACGGAACGAGGGCTCGGAGATGTCCTTCTTGGGAATGGTGATGCTTTGGGTGCTTTGAATGTCTTTGATACTGCGATCGCGCACCGCGTCGGAAACCGCGCGGCGAATGTAACTCTTGACGCGTCGCAGGAAGCGTTCGCGGTTGGCAATGCTCTTGTTCTTGCCGGCTAACCTGCGGTCGATGATTTGGTGCAGCACATCCAGTCTCCCGCGTTATTGGCGAGCTTGGGAGGCGCTGCGCACAGCTTCGACTGATCGCAGCGTCTTTCGTCTCGCAATTCGTCCACTGTGCGGTCCGGACGCAATCCACGCACCCGGGCCGCAGGGGACATCCTGACTATCGCTTGCGCGGGACCGGAGTATGGCGCGTCAACGCCCACTCCCGTCGATTCCCCTATTCCTGTCCACTCTACATCATGACGACTTGCGCACGCGCAGATACCAGTCGCACAGGAGCCGGACCTGCTTCGGCGTGTAGCCCTTCGCGACCATGCGGTTGACGAAGTCTTCGTGCTTGCGTTGCTCTTCGGCCGAGCCTTTCGCATTGAACGAAATTACCGGCAGAAGTTCTTCGGTGTTGGAGAACATCTTCTTTTCGATCACCACGCGCAGCTTCTCGTAGCTGATCCACGCGGGATTCTTGCCGCCGTTCGCCGCACGCGCACGCAACACGAAGTTCACGATCTCGTTGCGGAAATCCTTCGGGTTGCTGATGCCCGCGGGCTTTTCGATCTTCTCCAGCTCGGCATTCAGCGCCGCCCGGTCGAAGCTCTCGCCGGTGTCGTGATCGCGGAACTCCTGATCCTGAATCCAGAAGTCGGCGTACGTCACATAGCGGTCGAAGATGTTTTGTCCATACTCCGAATACGACTCCAGATACGCGGTCTGAATTTCCTTGCCGATGAACTCGGCATAGCGCGAAGCCAGCACGTCCTTGATGAACGACAGATACTTCTGCTCCGTCTCCGGCGGGAACTGTTCGCGTTCGATCTGCTGTTCGAGCACGTACATCAGATGCACCGGGTTCGCAGCGACTTCGCTCGAATCGAAGTTGAAGACGCGCGACAGGATCTTGAACGCGAAACGCGTGGACACGCCCGTCATGCCTTCGTCGACACCCGCGTAATCGCGATACTCCTGATACGACTTCGCCTTCGGGTCGGTGTCCTTCAGGTTCTCGCCGTCATAGACCTGCATCTTCGAAAAGAGACTCGAATTTTCCGGTTCGTGCAGGCGCGTGAGCACGGCCATCTGCGCCATCATCTTGAGCGTGCCCGGTGCGCAAACCGCCTCGGCGAGGGACGAGTTGCGCAAAAGCTTCTCGTAGATCTTGATCTCTTCGCCGTAACGCAGGCAGTACGGCACCTTCACGACGAAGATACGATCGAGCAGTGCTTCATTGTTCTTGTTGTTGCGAAACGCCTTCCACTCCGACTCGTTCGAGTGCGCGAGGATGACGCCGTCGAACGGAATCGCGCCGAAGCCTTCCGTGCCCTTGAAGTTGCCTTCCTGGGTCGCGGTGAGCAGCGGGTGCAGCACCTTGATCGGCGCCTTGAACATTTCGACGAATTCCAGCAAGCCCTGATTGGCGAGGCACAGGCCACCGGAATAGCTGTATGCGTCAGCGTCGTCCTGCGAATAGGTTTCGAGCTTGCGGATATCCACCTTGCCGACGAGCGACGAGATGTCCTGATTGTTTTCGTCACCGGGCTCGGTCTTCGCGATGCCGATCTGGCGAAGGATGGAAGGATAGCGGCGCACCACGCGGAACTTGCGGATGTCGCCGTTGTATTCGTGCAGGCGCTTCACTGCCCACGGCGAAAGGATGCTCTTCAGATAGCGGCGCGGAATGCCGTACTGCTCTTCGAGGACGGGACCGTCTTCGTCGTAATCGAAGAGGCCGAGCGGCGACTCATTGACGGGCGAACCCTTCAGCGAATAGAACGGAACGCGCTCCATGAGCTGCTTCAGTCGTTCGGCGATCGACGACTTGCCGCCGCCCACCGGACCCAGCAGATACAGGATCTGCTTCTTCTCTTCGAGACCCTGTGCCGCGTGCCGGAAGTACGACACGACGTTCTCGATCACCTCCTCCATTCCGTAGAATTCACGGAACGCCGGATACACCTTGATGACCTTGTTCGCAAACACACGCGATAAACGCGGGTCGAGGCGAGTGTCGACCATCTCCGGTTCCCCGATGGCCGTCAACATGCGTTCGCCCGCTGTTGCATATGTGGCAGGATCTTCTTTGCAGAGCGCGAGATACTCTTCGAGCGAGAATTCCTCCTCGCGGGTTTTTTCGAAGCGGGTCGCGAAACTGCTGTAGATATCCATGCTACCTCCTCGCCGAAGTCAGAAAGCTATGTCGTGCGCAACGCGCGTAATCGAAACGACATCGCTTGAATTCATCCTAAACCCTTTCGAATTTTTTTTCACGCACTTGCGTTGTTCATTTGCTTCGAAGAATTACTAGCTTGGTGAGTTATTTTCGTTCACCTACAATCCTCATCCCAATGTCTCTATCCTGTTGCTCCGCATCGTCCCTGCCTGTTCGCTTCCCCGCGCACTTCGCTACTTGAGCACAGCTTCTGTCCGCCAATGCGAGGCGCGCCTCACTCGCGCGCATGCCTATATCGCTTCATGTCGAATACGTGCGCTCGCGCTCATTCGATGCGATACATGAATGACATCGACGCCCATGCGACAGCATCAAGAACCGTTCCCGATGCGGGATATCCCCGCGTCACGCGAGCACGAGTTCCAGTTCGCCGATGCGATCGATCGAGCCATGCAGCATCCCCGGTCCGTCAATGCGATACGCACCCGTATAAGAGCCCGTGGTGATGGTCCAGAACGGTTCGACGGTCAAACCCATGCGGCAACAATGGTTGACGAGCCAGGGCAGCAATTCGCGGGGATCGCCCGCCGGATTGCCGAGCGCTTCCGGCGCGATCGAAACGCCGTCCAGTGTGAATTCCAGGCGCGGCGTGAGGAAGTCGAAGCCCGGCGCGACGACGTCGTAGGGTTCCATGCCCGACACCACGAGCGCGCCATTGTTCTGTGAGTCGGCGAGCTGCGCGAGCGGGTCGAGATTGGGCCATTGCGCAAACCGGCTGTCGACCACTTCGAGCGCGACCGCGATGCCGCCTATCGCATCGAATACTTCCTCGCGCGTGTAAGGGTCATGTCGCGCGGGCAGCGCATAGGCGAAGCGGAACGCGACTTCGAGTTCCACCAGTACGCGAAAAAATGATTGAAAAGGCACGCGCGCGGGCGAGACGTGGACGAGCGCGGCGTCGATAGGCGCGCCCGTGGCGAGCGCATCGGGGGCGCGCGCGCCGATCTTCCATGCGCCGATGCGCGCATCCGACTCTCTCAGCATCTCATGCTGGATTGCGTAGGCGGTGGGCGCGTCGGCCGGGATGTCGGCGGGCTCCAGCGTTTCGATGAGCCGATGCCGGCGGCGGGCGTCCGCGAGCTTCGCGGCGAGTGTCGATCCGGTCATGTCGATATCCTCGTGTGAGCGGTGACGCACACCCCTCAGTGTACGGGTTACCGGATCGGCGTTGGTCGCGCGCGTGTGCATTCGCGCGCATTCATCTCCTGTTCGCGGCTACGCGCCCTATGCCGTGCTCAGAACGTCTCCCAGTCGCCGCCTGCGTCCGCGGTCGGCGACGCGCGCGTCACCGGCACGATTGCGGCGCGCTTCGCCTGCGCTGTCACGAGCGGCTTCGTCACGAGCGCACGCGTGTGCGCCGTCATCGTTGCACGCGATGCAACTTTCACCGCCGGCGTGGATGCGACCGCCGCCGTCGCGTGCGGCGCGCCGTCCGCCATCTGGAACACCGCCACCGCCTGCCGCAGGCGCGTGGCCTGATCCTCGAGGGACTGCGCGGCCGCCGCCGCTTCCTCGACGAGTGCCGCGTTCTGCTGCGTCACCTCGTCCATCTGCGTGACTGCGCGCGACACTTGCTCGATGCCGCTCGACTGCTCCTCGGACGCCGCCGCGATCTCGCCCATGATGTCGGTCACGCGCTGCACTGCGCCGATGATCTCGTTCATCGTGCGGCCGGCTTCATCGACGAGTGTCGTGCCCGTGCGCACGCGCGCCACCGACGTGTCGATCAGTTCCTTGATTTCCTTCGCCGCCGCCGACGAGCGCTGCGCCAGGCTGCGCACCTCGCCCGCGACGACTGCGAAGCCGCGCCCTTCCTCGCCCGCGCGCGCCGCTTCGACGGCCGCATTGAGCGCAAGGATGTTGGTCTGGAACGCGATGCCCTCGATGATCGTGATGATGTCCGCGATCTTCGACGAGCTGCCGTCGATCTCGCGCATCGTATCGACGACCTGCGTCACGACCGCGCTGCCCTTGCCCGCGATGTGCGACGCATTCGCCGCGAGCGCGCTTGCCTGCCGGGCGTTGTCGGCGTTCTGGCGGACGGTGCCGGTCAGCTCCTCCATGCTCGACGCCGTTTCCTGCAGCGCGGACGCCTGTTCCTCGGTGCGCGAAGACAGATCGGTGTTCCCGGCGGCGATCTGCTGCGTCGCGGACGCGATCGATTCGCTGCCCGTGCGCACGGTGCGCACGGTCGTGAGCAGGCTCGCACGCATTCTGGCGAGACCTTCGAGCAACTGCCCCATTTCGTCGCGTGACGTCACGGTGACCTCGCGGCGCAGGTCGCCCGCGGCGATCGCGTCGAAATGGGCGAGCGCGGCTTCGAGCGGCCGCGCGATCGCCCGCCGCAGCGACACCCACGCGAACGCGGCCGCCGCGATGCCGAGCGCGATCGCCCCGAGGCTCAGCGCACGGAACCACAGGAAACGGCTCTGGGTCTCCTCGTAGCTCTGCTTCGATGCTTCGGTCAGATACTTGCGCAGCGCCTCATTCGCGTTGGCGAGCTCGTTGTACATGGCCTGCATCGCCTTCGCGTTCGCGATGATGCCGTCGTGATCGTTCGCCATGACCGCGGCGACGCCCTTGTCGACGATGCCTTGCAGCGCGAGGCGTTTTTCCTGTGCGGCATCGGCGAGACGTTTTTCGCCCGGCGCTTGCGGCAACGACATGTATTCCTTCCAGTAGCCGTCCGCCCGTTCGCGCATCATGCGCGCGCGCTCGACGGTGGCGGCCACCTCCGGCGTGCCGGCGAGGAGCGCCGCGCGATCGAACACGAGCCGCTCGCGCGCGGCATACATCTCCGCGTTGCCGACTGCGATCGCCGCCGGCATTTGCACCGCGTAGGTATTCTGGAACGCGCCGTTCGAATGGCTCATGCCGGTGAGACCCAGCGCGCCGATCGCAATGAGCAGCGCACCCAGAAACGCCATCGACATGCCGAGGCGCGCCTTGATCGTCAAAGCCTTCTTCATTGTGTTTTCCCTGTTGTCGCCCGCGAGCGGTGTCGTCGTCTCCTGGCAGCGTGCGCGCGAGACATCACGCGGCCGCTAGCGATGTAAACGGCGCGAAAGCGCGAGCACTTGAGGGATTATTTCGTATGAAGTAAAACGGCGCGTCAGACGCGCCGTTTTTTCAACGAACATTGAAAAGTTATGCGGAAATTTCGCTGCGGTGCGGAATCGACGGCTGCGCGCCTTCGCGCGTCACCGCCACCGCCGCCGCCCGCTGACCGAACGCGATCGCGTCCAGCGGCGCGGCGCCCCGCGCGAGTTCGGCCGCGAAGCCGCCGATGAACGTGTCGCCGGCGGCGGTCGTGTCGATCGCCTCGACTTTCGGCGATGGCAGATGGACGCCTTCATCGTCCGCGCCATCGAGCAGCGCGAGCACGCCTTGCGCGCCGAGCGTCACGATCACGTTGCGCGCGCCCTTCGCCTTGAGCGCCTGCGCGGCGCGGCGCGCGTCGTCGGGCGTGTCGCTCGCCACGCCCGAGAGCGTCGCGGCTTCCAGTTCGTTCGGAATCAGATAATCGACGAGCGGGAACCAGTCCGGCGGCAATTTGCGCGCGGCCGGCGCGGGGTTGAGGATCGTGGTGCGCAGAAGACGCCGGCCGGCGGCGAGCGCGGCGCGCACGGTCTCGGGCGGCGTTTCGAGCTGGCACACGATGACATCGGCTTGCGCGATCAGCGCTTCCTGCGCCTCGATGCGCGCGGGCGTCACTTCGGCGTTGCTGCCCGCGACGATGACGATCGCGTTCTGGCTCGCGTCATCGACGACGATGAGCGCGACGCCCGTCGGCGCGTGAGCACTCGTCGCGAGCGCCGTGCAGTCGATGCCTTCCGCCTCCAGACTGCCCTTGAGCGTCGCACCGTTCGAATCGTTGCCGACGCAGCCGATCATCGCGACCCGTGCGCCGAGGCGCGCCGCGGCGACCGCCTGATTGCCGCCCTTGCCGCCCGGCACCTGGGCGAACGCATGTCCGGCGAGCGTTTCGCCCGGCCTCGGCAGACGCGGCGCGCGCGCGACGAGATCCATGTTGAGGCTGCCGACCACGGTCACGCGGCCGGTCTTGCTTGCATCGCCCGATTTGGCGCTATCTCCCATCTCGTTTCCTTTTGAACGGCACTACGCTTTGGCGCTGCGCGACTCGGGCACCACGGCGGTCGATTCGCGGCGCACGAGGCGCGGCGGGACCACGCGCCGGCGTGTCGTGCCGGTCAGCTTGCCAGTGATGCGGTCGATCAGCGTCTGCGCGGCCATTTCGCCGAGCGCGCGCACCGATTGTCCCACCGTCGACAAGGCCGGATAGGTGTAACGCGACAGCTCGACATCGTCGAAACCGATGATCGAGCAATCCGTCGGCACGTTGATGTGGCGCTCGGCCGCCGCACGCAGCGCGCCGATGCCCATCATGTCATTGCACGCGAAGATCGCGGTCGGCCTCATGTTGTCGAGCAGTTGCGACGCTGCCGCGTAGCCGCCCGTCGCGGAGAAGTCGCTCTGCTGAATCGCGTTCGGCTCGATCTCGATGCCGCGCTCGGCCATCGCGCGGATGAAGCCGTGCAGGCGCATCGCGGAGACGGCCGTCGCGACCGGCCCCGTGATGCAGCCGATCTTCGAATGCCCGAGCTGCAGCAGATGCCGCGTCGCGAGATACGCGCCCTTTTCGTGGTCGATCTGCACGAGGTCGGACTGCAGCCCCTCGATATTTCTATCGACGATCACGAGCGGCTCACGCGCGCCCGCGAGGCATTGCGCGAGCACGGAATCCTCGCCTGCCGAGGCGATCACCAGCCCGTCGATGCGCTTTTCCTGTAGCACGCGCAGATAGTTGCGCTGCTTGGCGGGATCGTCGTCGGAGTTGCAGAAGAATACGCAATAGCCGTTCTTCGCGCAGCCGTCCTCGACGCCGCGCGCCAGTTCGGCGAAGTACGGATTCGTCGCGTTCGGCACGAGCAGGCCGATGGTCGCCGTCGAGCGCGCCTTCAGCGAGCGCGCGACCGCCGACGGCACATAGTCGAGCTCGAGAATCGCCCGCTCGACTTTCGCCCGCACGTCGGCAGACACCGGCCGCGAATTGTTCACTACGTGGGATACCGTCGTAAACGACACCCCGGCAATGGCTGCCACGTCTTTGATCGTCGCCATACATCGTCCTTCGCTATCTTTGGTCCAACTGCTCTTATTGGTCGTAAGGCGTCCGGCGCCTAAACATGCTGTTCACGCGCCGCTTTGCTTTCCCCGCGCCCTGCCTGCTTTCATTGCCTGCTGCATCGGCTCTCGTGCGCCCATGCCGCTTGGCCACCGTCGCCGTCTCTCGGTCCGACAAACGATTACACACGCTTCCTTCTGCTGCGGTATGTATCCAGCACCACCGCCACCACGATCACCGCGCCGGTAATGATGCGCTTGGTCGGCTCGTTTGCGCCGATCTGCGCCAGCCCCGCCGCCAGCACGGAGATGATCAATACCCCGAAAAACGTGCTGATGACCGAGCCGCGCCCGCCCATCAGGCTCGTTCCGCCGATCACGACGGCCGCGATCACCTGCAGTTCCAGCCCGGCGCCCGCGTTCGGATCGGCCGCTTCCAGCCGCGAGATCTGAAACAGCGCCGCCAGTCCCGAAAGTGCGCCCATCAGCGCGAAAACAATGACCTTGTACGGCCGCGGATTGACGCCCGCGAGCCTCACTGCTTCCTCGTTCGTGCCGATCCCTACGAGATATCGGCCAAAAACCGTCCGGGTCAAGACCAGATGCGCAATTATCATCACCGCGACCGCGATCAGAAACGCGGGCGAGATGCCGAACGCGATTGGATTCGAAAGGAAATCGAACGCATCGCCGATATACGCCGTGCGCGAGTTCGTCATCTGATACGCGAGTCCGCGCGCGCCTTCAAGCACGCCGAGCGACACGATGAACGACGGAATCCGCCACGCCACCGTCACGAGGCCCGTGACCGTGCCCGTCAGCGCGGCGGCCGCGAGGCCGATCAGCGCGGCGGGAAACGCCGGCCAGTGCCACTTGAGCGCGGCCACGCTCACGACCGACGCCCCCAGTGCGAGCACCGAGCCGACCGACAGATCGATGCTCGCGATGATCAGCACGAACGTCATGCCGACCGACATCACGACGAGATCCGGAATCTGGTTCGCGATCGTGCTGAACGTGTCGTACGTCAGGAAGTGCGTGCTCAGCACCGAAAACAGCGCGATCATCGCGGCGAGCGCACCCGCGAGACCCAGGTAATTCGAAATGCCGAGGCGCGTGCCGACGCCTTTCGTGCTCTTCGGTGCATCGGCGGGCAGGTTCGCTTCGCTCATTCAGTGCTCCACGTTGTCTTCGGGCGCTTTCGCATCGGGCACGATCGGTTCGTGCAGGATCGCCTCGCGCTTCGCATAACCCGAGAACGCCGCGGCGAGCAGCGCGTCCTGCGTCCAGTTGGCGCGCTCGAACACGCCGGTCATGCGCCCGGCGGACATCACGCCGATACGGTCGCAGATCAGCATCAGCTCGCGCAGGTCGCTCGACACGACGACGAGCGCGCGTCCTTCGCGGGCCAGGGCGCCCATCAGCCCGTAGATGTCGAACTTCGCGCCGACGTCGATGCCGCGCGTCGGTTCGTCGAACAGCAGCACCCCACAGTCGCGTGCGAGCCAGCGGCCGATCACGACCTTCTGCTGATTCCCGCCGGACAATTCGGACACCGCCTGCGCCGGCCCGGACGTGCGGATGCGCATCGCGTCGATCTGGCGTTGCGCGAGCGCGGATTCCCGGCGCGTGTCGACAACGCCATGCCGCGCCACCGCGCCCAGGTTGCCCAGTGAAACGTTCGCGGCGACGGGCAGGCTCAACAACAGGCCCTCGCCCTTGCGGTCCTCCGTGATCAGCGCGATGCCTTCATCGACCGCATCCGACGGCGATTGCACCGACACGCGCCGCAGCGCCTCGCCGTTGCGCGCGATCGACACCGTGCCCGCGTCCGCGCGATCCGCGCCGTAGATGAGGCGCATCAGCTCGGTCCGGCCCGCGCCGATCAGCCCGCTCACGCCGAAAATCTCGCCTGCGCGAACGTCGAACGACACGTCGCGCACCACGGGCGCGCGCGTCATGCCCTCCACTTTGAGCGCGACGCCGCCGATCCGGCGCTCGCCCAGATCGATGCGCTCGCCGATCTCGCGTCCGACCATCAGCGTGACGAGACGGTCGCTCGTGAGCTCGTCCATGGGGCCGACGTGCACGAGGCGTCCGTCGCGCAGCACCGCCGCACGCTCGGCGATGCGCCGCAATTCCTCCAGCCGGTGCGAGATGTAGACGAGCGCGACGCCGCGCGCCTTCAGCCGCTCGACCTGCTCGAACAGCAGGTCGACTTCGCGGGCGGTGAGCATCGCGGTCGGCTCGTCGAGGATCAGCACCCGGCAATCGCCGATCAAGTTGCGCGCGATCTCGACCATCTGCTGATGACCAATGCCGAGACCGCCGACGAGCGTGTCCGGATCGATCGCGTCGAGCCCGACCTGCGCCATCGCATGGCGCGCGTCTTCCGCGAGCCGTTTGCGGTCGATCCAGCCGAAGCCTTTGCGCGGCAAGCGGTTCAAAAACAGATTCTCCGCCACCGACAAGGTCGGCAGCAGGTTCAGCTCCTGCATCACCATGCGCACGCCGAGCGCCTCGGCGTCCTTGCGGCTTTTCGGCGCGTACGGCTGGCCCGCGAGCGTCATGGTGCCCGTGGTCGGGTCCGTGAGTCCGCCGACGATCTTCGACAGCGTGCTCTTGCCCGCGCCGTTCTCGCCCGTGAGCGCGAGCACTTCGCCCGCGACGAGTTCCAGCGAGACGTCCGACAGCACCGGCTCGACATAGGTCTTGCCGATGCCGGTCACCGTCAGCACGTTCGCATCGTTCGATCCGGTCATGGGGCGATTCAAGGCTTCGCTGTGCATCCTCGTGGTGGTCCCGCGTGGCTTCGGCAAACGGGCCGGCGCATCGAGGCGCGCGGCCCGGACGTGTTCCGATGCCCGCGCGAAAAGCTTCCGGATGGCCGCTGACACTGCCCGCGCCGTCTGCCTTCCGCGCTCGTCAGTGTGTTATCGGCACGCTGGCCGCGAACTTTAGATTGTCGCGCGACACGGCGCCGGACGCCGCCGCCGCGCGCCCGCCTTACTTCGTCACCAGATCGACCGGCGTTTCGACGACCTGCGAAAGGTCCGACTGCTTCTTGTGACCGGCGATCGCCTTCAGCGCAACGTCGATGCCGAATACCGCCTGCTTCGCCGCGTACTGGTCAGCGGTCGCGAGCACGCGGCCGTCTTTCAGCATCGGCTTGATCGCGCCGATATTGTCGAAGCCGACGACCTGCACCTTGCCCGCCTTGCCTGCCGCGCGAATCGCCGACACGGCGCCGATCGCCATGTTGTCGTTATCGCACAGGAGCGCCTTTACGTTCGGGTTCGCGTTCAGGATCTGCGATGCGACCGCATTGCCCTTGTCGATTTCCCATTCGCCCGACTGGAGCGCGACGACCTTCATGCCGGCCGCGTCCATCGCTTCCTTGAAGCCCGCGCTGCGCGCCTGCGAGTTCGTGGTGGTCGTCACGCCTTCGATGATCGCGACTTCATCGCCCTTTTTGAGCTTCGGAGCGAGATAATCGCCGACCTTTCTCGCGCCCTTCTTGTTGTCCGGTCCGACGAACGGCACATTCAGATCCTTGGACTTGAGCACGTCCGGATCGAGCCGGTTGTCGATATTCACGACGATGATGCCCGCGTCCGCCGCCTTCTTGATCACCGGCACGAGCGCCTTCGAATCGGCCGGCGCGATGACGAGCGCGTTGACCTTGGAAACGATCATCTGCTCGACGATGCGAATCTGCGCCGCGGTGTCGGTCTCATCCTTGATGCCGTTGGTGATCAGGTCGAACTGGCTGGAGTTGTGCGCCTGATAGTCTTTCGCGCCGTTTTCCATCGTCAGGAAGAACTCGTTGGCGAGCGACTTCATGACGAGCGCGACTTTCGGCTTGCCCGCCGTTTGCGCGAACGCGGATGACGAGGCGAACGGCAATGCGGTGCAGGCGGCGAGCGCGACGGCGGCCGACAGGACGCGTCGGCGGAGGGGTCGATTCATGCGGATCTCCAGTGCTTTGTTCTGGTTTGTCTGGTCGTGCGAGATGCAGCGAACGTGAGCAAGGCGTGTCGACCCGCGCGGGGCCATGAAGGGAAGTGATCGCGGGCGCCCTGTCGCGCCAGCGCTTCGTGTCACGCACCCGAAAGCCTTCGATCGCCTTTCGGGTGCGGTTTCAACGTTTGCTCGCCGTCGATTCTCGTTGGAGAGACGCCGCAGGTCAATCGGGCTAACGTGTAGGCCACACGCGACAACGCCGTCGATTTAGGGATCGACGGCGTTGCGGGTTGTCCGTGGGCAACGGCTCGCTGCCCGCATCAGAGATCTTCGACCGATTGCCCGTCCACCTTGTTGTCGATGATGTCGCGCGCGTAGTCGATGCCCGCGCGCGTCGCGTCGATCGGGCTATCGAAGGGTTCCTGCTCGGGCACGCCGAACATCACCGCGCGGCCACTCTCACCATGCGCGCTCTTCGCGATCGTCACGACGATGTCGAAGTGGCGCGGACCGTCGTCCGGCTCGTCGCGCTCTTTCGCGCGCCGCAATGCCTGCACCTTGATTTCGAAGCCTTTGTAATGGTCGGACAGCGGCGTGGACATGAACCGTCTCCTTTGCGTTGACATGCATCGCACGATCATACGTCGGCTGCCTGCTCCGTGCGGAACGCCGATAGATGCAAGGCGCTTGCAAGCCTCGTTCCCGTGCCCTGCGCGCCCGCCTCCCGATTTCACCTTATCCCACACACCGTTCATATTCGGTTTGCCATAATGCGCGGGCGGCATGCCGCTATGGACAGGCGCCGTCGAAGAATAACCGTCACTCAAATCAGGGAGCGTCACATGACTATTCGAGCCACCGCCCTCATTGCCGTGCTGAGCCTGACGCTCGGCGCGAATGTCGCGATCGCCGCCAACAGTCAGCAAAGCAAGATGACCGATTGCAACAAGCAGGCTGGCGACAAGAAAGGCGACGACCGCAAGGCCTTCATGAAGAGCTGTCTGTCCGCCGCGCCCGCCGCCGCTTCCACGCCGATGACGCAGCAGCAGAAGATGACCGCGTGCAATCAGCAGGCAACCGACAAGAAAGGCGATGACCGCAAGGCCTTCATGAAAAGCTGTCTCAGCAACAAAGGCTGATCTCGCCGACAGTCACACTTGCGCCGCGCCAGTCGCGCGCGGCGACCCTTTCGTATTTACCCTCCCTACCGGCCGATATTGCACTGCACCCAAGCAAGTGATTCGCACCGTCGTCTTTTTCTCATAAGATGGCGCGAAGGCGGCCCCTCACGAATACAAGAAATACGCCATCGGCCGCCGCCGTTTCGAGCGAGGCGAAAGCCACGCATGGAGGCATCCGGATGGCATGGAGACATAAGAACCGCTGGTTCAGGCGCTGGCTCGTGACGATCACGTTCTGGTTCGTGCCGGTGCTGATCGTCGCGGTCAGTGAGGTGCGCGAGGAGATGGCGTACAACAACGCCGATCTTCAGAAAGCGCTCTCCGCCTGGGAACTGACGGACGCGCAACGCGCCGCCGGCGCCGCCGCGCACTGTCACGGGACATCCGACGAGGCCCGCGCCGCCGGCTGTCCCGAAGACGCCATCGCGGCCACCGAGGTGAAGCATCAGGAAGCGCTCGGCGAATATGCGCATCGCAAGGCGACGCTCGCGGATTATCTGTGGCACGCGTTCGTCGGCTATTGGATAGTGCCTGCTGTTTTCCTGCTCGTGCTCGGCATGCTGGTCGGAGGCATCAGACGCGCGCTGCGCCGCCCGCAAGGAACACACGCGGCGGCGTCCGCCGAGGTAAAAACGACGACCCATCCGTAAGCGTTGGCCAGGTACGGTCGTTGCTACTTCTCCATGCGGTTTTCTCGTACGACCTTAAGGACGTTTCACGAAATTTATGCTTACCTTGAGGAGCGTGTCGGGCGAAAACGCCGGTCCCTATTCAGTTTCGTCGAAGCGTCGTCTACCCTTTAGCAGACGCGGTTTCGATCGAAAGATGAATGTAATTTAGCGTACCGGTTGGCGGTTATGGGGCCGGATTCGGAGTAAGCTAGGCTGGACGTTTGCCCCGAATGTTGCGGAGCCTGAAACGCAAGCGTGACAAGGCTTTGGGCGCATGGATCGGGGCTCGTTTTTCAGGTTGCTGTGCTATAACTTGGCGTGCCTCACCCTCCCGCTCTATGGGGTTTCCTAAATTCCACGATGGAGAACAATGATGCAAAGACGAAACTTCATGCTCAAGTCGACGGCCGTTCTGGCGCTGGGAGGCCTCGCGCTTGCCGGCTGTACGACAAACAAGAACACCGGCAGTGAAGCGGCTGCGGGCGCTGCCGATGACCGGCGCTCCATCGACGCCGACGTCGACAGCACCATCCAGCGTCTCTACGCCACGGTGAACGGCTCGCGCGAACTGGTGGCGAAAGCGCGCGGCGTGCTGGTGTTCCCGTCAGTGCTTCAGGCCGGCTTCATCGTCGGCGCGCAATATGGCAAGGGTGCGCTGCGTGTCGGCGGCAGCAGCGTCGGCTATTACAGCACGACTTCCGGCTCTTTCGGACTGCAGGCGGGCGCGCAATCGAAGGCGCTGATCTTCCTGTTCATGACGCAGGACGCACTCGACAAATTCCGCAATTCCGACGGCTGGTCGGCGGGCGCGGATGCATCGGTGGCGCTGGTGAAGATGGGCGCGAACGGCGCGATCGACACGACCACGGCCACGAAGCCTGTCGAGGTGATCGTCCTGACCAACGCCGGCCTGATGGCCGATGTCTCGCTGCAAGGCACCAAGATTTCGCGCATCAAATACTGAGCGCGCGCCGCCTTCCTCGCGGCGAATGCAAAACCGCCCTCTGGCGCGACCTTCGGGTCGCACCACACGGCGGTTTTTTTTACGTCTTTTCGAACGATCAGGGGCTCGTCGCGCGGTCGATCACCTTGAAGCGCGCACGCTTTTGCGCGCGCACCACGGCCTGATATGCCTCGAGATACTGCCGGGCCATGCGATGCGACGTGAAGCGCTCCTCGAAGCGCGCGCGCACGCGCTCGCGCGACAAGGTGTGCAGGCGATTCACCGCAGCCACCGCGCCGATTTCATCCTCCACGATGAACCCCGAGACGCCTTCATCCAGCACTTCCGGCACCGAGCCTCGATTGAACGCGATGACAGGCGTGCCGCACGCCATCGCTTCGATCATCACGAGCCCGAAGGGCTCCGGCCAGTCGATCGGGAACAGGAGCGCATGGGCGCCCGACAGAAATTCGGCCTTCTGACTGTCGTTGATCTCGCCGACGTACTCGACATACGGCAACTTGAGAAGCGGTGCGATTTCGCGCTCGAAATACTCGTGATCGGCGAAATCGACCTTGGCGGCGATCTTGATCGGCAAACCGCAGCGGCCCGCGATGCGAATGGCCGTATCGACACGCTTTTCCGGCGAGATGCGTCCGAGGAACGCCAGGTACTTCTGCTCCACCGGCTGCGGCGTATAGAGCGTCTCCGGCAGGCCGTGATAGACCGTGCTGATCCACTTCGCCTGCGGCAGCGGATGACGCTGCGCATCGGAAATGGAAATCACCGGCGCCGTATTGAACGTATCGAACACCGGCTGCTGCTCGGGAAGATCGAGACGGCCGTGCATGGTCGTCACGAACGGCGTGTCCTGGCGCTTGAAGAGCGAGAACGAGTAATAGTCCATGTGGAAGTGCAGGACGTCGAACTCTTCGGCGCGGCGGCGCACGAGCTCCATCAGCAGCATGTGAGGCGCGATGCGGTCGCGGATCGCCGGATCGAGCCGCAACGCACGCGGCCAGACGGGTTCCAGGTTGGCGCTGGTCTGCGAATCGCCGGTGGCGAAAAGCGTGACGTCATGACCGAGCTCGACGAGCGCCTCGGTGAGGTACGACACGACGCGCTCGGTTCCGCCATACAGTTTCGGCGGCACCGACTCGGTCAGCGGAGCAATCTGGGCAATTCTCATCGTTGTCGTCTCCATGCGGATATCGGCGTGCAGCACGGACGTCGTACCGGCCCGGCGCGCATCGAGTATGACAGCGCGCCGAAAGGTCGGCCAACAAGGTTTGCCCTTACGCGTAATTCCGTCTCGCGTTGTCCGCCCGTGCCTGTCACGCGCCGGCAGTCGCCTGCGCGATGCACACCATATTGAGCGCGATGCCGACCGCCCGTGGCGTCTCTTGCACTTTCATCGCTCTGTTACAGGCGCGAAACATCCGTTTCGCGCGACGGTTACGCTTTGGCGTCGCCGCGCAGATCCGCGAGAAAGTCGTCGCGCCACACGCCCAGATCGTGCTTGCGCAACGCGGTCATGTTGGTTTCGTAGCGCTGCTTGCGCTCGGCGAGCGGCATCGCGAGCGCGCGCCCGATCGCCTCGCTCATGCCGACGATGTCGTGTGGATTGACCATCACCGCGCCGGTCATTTCGTCAGCGGCGCCGGCGAACTGCGAGAGCACGAGCACGCCGGGATCGTCCGGATTCTGCGCGGCGATGTATTCCTTCGCGACGAGATTCATGCCGTCGCGCAGCGGCGTGACGAGCCCGATCTGCGATTCGCGAAAGAGCGACATCAGTTTCCATCGGTCGTAACGCTGGTTGAGATAGCGTATCGGCGTGTAGTCGAGGCCTGAATAGCGCCCGTTGATACGCCCCGCTTCGTACTCCAGGTTCTGCCGGATCTGCTGATACGTTTCGACGTCCGAGCGCGTCGGCGGCGCGATCTGCACGAGCGTGACGTTGCCGCGCCACTCGGGCGACTTCTCCAGAAAATGCTCGAACGCGCGGAAACGCTCGACGAGCCCTTTCGAGTAATCGAGCCGGTCGACGCTCATGATGAGCTTGCGGCCTTCGAGGCTCTGCTTCAGATCCATCACGTCCTGGCGCGCTTCGCCGCGTTCGGCCTGTTCGGCGATTTCGTCCGGAAAAACGCCGATGCGATACACGTTCGTCCTGAGCTTCCTGCCGAACGCTTCGACGTGGCCGTCGGGCGTCGCGGTGCCGTGCGCATGCCGGATGATGTAGTCGTGAAACGCGACGCGGTCCCGCTCGGTCTGAAAGCCGACCACGTCATAGCAGCACAGCGACTTGACCAGTTCCTCGTGCGGCGGAATGTTCAGGAAAATCTGCGGCGACGGAAACGGGATATGCAGGAAGAAGCCGGTGCGATTGGTGATGCCCGCCGAGCGCAGCGCCTCGGCGAACGGGATCAGGTGATAGTCGTGAACCCAGATGATGTCGTCGGGCTCGAGCAGCTTGATGAGCTTGTGCGCGAGCCAAGCGTTCACGCGCCGGTAGCCGGCGTATTCATCGCGGTCGTAGACGGCGAGATCGTTGCGATAGTGAAAGACCGGCCACAGCATCGCGTTGGAGAAGCCGCGGTAATACTGGTCGTAGTCCTTCTTCGGCAGGCCGACGGTCGCGAAGGTCACCGCGCCGTCCTGTTCGAGCTTCGGCCCCTGATTGGCGACGGTTTCGCTCACCACGTCCCCGCTCCAGCCGAACCAGACGCCGCCACTGTCCTTCAGCGCGCCGAAGACGCCGACGGCGAGGCCGCCCGCGGAGCCCTTGGTTTCGGTCGGCGTGGCGACCCGGTTGGATACGACGACGAGACGGCTCATATGCTTTCCTTGTCCTCTTCGAAATTTTCTTGTTCAGGATAAACCCGAAATTTTCGACTGGAAAATGCGGTGCGGGTTTCCTGTCGATGCCGTCAGTGCTTTCCGGCAGGCGCCGGCGCGGTGGACGCCGACGAATGCGCGCGAGGGTCCGGGCCGGTCGGCTCACCGCGGCTCGCGACCGGATCGGCGGGCGTGTTTGCCGTGCTGCCGACATGCGTCGTGGCCGCGCGATCGAGCGGCGGCGCGAAGTCGACGTGATGTTCCCGGTCTGTCGACAAATCCGCGCGCGCGCGTGGCAGATACTGCGGATACGCGGCCTGCACGAAGTTCACGAGCCCTTCGCGCACGCGGCAGCGCAAGTCCCAGTTGAGTGCCGAATCGAAGGAACTGACGAGCACGCGAAGCTGCATCGCGCGGTCGGTGGCGTCGGTGACTTGCAGCACCTGCACGCGGCCGTCCCATTCCGGCGCGTGTGCGAGGATGCGCTCCAGTTCCTCGCGCAGCGGCGCGATCGGCATCCGGTAATCGACGAACAAAAACACCGTGCCGATGATCTGCGAGCTGTTGCGCGTCCAGTTCGTGAACGGATTCTCGATGAACCACTGTAACGGCACGATGAGGCGTCGCTGGTCCCAGATGCGAATCGACACGTACGTGCCGGTGATCTCCTCGACGCGCCCCCATTCGCCCTGAATCACGACGACATCGTCGAGGCGAATCGGCTGCGACAGCGCGATCTGCAATCCCGCGATCAGGTTGCCGAGCACCGGCCGCGCCGCGATACCGGCGACGAGACCGGCAACGCCCGCCGACGCCAGCAGGCTCGCGCCGATCTGCCTTACGCTCGGAAACGCCATCAGCGCCGCGCCGAAGCCGATGATCACGATCACCACCATCACCGAGCGCGCGAGCACGCGCGCCTGCGTGTGGATGCGGCGGGCGTTGAGATTGTCGTCGGTGTCGAGCGGATGCGCCTGCACGATCGCCTCGCCCACCGCGCCTGCGGAGCGCGCCGCGAGGAACGTGAGCGCGCCGATCAGCGCGACGGTTTCGACATCGCGCAGCACGCCGATGAACGGCAGCGTATCGGGCGCCTCGAAGATCATGAAACCGATTCCGAGGATGATGAGCAGGACGAGCGCGGGCGTGTCGACGTAGCGCAGAACGACGCTCATCAGCGGATACGGCCGCGCGATGCGCGTGAGGATGCGCGCGCCGATCCGATGCACGCCCACCGCGACCGCCACCGCGATGGCGGCCACGACGAGGGCGCCGGGCCACGTGCCGAGCGGCCGTTCTGCGAGGTTCAGGAAGTGATCGAATGAGAGCATGAGCGTCGCGGGATCAGCCTCGTGAAAGTGGAAGCAGCGAGGTGGATACGGCGGTCGCATCGCACGGATGCGGGATGCCGCGAAATGCAGCCGCGGTGGCCGCCCGGGCGCGGCCGTGGCGCATGTCGCGCCGGCAAGCACGACGCCGGGACGCGCGCTGGCGTCCCGGCGTCAAAAGACGTTCAGCGCTCCGCTTTGCAAGGGAACGCCTTGCCGAGGCCGAGCGAGACCATCGTGGTCGCGTTGAAATCGGCCTTGTCGGGATTATTGGCGATGTACTTGCGCACCGCGTCCGTAAGCTGCTGCGGCTTCACGTCCGCCGGCAGGCAGAAGTACTGGCCGATCTGCGGCCCGGAGGTTCCGCCGATCGCCTCGATCGTGTTGTAGATGCCGTCCGCCGCGCCTTCGATATAGGCCGCGCAGGCAGTCCGCGAGTTGGGATCCGTTTTGGTGCAGAGCTTGTTCAGATCGTTGCCGGTAAACGCAAACGCGCAGACGGGCGTCGCGAGAGCACAGGCGAGGACGAATTCCCGCAGCATGGTCTTCCTTTTATGGTGAGCGGCGGCTTGAATGGGGCAATCGGTTCGGGGCGATGCGCGGCCGCGCCTGGCCGCGCCTGCCCCGGAGCTTGACTGTCGCGCTGCGTTATTTTGCACCGTTTGAGCCGCTTTGCGGAGCGCCGCCGCCTTGCGGCATCGAATCCAGACGCGCCTGCAGGCCTTCGGCGACGTCCTTCTCGTTGTACTTGCGGGCGAAGTCGACCGCCGTCAGGCCGAGCTGGTTCTTCACGCGCAGATCCGCGCCTTCGTCGAGCAGCAGCTTGCAGGTCGAAAGATGACCGCCGCGCGCGGCCATCATGAGCGGCGTCGTGCCATTGGGCGAACCGGCGTCGATATAGGCGGAATGGTCGACCAGTATCTTCACGATGTCGTCATGGCCGTTGGTCGCTGCGTAGTGCAAAGGCGTCCAGCCCTTCTTGTTCACTTCGGCATCCTTTGCGATCAGCAGGTTCACGAAGGTCGCGTCGCCGTTGAGCGCGGCGAGCATCATCGCGTTTTCGCCGGCCGGGTCGAGCTTTTCCAGATCCGTCTTCGGGTTGTCGGCGAGCAGCTGGCCGACCTTGTCGGACTTCTCGCGCGCGGCGATCACGATGATCGGCGTGCCCGTGTTGTCGACCGTATTCGGGTCCGCGCCCTGCGCGAGCTGCTTCTTGACGGCGGATACGTCGTCGAACTTGACCGCCTTGATGAGCGAGTCCACGGATGCGGCCCAGACCGGCTGCGCAATTGCGCACGCTGCGAGGAGCGCACCGGCGACGAGGCCGCGCACGGCCGCGCTTTTTCGCGGATTGCGTGCGTGATGTGAATCGGGTGCACGGGAAACGTTTGGCTCGCTCGCCACGGACTGGGTGGAAACCATCGGGGAATTGTTCATAAGTGACCTTCGGATTGCCTTGAAACAGGTTGTTCGCGCGGCCGGCCGGCCGCCCTCAGGCTGGCCGCGCGATCTTGAAGAGCCGGAAGAAGTTGTCGGTGGTTGCCTGCGCGATGGCTTCTTCCGGCTGCTCGCGCAACTGCGCGATGAAACGTCCGACATAACTCACGTACGCAGGTTCGTTCGGCTTGCCGCGATACGGCACCGGCGCGAGATATGGGGAATCGGTCTCGATGAGCAGGCGCTCGAGCGGCACGCGGCGCGCAACGTCCTGCACATCCTTCGCGTTCTTGAACGTGACGATGCCGGACAGCGAAATGTGGAAGTTCTGTGCGAGCGCCCGTTCCGCGATCTCCCACGGTTCCGTGAAGCAATGCATCACGCCGCCCGGCACGCCGGCGCGCTCTTCCTCCATGATCCGCAGCGTGTCATCCGACGACGAGCGCGTGTGGATGATGAGCGCCTTGCCCGTCTTGTGCGCGGCCCGGATATGCGTGCGAAAACGCTCGCGCTGCCATTCCATGTCGGCGATGCTGCGCCCTTCCAGACGATAGTAGTCGAGCCCGGTCTCGCCGATCGCGCAAACCTTCGGGTGCGCGGCCAGTTCGACGAGTTCCGCGACGCTCGGCTCCTTCGCCTCCTCGTGATCCGGATGCACGCCGACGGACGCGTACACGTTGTCGTGCTTTTCGGCGATTTCGAGGACCGAAGGCAGCGTTTCCAGATCGACCGATACGCACAGCGCATGCGTCACCGCGCGCGTGCGCATCTTGTCGAGCACGTCGGGCAGACGGTCGGCGAGTCCTTCGAAGTTGATGTGGCAATGTGAATCGACGAACATCCGGTGCTCCTTAATGCAGGTGCTGCGCTCAGGCCGTATAGATCGCGCGGTAGCCGATGAACAGCTCCTCGAACACGAGGCGCGCATTGAGCGGGTGATTTTCCACCGCGCGCTGCCGCGTGACGGTCTTCATGTAGCGCGCGAGCGCGGCGGGATCGGCGCTTTGCGCGCAACGCGCGAGCGCTTTCGCCGCGCCGGGAAAATAGCGCGGCCGGCGCGCCGTGCGCTCGGCAAGCAGATCGTACAGCCAGCGTTGCAGCCAGCCGAGCACGAGCGGCACCGGCAGCTTCTGGAGGTTTTCTCCGCAGGCGAAGGCGTCGCAATTCGGGCCGGCGGCAAGTTGTGCGAGTGTGAAATCGCGCAACGCGTGGTTTTCGTCGTTGGCCAGCGCGAGCGCGGCAAGCGGCGCGCCGCCTGCCTGCGCGAGCAGTTCCGCCGGGTTGTCCACGCCCTGCGACGCGAGCCACGCGCTCGCCTCGTTTTGCGGCGGCACGCTCATCGGCCATTGACGGCATCGGCTGATGATGGTCGGCAGCAGCCGGTCCACGCGCGCCGACACCATCAGAAACACCACGCCCGATGGCGGCTCTTCGAGCGTCTTCAGCAACGCATTCGCCGCCGCGACGTTGAGCGCTTCGGCCGGATACAGCACCACGACGCGCATGCCGCCCCGATGGGAGCCGACACCGCAAAAGTCCAGCAGCGCGCGCACCTGCTCGATCTTGATTTCCTTGCTCGGCGTGCGGGTCTTCTTGCCTTCGTCGCCATCGGCTTTGTCGGCGGATGCTTCCGCTGCGTCGCCGTTGCCGGCAGCGAGGCCTGCAAGCGCTTCAGGCAGCACCGCCCGGTAGTCGGGATGATTGCCTTGCGAAAACCACAGACATGCCGGGCAAGCGCCACACGGCTCGCCATTTGCCGCGGGCGTCTCGCAAAGCAGTCCCTGCGCGAGATGCTGCGCGAACCGGAGCTTGCCGATGCCCGCTTCTCCGTGAAGCAACAGCGCAGGCGGCCAGTGCGCGCGCAATTGCTGGAGACGCTGCCAGTCGTCGGTTTGCCAGGGGTAGATCATCAGTATGTTTCTATATCAAATCAGAGGCTTGCAAGGACTTCTTGAAGTTCTTTCCGAATATCGTCGATGGACCGGGTCGAATCGACGATGAAAAATCGCTGCGGCGACTCCTCCGCGCGGCGCAGATACTCGTTGCGCGTGCGCTCGAAAAACGCCTCCGATTCGCTCTCGAACTTGTCCGGCGCCCGGGCCGCCGAGCGGCGCTGGCTCGCGGTGTCGGTCGACACATCGAAAAGCACGGTCAGGTCGGGCTGAAAACCACCCTGCACCCAGCGCTCCAGCGCTTCCAGCTTGTCCCGCGGCAGGCCGCGTCCGCCGCCCTGATACGCGAAAGTCGCGTCCGTGAAACGGTCCGACAACACCCAGTCGCCGCGCGAAAGTGCCGGCTCGATCACCTGCGCCAGATGTTCGCGGCGCGCGGCGAACATCAGCAGCGCTTCGGTTTCGAGATCCATCGGCTGATTCAGCAGGATGCCGCGCAGCGTTTCGCCGAGCGGCGTGCCGCCCGGTTCCCGCGTCATCGCCACACGATGTCCCCCCGGCTCCAGTTTCGCTTCGAGGCGCTGGCGGAACCAGTCCAGATGCGTGGTCTTGCCCGCGCCGTCGATGCCTTCGAACGTAATGAACTTGCCGCGCGCCATTCATTGACCCCGGATGTATTTGTCGACGGCCTTGTTGTGGTCGCCCAGATTGTCGGAAAAGATGCTGCTGCCGTCGCCGCGCGACACGAAATACAGCGCGTTACTCGCGGCGGGATTGAGCGTGGCATTCAATGCGGCCACGCCGGGCAGCGCGATCGGCGTCGGCGGCAGGCCCATGCGCGTGTAGGTATTGTACGGAGTGTCCGTCTGCAGGTCTTTTTTCCTGAGTTTGCCGCCGTAGGCAGGGCCGAGGCCGTAGATCACGCTCGGGTCGGTCTGCAGCGGCATGCCGATACGCAACCGGTTCGCGAACACCGCCGCGACGAGCGGCCGGTCCGAGGCGCGTCCCGTCTCCTTTTCGACGATCGACGCCATGATGAGCGCCTCATAAGGCGTCTTGTAAGGCAGATTCTGCGCGCGCGTGTTCCACGCTTCGGTGAGGCGCGCCTGCATCAGCCGATACGCGCGCTTGTAGACGGCGAGATCGCTCGTGCCCTTGTCGAAGAGATAGGTGTCAGGGAAGAACAGACCTTCGGCCGATGCCTTGTCGACTTCGGTCGCGCCGATCGCCCGCAGCAGGTCGGTGTCGGTCATGCCCGCCGTGTCGTGCGTGAGCGCGGGGTTGCTGTCGAGCTCGCCGCGCATCTTTTGCAGCGTCCATCCTTCGATGACGGTCGCGACATATTCGTTCACGTCGCCGCGCGCGATCTTCTCCAGCACCTCGTAAGGCGTGATGCCGCTCTTGAACGCGTAATTGCCTGACTTCAACTGCGCGGACAGCCCGAGCACGCGCGTCATCAGCACGAACAATTCGGGTTCGACGGGCACGCCGCCACGGTTCAACTGGGCGCTCACGCTGCGCAGGCTGCTGTGGGGCTTGATGGTGACGTCGAGTTCGGGCGTCGGCAGGGTCAGGGGCCGGTTGGCCCACCAGTAGAGGCCGCCCGCGACGGCCGCCGCGAGCATCGCGACGAACACCGCCGCCACGACGCATTTCTTGAAAAGGGACATGCGAAACACGCTTGAGATAAGACCAATATAATAACTTGCCACCTGCGTCAGAGCCGCTTTCTGCGGCTTGCGCCCAAACGATAGGATTGACAGCCCGCCCGCTCATGAATTCCCAGACCATCGCCCTCGCCCCCTCAGACTTCGAAGCCGTCAGGACCGCCGGCGCGTACATGCCGCTCACCAAGTTCGGCGTGATCGACGTCAAGGGCGAGGACGCCGCCTCGTTCCTGCATAACCAGATCACGAACGATGTCCAGCATCTCGATGCGTCGACCGCGCGCCTCGCCGGCTACTGCTCGCCGAAGGGTCGCCTGCTCGGCTCGTTCCTGATGTGGCGCACGGCCGATGCGGTGCGCCTCCTGATCGCGCGGGACGTGCAGGCCGCCGTGCAGAAACGCCTGTCGATGTTCGTGCTGCGCTCGAAGGCGAAGCTCACCGACGCGACGTCCGAAGTGGCGGCGATCGCCTTCGCGGGCGACGTGCGCGCGGCGCTCTCCGGCATTTTCGATGCGCTGCCCGACGGTGTGCACGTGAAGGTCGAAGGCCCGCACGGCTCGCTGATCCGGGTGCCGGATGCCGCGCATCGGCCGCGCTTTCTGTGGGTCGGAGCGAAGGCCGATGTCGAGGCGCAAGTCGCGAAGCTCGACGAAAAACTGACACGCGTGCCCGAGCAGATGTGGGACTGGCTCGACATCCACGCGGGCGAGCCGCGCATCACGCACGCGACGGTCGAGCAGTTCGTCCCGCAAATGGTGAACTTCGACGTGCTCGGCGCGGTGAACTTCAAGAAAGGCTGCTATCCGGGACAGGAGATCGTCGCGCGCAGCCAGTATCGCGGCACGATCAAGCGTCGCACGGCGCTCGCCCACGTCGACACGCGCACCGATGCCGTCCTGCCCGGCGCCGAACTCTTCCATTCCGACGATCCCGGCCAGCCGTGCGGGCTCGTCGTCAACGTGGCGCCTGGCGAAAAAGGCGGCGTGGATTGTCTCGTCGAGATCAAGCTCGCCGCGCTCGAAAACGGCTCGGTGCACGTCGGCGCGGCCGATGGCCCCACGCTCGGTTTCGTGCCGCTGCCCTACGCTTTTCCCGCCGACGCCTGAGGTTGCGCCCGCATGTGTCTGATCGTCTTCGACTGGCAGCCGGCGGCTTCGCAGGAAAACAGCCGCGCCTTGCTGACGCTCTCGGCCAACCGCGACGAATTCCTGCGCCGCGACGCCGAGCCGATGCACTGGTGGAACGATGCGCCCGGTGTCCTCGCGGGTCGCGATCTGACGGGCGGAGGAACGTGGCTCGGCGTCTCGCGCGACGGCCGTTTTGCGGCGCTGACGAACTATCGCGCGCCGGACGACATGAAGCCGAACGCGCCGACGCGCGGCACGCTCGTGAGCGCGTTTCTCACGGGCGAGCGTGTGGCGCCGCTCGACTATTTGCAGCACGTGGCGCGCGAAGGTCATCGATATAACGGCTTCAACCTGCTGTGCGGTGATTTCACGCGACGCGAGCTCGGCTGGTACGGCAATCGCGCCGATGCACCGCCTTCGTTGCTCGACGCAGGCGTGCACGGCTTGTCCAACAGTCTGTTAAACACGCCGTGGCCCAAGCTCGTCGCGCAGCGCGAGGCGCTGTGCGAGCTGATTCACGCCGATGAACGCCCGTCGCTCGACGTGCTCATCGGCACATTGCGCGATCCGCGCATCGCGAACGACGAGCATTTGCCGTCGACGGGCATTTCGATCGAGCGGGAGCGCGTGCTGTCGGCGGCGTTCATCGAAACGCCCGATTACGCGACGCGCAGCACGACGGCTTTGCGCGTGAACCTGTCGGCGCGCGGGTTATCGCTGGAAATCAAGGAACGGAGCGACGATGACGGCTCGCATCGGATCGTGCGGCCGGGGGCGTTCGAGCGGGCGTTTGCGTTCGAGATCGAAGGCTGAGCGCATCACTCGAACGCCGCCCGCAACGCCCTCACCGCTTGCGCGTGCGCCTCGGCGACTTCCGGCACGAATCCGCCGATCTTGAAGAACTCGTGAATCATGCCTTCATGGCGCGTGAGCGTGACCGGCACGCCAGCCTTTTCGAGCGTGGCGGCAAATGCGATGTCCTCGTCGTACAGCGGATCGTGATCCGCCGCTGCGATCCAGGCGGACGCGACGCCCGTGAAGTCGGGCACGCCGCCCGCCGCATCGAGCGGCGCGAAGCGCCAGTCGTCGCGGTCGCGGTCGTCGCGCAGATATTGCGCAAAAAACCACTGGATCGTCTCGCCGGAAAGCAGATAGCCATCGGCGAACCGCGCATGCGAGGCGCTCTTCTGCCACGCACTCGTGCCCGGATAAATCAGCAATTGCAGCCGCAAATCAATGCCGGCATCGCGCGCGAGCACCGCGCATACGATTGCGAGCGTGCCGCCCGCGCTGTCGCCGCCGACGGCGAGCCGCGCGGGATCGATGCCGAGCGTCGGCGCTTCACGGGCGAGCCATTGCAGCGCGTCGAAGGCGTCGTTCACCGCGACGGGAAACTTGTGCTCCGGCGCGAGCCGGTAATCGACCGATACCACCGCGCAGCCCGCGTCGTGCGCGAGCTTGCGGCACAGCGCGTCATGCGTCGACACGCTGCCGACCGTGAACCCGCCGCCATGCAGATACATGAGCCCCGCGACGGGCTCGGCCCAGCCCGGCTCGACCGGATGATAGATGCGCACACCGATCGTTTCGCCATCGCGCACGGGAATGAACAGATCTTCGACGCTGAACATCGGCAGCGGCGCGATGTCGAGGATCTGCGCGCTCATCGCGTAGGCGGCGCGCGCCTGTTGCGGCGTGAGTGTGTGATAAGGCGGTCGATTCGCGCGCGCGACCATCTCCAGGATTTGCGCGATCTTCGGATTGAGCGGCATCGGCGGTATGAGCGTCAAAGGGGCACGATGATGCCACGAACCGCGCGGCATCAGCGCGGTCGTTTCAGCGACATCGGGTCGGTCGGGTTGCGCAGTTGCGCGATGTCGTCGAGGCGCAGTCGCACCGACGGCATGATGTTCGGATGCGTGATGACATAGAAGCGCCCTTCGCGCACCGCATCGAACGTCAGCAGGGCGACGTCGCGCGCGGACAGCTTGCCGCCTTCCACCGCCCTCGTGAGCTGCCGCGCCGCGAGCTTTTGCGATGCCGTAAGAGGCGTTTCGTTGGCGAGCGCCTCGGGCCGAGAGCGTTCGGCCCGGGCAATGCCGGTCGGCACGAACGCGGGACACAGGAGCGACACACCGATCAGCGACGCGCCCGCGAGCCGCAAGTCGTGATGCAGCGTCTCGGTCAGCGCGACGACCGCGTGCTTCGATGCGTTGTAGACGCCCATGGCGGGCGCGGCGAGCAGGCCCGCCACGGACGCCGTGTTGACGATATGCGCCGGCTCGTTCTGTTCGAGCATGATCGGCACGAACGCGCGCAGCCCGTTCGCGACGCCCATCACGTTCACGCCGAAGACCCACTGCCAGTCGTTCGGGCTGTTCTCCCACACGAAGCCGCCCGCGCCGACGCCCGCGTTGTTGAAGAGCAGATGCACGCCGCCGTACGCATCGAGCGATGCGCGCGCAAGCGCTTCGACCTGAGCGGCGTCCGATACGTCCGTCGTGACGCCGATCGCGTCGCCGCCTTGGACGCGCACCGCGTCGACGGTCGCGGCGAGCGCGGCGGCGTCGAGATCGGCGAGCACGAGCTTCATGCCGAGCGCCGCGCCCTCCTTCGCGAACTCGCGCCCGAATCCGCTGCCCGCGCCGGTGATGACGGCGACCTTGCCTTCGAAACGATCCACGTGCGTTCCTTCGCGATCAGACGAGCTTCACGAGTTGCTTGCCGAAGTTCTTTCCGCGCAAGAGGCCGAGGAACGCCTCGGGCGCATTCTCCAGCCCTTCGGCGATGCTCTCGCGAAAATGCAGCTTTTTCGTCGCGACGCGCTCGGCGAGCTCCTTCAGCGCTTGCGGCCAGACATCCAGATGTTCGTAGACGATGAAGCCCTGCAGCTTGAGCCGCTGGGTGAGGATGAGTCTGGGCGCGTTCATCGGCATGGGCTTGCCGTCGTAACCGGAGATCATTCCGCACACGGCGACGCGCCCGAACGCGTTCATGCGCGCGAGCACGGCGTTGAGCGTTTCGCCGCCGACGTTTTCGAAGTAGCCATCCACGCCATTCGGCGTCGCGGCCTTCAGATCCTCGTAGAGCCTGCCCGCCTTGTAGTCGACGCACGCATCGAAGCCGAGCGTCTCGACGACATAGCGACACTTTTCCGCGCCGCCCGCGATGCCCACCGCACGGCATCCCGCCGCCTTCGCCAGTTGCCCGACGACGCTGCCCACCGCGCCGCTCGCCGCGGAGACGACGACCGTCTCGCCCGCTTTCGGCTCGATGATGCGATTGAGCCCGTACCACGCCGTGACGCCCGGCATGCCGACCGCGCCGAGATACGCGGACAGCGGCACACGCGACGCATCGACCTTGTTCAGGCCGCGGCCATCGGACGTGCCGTATTCCTGCCAGCCGAGCACGCCGACGACGCTATCGCCCACCGCGAACGCCGGATTGCGCGATTCGCTCACGACGCCCACGGTGCCGCCGATCATCACTTCGTTGAGCGGCTGCGGCGCGGCATACGATTTCGCATCGTCCATGCGGCCGCGCATGTACGGATCGAGCGACAGATAGTGATTGCGCACGCGCACCTCGCCGTCCTGCAGCGGCGCGAGCGGCGTTTCGACCAGCTTGAAATTCGACACCGACGCCTCGCCTTGCGGACGCGACACGAGCAGGATCTGGCGGTTGATTTGTGCATCTGCCATGCGGATTCTCCTTCGTATTTTTTTGACGACTCAGGCGTCGCTCGGACCGGGCGTCGCCTTCGGATCGGATCGCATCTTCTGCCTGACGATGTCGCGTCCGACCGCGAGCCGCTTCATGTACTTGAACGTGCCGAGCGCCTTCGCGACGAAGTGACCCTCGCTGTCGCGGATCTCGCCTTCGCAATAGGCCATCGTCGTCGAGCGATGCAGCACGCGGCCATAGCCGCGCAGTTCGCCGCGGCCGGGCTGCATGAAGTTGACTTTCATCTCGACGGTGACGACCCCGATGCCGTCGCCCGCGACGCTGCGCGCGGCGAGCGCAAGCGATGCGTCGAGCAGGGTCATCGTGACGCCGCCGTGCGCGATGCCCCAGGTGTTCATGTGCGCTTCCTGAAGCGGCATGCGCACTTCGCTCTCGCCGTCGGCGGCCTTGACGAGCTGCACGCCGAGGGCGTCGATGAAGGGGCTTTCGATTGAGACGTTGCCGGCGGATGGTTCGGAAGAGGACATCGCGCTCACACTTCGTAGTCGACGCACTGCCGGTCTTCGCGGATCGCCGCGACGAAGTCCTTCAACGCCTGATGCTTCGGATGAACCTGATAGGCTTCGAGCGCGGCCTTGTCGTCGAAGTCCGAGACGAGCACGACGTCGTACGTGCAATCGAAACCCGGCTGCGCGGTGCCGACTTCGAAATGTCCTTGCCCCTTGACGATGCTGCGGCAGGTTTCGAGCTTCGCCTTCAGTTTTTCGGCGTTCTCGGCGCGGCTCGCGCCCTCGGCATTTTCCTTCAGCTTCCACATGACGATGTGACGTAGCACGGCGGCTCCTGTTGTCGAACGAGACCTGAAGCGTAGCAAAAATCGCCATGCGGCGAAGGACGCGCAACCGTCACACGATTTCGAACAGCCCCGCCGCGCCCTGTCCGCCGCCAATGCACATCGTGACCACGACGAACTTCGCGCCGCGCCGCTTGCCTTCGATGAGCGCGTGTCCCGTCAGACGCGCGCCCGAGACGCCATACGGATGCCCGACCGCGATCGCGCCGCCGTTCACGTTCAGACGGTCGTCCGGAATGCCCAGCTTGTCGCGGCAATAGAGCACCTGCACGGCGAACGCTTCGTTCAACTCCCACAGGCCGATATCGTCGACGGACAAGCCCGCGCGTTTCAGCAGCTTCGGCACCGCGAAGACCGGACCGATACCCATCTCGTCCGGCTCGCAGCCCGCGACCGCGAAACCGCGGAAGATGCCGAGCGGGACAAGCCCCTCCTTCTCGGCGAGCGTCGCGTTCATCACGACGCACGCCGATGCGCCGTCCGAAAACTGGCTCGCGTTGCCCGCGGTGATGACGCCGCCCGGCAGCGCGGTCCGGATGTCAGACACGCCTTGGAGCGTCGTGCCGGCGCGGATGCCTTCGTCGGCGGCGAGCGTCACTTCCTTCGTGAACATGCGCCCCGTGGCCTTGTCGGCGATGCCGGCGAGCACGGTGATCGGCACGATTTCATCGTCGAATCTGCCTGCGGCTTGTGCCGCCGCCGCGCGCTGCTGCGAACGCACGCCGTATTCGTCCTGCCGCGCCTTCGCTATTTCGTAGCGCTTCGCGACGTTCTCGGCGGTTTGCAGCATCGACCAGTAGATCTCGGGCTTGTTCTGGTTCAGCCAGCCATCGGTCAGCATGTGACGGTTCATTTCGTTCTGCACGCACGAGATCGATTCGACGCCGCCCGCGACGTAGACATCGCCCTCGCCCGCGATCACGCGCTGCGCGGCGAGCGCGATCGTCTGCAAGCCCGACGAGCAGAAACGGTTCACCGTCATGCCGGGCACGAAGACGGGCAGCCCCGCGCGCAGGGCGATCTGCCGCGCGATGTTCATGCCGGTCGCGCCTTCGGGATTCGCGCAGCCCATGATGACGTCTTCGACGCGCGCCGGATCGATGCCCGCGCGTTCGACGACGGCCTTCGTCACATGGCCGCCGAGCGTCGCGCCGTGAGTCATGTTGAGCGCGCCGCGCCATGATTTGGCGAGCGCGGTGCGCGCCGTCGATACGATGACTGCATCGGTCATGTCGTCTCCCTTGCTTTAATTGAGTATGTCTGCCGACTTCACACGTTGTACGCCGGCGTCGCGCATGTCCTGCCATGCCTTGTCGAGCGAGCCCTCGAGATCGATCGCGCGGCACGCGTCCTCGATCACGATCACCTCGAAGCCCGCCGCGCGCGCGTCGAGCGCGGACCACGCGACGCAATAGTCGGTCGCGAGTCCCGCGAGCCAGACGCGCTTCGCGCCGACGTTGCGCAGATAGCCTTCGAGGCCCGTTGGCGTCGCGCGGTCCGCTTCGAGAAACGCCGAGTAGCTGTCGACATGTTCGTGATGTCCCTTGCGAATCACGAGCCGGGCATGCGGCACGTGCAGATCGCGATGCAGCGCCGCGCCTTGCGTGTCCTGCACGCAATGGACCGGCCACAACACCTGTTCGCCGTAAGGCAGCGTCATCGTCTCGAACGGTTGACGGCCCGCGTGATTCGCCGCGAACGACACATGCGCGCGCGGATGCCAGTCCTGCGTCAGCACAACGTGCGAGAACGCGGGGGCAAGCCGATTGACGACCGGCACGACTTCATCGCCGCGCGCGACGGCAAGCGCGCCGCCCGGCATGAAGTCGTACTGCACGTCGACGACGAGGAATACATCTTCAACGGGTTTCATCTCAGTCATTGAAGTGGCCATTCGATTGCGCGAGCGCCGTCACGAGCGCGGCGGGTTGCCACGCATCGCCGTTGGTCTGCTTCGCGTACTTGCGCATCGCGCGTTCGACGTTATAGAGGCCGATGGTGTCCGCATAGAGCATCGGCCCGCCGCGCCAGAGCGGAAAGCCGTAGCCCGTCAGATAGACCATATCGATATCCGACGCCTTGCCGGCGATGCCTTCCGCGAGAATCTTCGCGCCTTCGTTCACGAGCGACAGCACGAGCCGCTCGACGATCTCTTCATCGCCGAACTTGCGTCGCTCGACGCCACGTTCCTTCGAATACGCAACGATCATGTCGTCGACGAGCTTCGATGGCGCCGCGTCGCGCTTGCCCGGCTGATAGTCGTACCAGCCCGCGCCGGTCTTCTGCCCGAAGCGGCCCATTTCGCACAGGCGATCCGCGACGCGCGAATAGTGCAGATCCGGCTGCTCCCGATAGCGGCGCTTTCTGATCGCCCAGCCGATGTCGTTGCCCGCCAGATCGCTCATGCGAAACGGGCCCATCGCAAAGCCGAAATTTTCTATCGCACGATCGATCTGCGCGGGCAGCGCGCCTTCTTCCAGCATGAAAAGCGCTTGCCGGATGTACTGCTCGATCATCCGGTTGCCGATGAAGCCGTCGCACACGCCAGACACCACCGCCGTCTTTTTGATCTTCTTCGCGAGCTGCATGACGGTGGCGAGCACGTCCTTGTCCGTCTTCTCGCCGCGCACGACTTCGAGCAGCTTCATCACGTTCGCAGGGCTGAAGAAGTGCATCCCGATGACATCGCCGGGACGTTTGGTGAACGAGGCGATCTTGTTCAGATCGAGCGTCGATGTGTTCGATGCGAGGATCGCGCCGGGCTTGGCGACTTCATCGAGCTGGCGGAACACCTGCTCCTTCACGCTCAACTCCTCGAAGACGGCTTCGATGATCAGGTCTGCCTGCGCCAGATCGGAGAACGACAAAGTCGGCTGAATCAGCGCCATGCGCTCTTCGACTTTCTCCTGCGTGAGCTTGCCCTTTTTCACCTGGGCTTCATAGTTGCGACGGATCGTGGCGAGCCCGCGATCGATCGCGTCCTGCTTCGTTTCGAGCAGCACGACGGGCAGGCCCGCATTGAGGAAGTTCATCGCGATGCCGCCGCCCATCGTGCCCGCGCCGATCACGCCGATTTGCGCGATTTCCCTGACAGGCGTATTCGACGGCACATCGGCGATCTTGGCGGCTGCGCGCTCGCCGAAGAACGCATGCCGCAGCGCGCGGCTCTCGGGTGTCTGAACGAGTGCGAGAAAGCATTCGCGTTCGAAGGCGAGGCCACGCTCGAAGCCTTCCTTCACGCCCCTTTCGACCGCATCGATGCACTTGTGCGGCGCCGGGAAATGCTTCGCGGCCGCCGCAACGCCGTTCCTTGCGAACTGAATGAAACCTTCGGCGTTCGGATGCTCGATGTTGCGGTCGCGCACTTTCGGGTGCGGACCGCCCCGGTCCGCCGCCTGACTCGCGAACGACAGCGCGCGCGCCAGCAGATCGCCTTCGACGAGCTCGTCGAAGAGCGCGGTTCGCGCGAGTTGTTCCGACGGCACCGGTGTGCCCGACACGATCATGTTCAACGCCGTCTCCAGCCCGACGATGCGCGGCAGACGCTGCGTGCCGCCCGCGCCGGGCAGCAGGCCGAGCTTCACTTCCGGCAGCGCGATTTGCGCGCCGGGCGCGGCGATGCGGTAGTGCGCGCCGAGCGCGAGCTCGAGGCCGCCGCCCATCGCCACCGCGTGGATCGCCGCGACCACGGGCTTCGCGCTCGCTTCCAGCGCCTTGATCACGGTCATGAGTGTCGGCTCTTGCGTGGCTTTCGGCGTGTTGAATTCGGTGATGTCCGCGCCGCCTGAAAATGCCTTGCCCGCGCCGATGAGGACGATGGCGCGCACGTCGTCGTCATCGTTCGCGCGCTCGATGCCTTCGACGATGCCAAGGCGCGTCGAATGTCCGAGCCCGTTCACCGGCGGATTGTCGAGCGTGATGACGGCGACGCCGCCGCGGATCGTGTAGTCCACTGCCATGAAGGTGACTCCTGTCGACGGATACCGGATGAATTGTGGTTGATGCCCGCAGAATACACAAAAAAGCACGATCGTCCAATTAAGGTGAACGTGTGCTTTGCGAGGCGCTAATGCAGAAAGCCCCGGTACCGCGAGAGCGGACGGGGCTTTGATGCGCGCGGGCGGCCTAAACGGAGTTTTCTGCGGCGTTCGGCAGCACGTAGTCGCGAAACTGCTCGCGCAGACGCACTTTCTGGAGCTTGCCCGTCGCGGTGTGCGGCAGATCCTCGGCGAACACGACATCGTCCGGAATCCACCACTTAGCAACCTTGCCCTCGAAATGCGCGAGCAGCTCCTCGCGCGTGACGGTGGCGCCGGGCTTGAGGACCGCCACGATCAGCGGCCGCTCGGTCCACTTCGGATGCGCGCACGCGATGCACGCGGCCTCCGCCACCTGCGGATGCGACACCGCGATGTTTTCCAGATCGATCGAGCTGATCCATTCGCCGCCGGACTTGATCACGTCCTTGCTGCGATCGGTGATCTGCATGAAGCCGTCCGGATCGATGGTCGCGACATCGCCTGTCGGGAACCAGCCGTCGACGAGCGGCGACTCGTCACGACGAAAATAGCGGTCGATGACCCACGGTCCGCGCACGTACAGATCGCCGAAGGACTTGCCGTCCCACGGCAGTTCGCGGCCGTCGTCGCCGACCACCTTCATGTCGACGCCAAAGAGCGTGTGTCCCTGTTTCTCCAGCGAACGCCGCTGCTCCTCGAGCGGGCGCTGCTTCTGCTTGAAACTCAGGCGTGACAAGGTGCCGAGCGGTGACATCTCCGTCATGCCCCACGCGTGGATCACCTGCACGCCGTACTCTTCCTCGAAGATGCGCAGCATCGCGGGCGGACACGCGGAGCCGCCGATCACCGTGCGCTTCAACGTCGAAAACCGCAGGTTCTGTTGCTTCATGTAGTTGAGCAGGCCCATCCAGACGGTCGGCACGCCCGCCGAATACGTGACGCCTTCGGCTTCCATCAGTTCGTAGAGCGATTTGCCGTCGAGGTCCTTGCCCGGGAACACGAGTTTTGCACCGACGAGCGGCCCCGCATGCGGAATGCCCCACGCGTTGACATGGAACATCGGCACCACGGGCAGAATCGAATCGCTCGATGACGCGCCCATCGCATCGGGCAACGCCGCGCCGTACGCATGCAACACTGTCGAGCGATGCGAGTAAAGCGCGCCCTTCGGATTGCCGGTCGTGCCCGACGTGTAGCAGAGAAACGAGGCCTGACGCTCGTCGAGCACCGGCCATTCGTAGTCGCCGTCGTGCTCGCCGATGAGGCTCTCGTAGCTCATCACCGGCACGCTCATGTTCGATAGATGCTGGCCGATGCACGCGGCATCGCCGAGCGCGATCCAGCCTTTCACGTTCGGACATTGCGGCGCGATGAGCTCGACGAGCGGGCCGAAGGTCATGTCGAAGCAGACATATGAATCGTCGGCGTGATCGATGATGAACGCGATCTGATCGGGAAAGAGACGCGGATTGATCGTGTGGCACACGGCGCCCATGCCGCTCACGCCGTAGTAGCACTCCAGATGTCTGTAGCCGTTCCATGCGAGCGTGCCGATGCGCTCTCCCTGTTCGACGCCGAGCGCGGTCAGTGCCTGCGCAAGCTGCTTCGCGCGTTTCTCGCAATCGCGGTACGTGTAGCGGTGGATGTCGCCTTCGATGCGGCGCGACACGATTTCGTTGTCGCCGAAGTGACGCGAGGCATGGGACAGCAGGGACGACGCGAGCAGCGGTACTTCCATCATCTGGCCGTAAAGCGGCGACGTCATAGGCAGGGTCCTCGAATCTGTCGAATGCTGGTCGGATGGCCGGGCCGCGCTCGTGCAGGCCCGTGGGCGCGGAATTACAATATCGTTTAACTCAGAGGCGCTCAATATGTCGTTTTCCCCAAGCAATGCCGTGCGCGCGGCGCGCGACGAGACGCCCGCCGAGGCGCGTTCCATGAGCGAAATCGCCGGCGCGATTCGAGTCGGTGAACCTGGTTCGTTCGCTGCGCTCGGCAACGCGTTTCTCACGCGTCTTCCCGCCGCCCCGGTGCCCGATCCGTATCTCGTCGGGCTTTCGCGCGAGATGGCCGAATCGCTCGGTTTCGATCCGATCGTCGCCACCGGCGCCGAATCAAATGAATTCGCCGCATACTTCGCCGGCAATCCGACGCGCGACTGGCCGGGCGAATTGCTGCCCTATGCCGCCGTGTATTCGGGTCACCAGTTCGGCGTGTGGGCGGGTCAACTGGGCGACGGCCGCGCGCTCACGCTAGGCGAAGTCAGCGCCGGCGAGCGCCTCGAAGTGCAGTTGAAGGGCGCGGGACGCACGCCCTACTCGCGCATGGGCGACGGCCGCGCAGTGCTGCGTTCCTCGATCCGCGAGTTTCTGTGCTCGGAAGCGATGCACCATCTCGGCATTCCGACGACGCGCGCGCTAACCGTCATCGGCTCGGATCTGCCGGTGCGCCGCGAGACCATCGAAACGGCGGCGATCGTCACGCGCGTGTCGCCGAGCTTCGTGCGCTTCGGCCATTTCGAGCACTTTTATGCGAACGATCGCATCGACCATCTGAGGACGCTCGCCGATCACGTGATCGACCGTTTCCATCCGCATTGCCGCGACGCCGACGATCCCTACCTCGCGCTGCTCGGCGAAGCCGTGCGCTCCACCGCCGATCTCATGGCGCAATGGCAAGGCGTCGGCTTCTGCCACGGCGTGATGAACACCGACAACATGTCGATTCTCGGCCTCACGATCGACTACGGCCCGTTCGGTTTCATGGACGCCTTCAACGCGCATCACATCTGCAATCACTCGGATACGCAGGGCCGCTATTCCTATGGCCGCCAGCCGCAAGTGGCGTACTGGAACCTCTTCTGTCTCGCGCAGGCGCTCGTCCCGCTCTTCGGCGAGAACCTGCCGGAGGAAGGACGCGCCGAGCGCGTGGTCGAAGAAGCGCAGAAAGTGATGGAGCGATACAAGGATCGTTTCGGGCCCGCGCTCGTCGCTAAGATGCGCGCGAAGCTCGGGCTCGGTATCGAGCGCGACGGCGACGACAAGCTCGCCAACGGCCTCTTCGAAATCATGCATGCGAACCGCACGGACTTCACGCTCACGTTCCGTAACTTGTCGAAGCTTTCGAAATCGGACGCGAGCCACGACGCACCCGTGCGCGATCTGTTCCTCGACCGCGCCGCGTTCGATGCGTGGGCCGCGCAGTATCGCGAGCGCCTGGCGCACGAGCCGCGCGACGACGCCGCACGCGCCGAGGCCATGAATCGCGTGAATCCGAAATACGTGCTGCGCAATCATCTGGCGGAACAGGCGATCCGCCGCGCGGCCGAGAAGGACTTTTCAGAAGTGGAGCGCCTGCTGGACGTACTGCGCCATCCGTACGACGAACAGCCCCACTATGAGGCCTATGCCGGCCTGCCGCCCAACTGGGCGAGCGACCTCGAAGTCAGTTGCTCTTCGTAGGATCGCCCTCATATACACGGCCTTCCCGGCCAGACCAAAGGAAAGACATGAGCCACGACGACACCCCGACGAGCTATCCGCTGCAAAAGGACGACGCCACCTATCGCCGCGAACTCGACGACATGCAGTATCAGGTCACGCGCCACGCCGTCACCGAGCGTCCGTTCACCGGCAAATACTGGGATCACGACGAGCGCGGCGTCTATGATTGCGTCTGCTGCGGTACGCCGCTTTTCGAATCCGCCACAAAGTTCGATGCCGGCTGCGGCTGGCCGAGCTATTTCAAGCCGATCAACGGCGAAGTGATCCAGGAGAAAACCGACCGCTCGCACGGCATGCTGCGCATCGAAGTGCTGTGCAAGAACTGCGGCGCGCACCTCGGCCACGTATTCGAGGACGGCCCCGCGCCGACCGGTCTGCGGTATTGCATCAACTCGGCTGCGCTACAATTCGAACCCAAGTAAGCGCGAGCCCGGCACGCGCGCTCCGGGGAGCGACCGTGCATCAAGCCGTACCGGCGCCCGCTCCCGTTCGAGCGGGCGTTCTTTCCTCATGCGCCTCGCATCCATCCGATGCCCATCACGTCCGGACGCCAATGAAATTTCTGTTCGATCTGTTTCCGATCATTCTTTTTTTCGTCGCATTCAAGGTCTGGGGCATTTACACCGCGACGGCGGTCGCGATCGCGGCGACGCTCGTTCAGATCGCCTGGGTCGCGTTCCGTCATCGCAAGGTCGATCCGATGCTGTGGGTCAGTCTCGGCGTCGTCGTCGTATTCGGCGGCGCGACGCTCGTGCTGCACAACGACACCTTCATCAAATGGAAGCCGACAGCGCTCTACTGGCTGTTCGCGTTCGCGCTGATCGTCGCGCATATCGGCTTCAAAAAGAATCTGATCGAGGCGATGATGGGCAAGCAGATCGTCCTGCCGCATCGCGTGTGGGGACAACTGAATCTCGCGTGGGCGGTGTTCTTCGCGCTGCTCGGCATCGTGAACCTTTTCGTCGCGTACAACTTCACCACGGATCAGTGGGTGAATTTCAAGCTCTTCGGCGCGACGGGCTGTCTCGTCGTGTTCATCGTCTTGCAGAGCTTCTGGCTCGCGAAGTACATGAAGGAGGACGGACAATGAGCGCATCGTTCGATTTCATGAGCGCGTCGGCGAACGACAAGATCAGGCATCTCGAAGCGCGTCTGACCGAGGCATTGCAACCGCAGTCGGTGCATATCGACGACGACAGCGCCGCGCACGCGGGCCACGCCGGCGCGGCCGCCGGCAGCCACTACACGGTGACGATCGTCGCGGCGTGCTTCGCCGGCAAGGCGCGCGTGGCGCGGCATCGACTGGTGTATGATGCGCTGGCCGAGGAAATGCGGCGCGGCGTGCACGCGCTCGCGATCCGGGCTTACACGCCGCAGGAGTTCGCAAAACAATTCGAATAGACACGCGCGCGCGTCACCGCTTAAGCCTTGCTTCTTGAAACTCGCCTTTAAAGGCGTCTGTTTGTTCAGTTAGGAACCTCCGATGACTTTGAAAAAAACCCGCGTCTGGGTGTTGCTGGCTGCGTTCGCGGCTGCGCCCGCCTTTGCGCAAAACGTCGCCGTCGTCAACGGCACGCCGATTCCCACGTCGCGCGCCGATGCGCTCGTGAAGCAGCTCGTCGCGCAGGGTCAGCAGAATTCGCCGCAGCTTCAGCAAGCTGTGCGCGAGGAACTCATCAACCGCGAAATCCTGATGCAGGAAGCCGCGCGCGAAGGCGTCGCGACGCGCCCCGATGTCAAGGCGCAGGTCGCGGTGGCGCAGCAGACCGTCGTGCTGCGCGCGCTCATCGAAGACTTCGTGAAGAAGAACACGCCGACCGACGCCGAGATCAAGGCGCGCTATGACCAGCTCGTCAAGCAGAACGGCGGCGGCAAGGAACTGCATCTGCATCACATCCTCGTCGAAGACGAAGCGCAGGCGAAGGACCTGATCGCGAAGATCAAGGCCGGCGCGAGCTTCGAGGATCTCGCCAAGCAATATTCGAAAGACCCGGGATCGGGCAAGAATGGCGGCGATCTGGACTGGTCGTCGCCTTCGGCTTATGTGCCGGAATTCGGCGCGGCCGCGGAGAAGCTGAAGAAGGGAGAAGTGACGCCGGCGCCGGTGAAGACGCAGTTCGGCTGGCACGTCATCCGCCTGGACGATTCGCGCGAAGTCGCCCCGCCGCCGCTCGATCAGGTCAAGACGCAGATCGCGCAGCAGATCCAGCAGGAAAAACTGCAGGCGTTCGAAGAAGGTCTGCGCAGCAAAGCGGTGATCAAGTAAGCGCGCTTGCTCGATCCTTCAGTTCGCCATCTGCGAGCCATGACAAAGCCGCCCTCGGGCGGCTTTGTTGCTTCTGGCTAGCGCTAAAAAAAAGAAACACCCCTCGGGGTGTTTCGTCCGACGCCTTCGCAATCAGCCGAGGAAGCGTCGCGCGTTCTGGAAGGCCCGCAGCCACGGGCTGCCGTCGGTGGTCCAGTCATCGGGCGTCCAGCTCATCTGCACGTTGCGATGCACGCGCTCCATGTGCGGCATCAGCACGGTGAAGCGGCCATCGGGCGTCGTCACGGACGTGATGCCCTGCGGCGAGCCGTTCGGATTGAACGGATATTGCTCCGTCGCATTGCCGCGATGATCGACGTAGCGCATCGCGACAAGCGCCTGCGCCTGATCGCCCTGCTGCGAGAAGTCGGCGAAACCTTCGCCGTGCGCGACCGCCACCGGAATGCGCGAGCCTTCCATGCCGGCGAAGAAGATCGACGGCGAACGTTCGACCTCGACGAGCGAGAAGCGCGCCTCGAACTGTTCCGACTTGTTGCGCGTGAACTTCGGCCAGTTTTCCGCACCCGGAATGATCGACGCGAGACTCGACATCATCTGGCAGCCGTTGCAGATGCCGAGCGCGAAGGTGTCGCCGCGGCCGAAGAACGCGGCGAACATGTCGGCGAGGCGTTGATTGAAGCGGATCGTCTTCGCCCAGCCCTCGCCCGCGCCCAGCACATCGCCGTATGAGAAGCCGCCGCACGCGACCGCGCCCGCGAAGTCGGCGAGCGTCGCGCGGCCCTCGAGCAGATCGCTCATGTGGACGTCGTGCGCGTCGAAGCCGGCACGGTCGAATGCGTAAGCTGTTTCGAGGTGCGAGTTCACGCCCTGCTCGCGCAGAATCGCGACACGCGGACGTTTTCCCGTCGCGATGAACGGCGCGGCGACGTCTTCGGCCGGATCGAAGGTTAGCTGAGGCGAAAGGCCCGGATCGGCGGCATCGAGCAGCGCGTCGTATTCGGCATCCGCGCAGGCCGGGTTGTCGCGCAGACGCGCGATGCGCCAGCTCACTTCGCTCCACGCGCGGTGCAGCTCGACGCGCGGTGCATCGAAAATCTTCTTCGCGTCGCGATAGATCTCGATCGCGCCGCTCTCGTTCGGCTTGCCGATCACATGCGAGCACGCCGACAAGCCATGCTCGCGCAGCGCGGCGAGCACCGCGTCGCGGTCCGATGCGCGCACCTGCACCACCGCGCCGAGTTCTTCCGAGAACAGCGCGCGGATCGTGCGGTCGTCGCGTCGGCCGCTCGTCTGCTTCGCCCAGTCCTTCGCGTCGCCGTAATCGGATTCGTGTTCGGCGTCGAGCGTCAGCATGTCGACGTTCAGCGACACGCCAACATGACCCGCAAACGCCATTTCGCAGACCGTCGCCCACAGGCCGCCATCGGAGCGGTCATGGTAGGCGAGCAGCTTGCCTTCGGCGTTGAGCGCCTGGATCGCGGCGAAGAAACGCTTCAGATCCTCGGGGTCGTCGACGTCGGGCACCGCATCGCCGACCTGCTGCGTCACCTGCGCGAGGATGCTGCCACCCATGCGGTTGCGGCCGCGGCCCAGATCGATCGCGATCAGCACCGTGTTGGCGTCATTGACGAGCTGCGGCGTCAGATGACGGCGCACGTCTTCCACGGGCGCAAACGCCGAGATAATCAGCGACACCGGCGACACGACTTCGCGGGCACCGCCGCGCGCGTCCTGCCACTTGGTGCGCATGGACAGTGAATCCTTGCCGACCGGAATACTGATGCCGAGCGCCGGACACAGCTCCATGCCGATCGCCTTCACCGTTTCATAGAGCGCGGCATCTTCACCCGCGCTGCCGCACGCGGCCATCCAGTTCGCCGACAGCTTCAGCTTGTTCAGCGATTCGATCGGCGCGGAGGCAATGTTCGTCACCGCTTCGCCCACCGCCATGCGTCCCGATGCGGGTGCGTCGATGACGGCGAGCGGCGTGCGCTCGGCCATCGTCATCGCTTCGCCGCGAAAGCCTGCGTAGTCCATCGTCGTGACGGCGCAATCGGCCACGGGCACCTGCCACGGGCCGACGAACTGATCACGCGCGGTCGTACCGCCGACCGAGCGGTCGCCGATGGTGATGAGGAAGGACTTGCTCGCGACCGTGGGATGCTTCAGCACATCGACCGCCACCGCCGACAGCGGCAGACCGGTCACGTCGACCGGCGTGAACTGCGCGTGCTCGCGCTTCACGTCGCGATGCATCTTGGGCGGCTTGCCGAGCAGCACGTCCATCGGCATATCGACGGGTTCCTGACCTTCGTTCGCTTCGTCGATCAGCTTCAACTGCCGCTCTTCGGTCGCCACGCCAACGACTGCCACCGGGCAGCGTTCGCGTTCGCAGATCGCCTGAAACGCGGGCAGATCGGCGGGCGAGATCGCGAGGACATAACGTTCCTGCGCTTCGTTCGACCAGATTTCGCGCGGCGAGAGACCGCTTTCTTCGAGCTGGACCTTGCGCAGCTCGAAGCGCGCGCCTTTGCCCGCGCCATCGACGAGCTCCGGGAAGGCGTTCGAAATGCCGCCCGCGCCGACATCGTGAATCGACAGGATCGGATTGCCCTCGCCCATCTGCCAGCAGGTGTTGATGACTTCCTGCGCGCGGCGCTGAATTTCCGGATTGCCGCGCTGGACCGAATCGAAGTCGAGCTCGGCGGTGTTCGCGCCGGTCGCCATCGACGACGCCGCGCCGCCGCCCATGCCGATGCGCATGCCCGGACCGCCGATCTGGATCAGCAGCGTGCCGGCCGGCAGATCGTTCTTGTGCGTGTGCTGGTCCGAAATATTGCCGATGCCGCCCGCGATCATGATCGGCTTGTGATAGCCGCGCACGCGGCCCGCGACGTTCTGCTCGTAGGTGCGGAAATAGCCGCCGAGGTTCGGACGGCCGAATTCGTTGTTGAAGGCCGCGGCGCCGATCGGCCCGTCGATCATGATCTGCAACGGCGAGGCGATGCGGTCGGGCCGGCCGTATGGCTCGTTCTGGTCGGCCGGATTGCGCGATGCGAGCGGCACCGCGGCATCGCGATCGTTTTCCCACTTTTCGCGCGCGCCGGGCAAATCGAGGTTCGACACGGTGAAGCCGGCAAGACCGGCCTTCGGACGCGCGCCGCGGCCCGTCGCGCCTTCGTCGCGGATTTCGCCGCCGGAGCCCGTCGCCGCGCCCGCGAACGGGGAAATCGCGGTCGGGTGATTGTGCGTCTCGACCTTCATCAGCGTGTGGGTCAGTTCCACATGACGCTGATACTGCTCGTCGCGACCGCGCGGGAACCAGCGCTGCGCGATGCCGCCGCGCATGATCGCCGAGTTGTCCGAATACGCGACGATCGTGCCTTCGTGATTCAGCTTTTCGGTATTGCGGATCATCTGGAACAGCGACATGTCCTGCTTCTCGCCGTCGATGGTCCATTCGCCGTTGAAGATCTTGTGGCGGCAGTGTTCGCTGTTGGCCTGCGCGAACATCATCAGTTCGACGTCGGTCGGATTGCGCTTCAGCCCTTCGAATGCGTTCACCAGATAATCGATTTCGTCTTCCGCGAGCGCGAGGCCGAGTTCGGTGTTCGCGGCTTCGAGCGCCTTGCGTCCCGCGCCGATGATATCGACCGTCTGCAAGGGCTTGGCGGGCAGTTCATCGAAGAGATGCAGCGCCTGATCGCGCGATGCCGCGACGCTTTCCGTCATGCGGTCGTGCAACGCATCCGCGACGGCGGCGCGCGCTTCGTCCGACAGCGCCTTCTTGCCGCCGAGAAAACCGCTTTTCATGATGACCGAGTACTCGACGCCGCGCTCGATGCGCCGCACCTTATCGAGCCCGCAGTGATGCGCGATGTCGGTCGCCTTGCTCGCCCACGGCGAAACCGTGCCGAAGCGCGGCACGACCAGGAAGGTCTCGACCTGGCCGCGCTCCTTCGATGCGTCGAAAGGCGCGCCGTAGTGCATCAGCGCATCGATGCGGCTGTTGTCATCGTCGGTGAGCGGCTCGGACGCGTTGACGAAATGCAGGAACTGACCGCGCACGCCGACGATATTCGCGTCGATGCGGGCGAGCGTTTCGAGAAGGCGGGTTTGACGAAAATCGGAGAGGGCCGAAGCGCCGGGGAAACACGAGAAGTGGGCCATTGTGACGGTGCGTCGATGACGTCTGTGTGCCGCTCGCGCGACGCTCGCTTTTTTGCGAATCGAAAAAATCGCAAATTCGGACTCGAGCGCGCAAAACGGCGTGAGGCGAAAGGAAGACCGCGATTATAACCCGGAAGCGTCTCGAAATCGGGCCGGGCGGTCCGTCCCGGCGCTGTGCGGCGGCGCGCGGCGAGGCGAACCCAATCGGTTCTCATCCCGAAATCACCTGGACGCACAAGGCCGGGGCAAACTTGATGAGTCACGCACCGCATGACCGCGCGGGTTGCCGTCCCTCGCAAACGATTTTGGCGCTATCATGGCGCGCTCTTCGGGTCCGGCGCGCCGAGCCGCGCTTCAGGATCCGTCGTTTTACCGTCAAGGCGCGCGGCGTCGGGCGCTTCGCTCCCGCGCGTCACACCGCGCAGCACTGCAATCTCGCGCCTTCGGGCACAAAAAGTCATGGATGTCATCGTCATCGGCGGAGGAATCGCCGGCATCGCCACCGCCTGCCAGTTGCACGCGGCAGGCCATCGCGTTTGCGTGATCGAGCGCCACGCGACCGTCGCGCAAGGCGCCACCTACGGCCAGGGCGGCGCGCTGCTGCCATCGCCGCTCGATGTCTGGTTCGGGCCGACCTTCATGGCATCGAGCCGCTCGAAGCAAAGCGGCATGGTGGTCAAGACCGGGTTCGACTCGGCCGCCCGCGACTTCATCAAGCAACTCGCGGCGCTTCGCGATCCCGAGGCGTTCGCTGCGCAGTACGCGCATCTGCAGCCGCTCGTCGATCTGTCGCGGCGCGTGCTGGCGGACATCGAAAGCCGCCTGGAACTCGATTTCGAACAACGCCGCGGCATGCTGCACGTGTTCCGGCAGCCGCGCGAGCTCGAAGACGCGCAACCGGCCATCGATCTGCTCAAGGGCTGCGGCGTGCCGTATCGGCTGCTGACGCCCGAGGAATGCGTCGCCGTCGAACCTTCCGTGCCGGACTACCCCGAGTTCGCGGGCGGCGTGCTGCTGCCCGAGGAGCGCACCGCGAACTGCCCGCTTTTCACGAAGCAACTGAAGCAGGTGCTCGAAGACGATGGCGTGCAGTTCCGCATGCACCGGAGCGTCGCGTCGGTGCGGCTCGACGGCGCGCGCGCCGCCGTCGAACTCGCCGATCCGAGCGAGGGCAAGAAGCGCAGGGCCGAGGTGGAGCTGATCACCGCGGACGCGATCGTCGTCGCGGCGGGCACCGGCACGCCCGGGCTCATCGGCGGCATCCGGTCGGCGTCCTCGCTTTTTCCGCTGCGCGTGCACACGCTGACTGCGCCCGTCGCCTATGAGGAGCGCGTGCCGCATCTCACGGTCGTCGATACGATCAAGCGCATCACGATGACGCGCGTGAACCAGCGGCTGCGCGTGGGCGGCGCGGGCGTGTTTCAGAGCGCCTCCAAAGCCGACAAGCCGCTCGACGCCACGCTGGCCCGGCGCGCGCTCGATTTGCTCGGTCAGGGCACGCACGACTGGATTCCGGGCGCGGCGCGAGTGTCCGCCGCGCGCGCGTGGGATGGTTTGCGACTGATCACCGCCGACGGGCTGCCGGTCGTCGGCGCGACGCGCCATCCGCGGCTTTTCGTCAACGCGGCGCACGGCCCGGCCGGCTGGGGCCTCGCATGCGGGTCTGCTAAAGTGATCGCGGACCTCGTCTCCGGCGTTACGCCCGACATTCCCGCCAGCGCGCTCGCGGCGATGAGCATCGAGCGCTTCTAGCAAGCAGCAGTCACCGCGCGGCGCGCACCGCCGCGACGGGCACGATTGCTGCGGCGACGCCGGATTCCCGACCGACTCGATTCTCGAAGCGCCCTTCCGCCCGCCGCCATGACCGCTGCCCGCTCACCCTACTTCAGCCCCAAAGACGATCCCCTCGCGCTGCTGACGCTTACCGAGCTGCGCGCGCTCGAAGCGCGTGCGGCTGCGGCGCTGCCGCCGCACACGCTGATGGCGCGCGCGGGGGCGGCCGCCGCGCAATGCCTCATCGACGTGCTCGAGAACGATCCCGACTCCCGCGCACGGCCGGTGTGGCTCGTGGCCGGCCCCGGCAACAACGGCGGCGACGCGCTCGTGATGGCGGAGCAACTGCATCGCGCCGGCATTGCGGTACGTGTGTGCATGCCGGTCGAGGTCAAGCCCGACGACGCACGCTGGGCGCTCGAATCGGCGCGCGCGGCGGGCGTGCCGATCGACGGCCAGCCGCCCGCATCGTTCGACGGCTTCGGCTGGCTCGTCGACGGCATGTTCGGCATCGGCCTCACGCGCGCGCTCGACGGCGTATTCGCGGATATCGCCGCGCGCATGACGCGCCGTTCCAGCGCTTCAGGCCGCGTGCTCGCGCTCGACATCGCAAGCGGCCTGAACAGCGACACCGGCACACCCGTGAACGGCGGCGAAGCCGTGCGCGCGACGGACACCATCACGTTCATCGGCGCGAAGCCGGGGCATTTCACGTCACAAGGCCGCGATCTGACGGGACGGCTTTTCGTGTCGACGCTGGAGGTCGATTCGAGCACCGCGCCTTCGATCACGCTCAATGCGCCCGCACTCTTCGGCGCATGCATGCCGCCGCGCGACAACGCGACCAACAAGGGCACGTTCGGCTCGCTCGCGGTCATCGGCGGCGACACCGGCATGTGCGGCGCGCCGATTCTCGCCGCGCGCATGGCGCTCTACGGCGGCGCGGGAAAGGTTCACGTCGCGTTTCTGGGCGAAGGCTTTCCGCCCTATGATCCGCCGCATCCCGAGCTGATGCTGCATCGCGCCGACGGCTTCGCGCCCGACAGGATGGACGCGCTGTCCATCGGCTGCGGCATGGGCACGAGCGAGCGCGCGAAAAACGTGCTGGCGGACGCGCTCAAGCTCGACATCCCGAAGCTGCTCGATGCCGACGCGCTCAATCTCGTCGCCAAAGACGACGCGCTCGCCTCCGCCGTCGCGACACGCGGCGCCAAGGGCGATCCGTGCATCCTGACGCCGCATCCGCTCGAAGCGGCGCGTCTCTTGCAGACTGACGCGAAATCCGTTCAGGCCGACCGCATCGCCGCCGCGCGCCAGCTCGCCGCGCGCTATGCGGCGATCGCGGTGCTCAAGGGCTCGGGCACCGTAATCGCGTCGTCCGACGGACGTGTCTGCGTGAATCCAACCGGCAACGCCGGTCTCGCGACAGGCGGCACCGGCGACGTGCTCGGCGGATTGATCGGAGCATTGCTCGCGCAGAAACTGCCGGCCTACGAAGCCGCGCTCGCGGGCGTCTATCTGCATGGCCTTGCCGCGCAGACACTTACCGACGACGGCATGGGCCCGGCGGGATTGACCGCGGGCGAACTCGCGCCGGCCGTGCGCGGTCTCATCAACCGCCGCTTTTACGCGCAGCACGCGCGAAGCTGAAGGCTTGCGGGCGCACGCCCGCGAAGTCCCGTGACGCTTTGCAAGCATCCGGTCATGCATCGTCGCTATACTCTTTTTTGATTCGGGCAACCGCGGCCGTTTAGTCGCGTTCACCAAACACGACACGCACAGGCAAGCCGGGCCGCAATCGCACGAACGTATTCCTCTGTCACTCTCAGACTATCGGACCGCTCATGACCCAAAACTCGATGCTCAATTCGCTTCCTGCCTGGTCGGCGCTCCAGTCGCATTACGATGCCATCTCCGGCGAGCGCCTGCGCGACTGGTTCGGGCCTCAGAACGACACCGCGCCGACGCGCGCCGAGCGCTTGACCTTCGAAGGCGGCGGCCTCGCAATCGACTTCTCCAAGAACCGCGTCAAGGACGAAACGCTCAAGCTGCTCGTCGAGGTCGCCCAGCAGGCCAAGGTCACCGAACGCCGCGACGCGATGTTCCGTGGCGATATCGTCAACATCACCGAACATCGCGCGGTGCTGCATACCGCGCTGCGCGCGCAGTCGCCCGACGCGCCTTTCTACGAGCAGGTGCAGAAGGAAAAGGCCAAAATGGCCGCCTTCTCCGATCGCGTGCGCGACGGCTCATGGAAAGGCTATAGCGGCAAGCGCATCCGTCACGTCGTAAACATCGGTATCGGCGGCTCGGACCTCGGACCGAAGATGGTCGTGCATGCGCTGCATCATCTCGCTTCGAAGGATCTCGACACGCACTTCGTATCGAACGTCGACGGCGCCGATCTCTGGAACGTCCTTCAGCAAGTCGACGCCGAGGAGACGCTGGCGATCGTCGTCTCCAAGACCTTCACGACGCTCGAGACGATGACCAACGCGCATTCGATGCGCGACTGGTTCCTGAAGTCCGGCTGTCCCGAAGATCAGTTGTCGAAGCATTTCGTCGGCGTCTCGGCGAATCCGGCTGAAGTCGTCAAGTTCGGTATCGCGAAAGAAAACGTGTTCGAGATGTGGGACTGGGTCGGCGGCCGTTACTCGCTGTGGTCGGCGGTGGGTCTCTCGATCATGCTGTCGGTCGGCCCGAAAAATTTCGACGCGCTCCTGCAAGGCGCGGCTGCGATGGACGAGCACTTCCGCACCGCCCCGCTCGACAGGAACCTGCCCGTGCTGATGGGCATGATCGGCATCTGGTATCGCAACTTTTTTGGCTCACAGAGCGATCTGGTGGCGCCGTATTCGCAGGCGCTGCACTATCTGCCTTCATACCTCCAGCAGCTCGAGATGGAGAGCAACGGCAAGTCCGCGCGCCTCGACGGCAAGATGGTCGACTATCCGACGGCGGCCGTCATCTGGGGCGAGCCGGGCACGAACGGCCAGCACGCGTTCTTCCAGATGCTGCATCAGGGCCCCACGCTCATCCCGATCGACTTCATCGCCGTGCTGACGCCGGAGCATCCGCTCGTCGATCATCACGCGAAGCTGCTCGCCAACTGCTTTGCGCAGAGCGAAGCGCTGATGCTCGGCCGCACGCTGGAAGAAGCAAAGAAGGTTGCCGGTCCTGGCAAGGAAGAACTGGCGACGCATCTGAGCTTCCCCGGCAACCGGCCAACCACGACCATCATGCTCGATGCCCTCACGCCGCAGACGCTCGGCGCGCTCATCGCGCTCTACGAGCACAAGGTGCTCGTGCAGGGCACGGTGTGGGACATCAACTCGTTCGATCAGTGGGGCGTTGAGCTCGGCAAGATTCTCGGCAAGGTCGTCGAGGCCGATATCACTGCCGCGAGCGTCGATCCGGCCAGGCACGACTCGTCGACATCGGCGTTGATCGCGCGTGCGCGCAAGGCGCTGAAGCGCTGACGCTCCCGTAGTCGTCGATGGCCCGCGACGCTTGCGCGTTGCGGGCTTTTTTACACGCCGAGACCGTTGACGAGGCGCCCCGCTTCGATCGTCACCGTGGCATCGCAACGCTCGGCGAGTTCCTGATCGTGCGTAACCAGCACGAGCGTCGCGCCGTTGCGCCGATTCATCTCGAACATCAGGTCGATGATTGCGCAGCCGGTTGCGGCGTCGAGGCTGCCGGTGGGTTCGTCGGCGAAGAGCACGACAGGATGCGTGACGAACGCGCGCGCGAGCGCGACGCGCTGCTGTTCGCCGCCGGAAAGCAGCTTCGGATAATGGCCGGTGCGTTGCGACAGCCCGACCTGATCGAGCAGCGAACGGGCGCGCGCTGCGATTTCGCTGTGCGGAGTCTGAGCGCGCAGCTCGAGGGGCAGCATGACGTTCTCGAGCGCGGTCAGATGCGGCATCAACTGGAACGACTGGAACACGAAGCCGACCGCGCCGCTTCTGAGCGCGGCGCGCTCGTCTTCGTTCAACGTGGCCAACTCCTTGCCAAGCAGACGAACCGAGCCCTCGCTCGCGCTGTCCAATCCGGCGAGCAAGCCGAGCAATGTCGACTTGCCCGAGCCCGATGCTCCGACGATCGCGACGCTGCTACCCTTCGCAATCGACAGATCGACCTGATCGAGAATCGTGAGCTCGCCCGTTGCGTCCTTCACTCGCTTGCTTAATCCCCGAACTTCGATGACCGGCTCGATATTGTTTTGCATGGACACCCTGAAAAAGAACTTGCGCGGCTTTGCGACCGCCGCGCTGATGGCGGCATGTTGTGCGACCGCGCACGCGGCAGACGCGCAGGCGGCATCGCAACCGAAGCCCGCAATCGTCGTGCTGGGCGATAGTCTGTCGGCCGAATACGGTCTGCCGCGCGACACTGGCTGGGTGAATCTGCTGCGCGAGAAGCTGGCGAAGGAGCGTTTCGATTATAGCGTCGCCAATTCGAGCATCAGCGGCGACACCACAAGCGGCGGGCGCGCGCGTCTGACCGCGGTGCTGTCGCGCATCAAGCCGGCTGTCGTAATCGTCGAACTCGGCGCGAACGACGCGTTGCGTGGCGTGCCGCTCGCGACGACGGAGACGAATCTGCGCAGCATCGTCGAGGCATCGCAGGCCGCGCATGCGAAGGTTTTACTCATCGGCATGTACGTTCCACCCAATTACGGCCCCGACTACACGCAAAAGTTCCACGCGGTCTACGAGAGTATCGCGAAGGACAAGAACGTGCCGCTCGTGCCGTTTCTGCTTGCCGGCATCGCTGACAAGCCTGCCATGTTCCAGGCCGACCAGATTCATCCGACCGTGCAGGCCCAGCCTTTGCTGTTGGATAACGTCTGGCCAACCTTGAAACCCTTGCTGGGCGCCAGTGCGTCGCATTAACGAAGACGCCGGACGCGACAGCTTCAGCAACCGACGCGGAGCATGGCCAAGATTCAGATATCTGAGACTTTCGCGTAACTCTTATAACCCCGCTCGTCGTGAGCGACTCTACAAGGAGGTCACGTGAAATTTATCCCTCTTCTCGCCCTGACCGTTGCGATTTCGGCCTGTGCTGCTCAGCCGCCCGCCGGTGTGCAGCAAGTCGGCACGAGCCAGAAAGCGCCGAAGGTCGTCGCGCAATGCGTCGCCCAGAAATGGGCGGACTCGTCGCAGCAGCAGGTCGTGTCGCAGAACACGCTCGCGAACGATCAGGCCGTCGACGTGTACGTGCCCGGCCAGCAACCGCCGACCGGCGCGGCGGCCATTGTCCGCCCGGCATGGTCGGGTTCGGGCACGTGGGTCGGTTTCCGCGCCTCGGGCGCTGCCGGCAGTCAGGCAACCGGCGATATCCAGGCTTGCCTGTAAGCGAAGCTCGGACGGCTGCTTGCTGCCTCATGGCGGCATAGCCGAACAAAAAAGCCCCGCATTCTTTCGGAAGCGGGGCTTTTTTTATGAAGCCAGTATCGATCAGTTTGACGACGACGGCGGGGGCGCCTGGCTCAGCTTGACCTTCGAGCGCGCCTTCAACGCGTTGATGTACGCCTCCATGTCGGCCTGCGCATAGACCTGCGCGACCTGCTGCTGCGCGCCCGCGAGGCGATCGGCTGCGACCGGCGCACCCTTTTCGATCCCGTTCACGCGATAAATCGCGTAGCCGTCCGCGCCGAGATCCACGCCGACATAAGCCGGAAGTTTCGATGCGTCCACCTTGAAGATCGCGCTCAGCGCGGCGGGCGGCAAGCCTTGCGCGTCGTTACGCAAGACCGTGACCGGCGACGTGAAGCCATCGGCCGACTTCGACTTCTGCAGGTCCGCCAGCTTCGCTTCGCCGTCCTTCTTTGCCATCGCAGCGGCCAGTTCCGCGACCACCTTCTTGCGGACGTCGTCCTTTACGACGTCGAACGCCGGGACGGAAGACGCCTTGTAGTCGGTCACGCGCGCGGCAATCAGCGTGTTGTTGCCGACGTCGATGGCCTGCGTGTTGTTGCGATCCTTCACCGCGTCCGGCGCGAAGACGGCCGTGAGGAACTTCGGATTGTTGAGCGGATTGTCCTGTGGCAATTGCGGATTCGGCTTCGGGCCGACCGTCGCCGTCTGGATCGTGAGCTTGTATTTGTCCGCGGCGGGTTGCAGCGACTTCGCCTTCTCGTAGACGAGGTCGGTGAAGCCCTGCGCGTCTTCCGCGAAGCCCTTCGTGCCTTGCTGGGCCGCATAGTCCTTCGCGAGCGAGTCCTTCACTTCATCGAACGGTCTTGTGACCGATGGCTTAACGTCGGTCGCCTGGATGATGTGATAGCCGAAATCCGATTCGACGATATTGCTCACCTCGCCCTTCTTCAGGCCGAATGCGGCATCGTCGAATGCCTTGCCGCCCGCGATCTGCCCATGCGCGAAGTAGCCGAGATCGCCGCCCTTGCTCGCCGAGCCAGGATCGTCCGAGTTCTTCTGCGCGATCTGCGCGAACTGGTCGGGATGAGCCTTGACTTGCGCGAGCAGTTCTTCGGCTTTCTGCTTCGCCTTCGCCTTGTCGGCCGCGCTCGCGTCCTTCGGCGCGTTCACGAGAATGTGGCTCGCGCGCACTTCCGCTTCCGTCCGATAGCGCTGGATGTTCTCGTCGTAATACTTCTTGAGATCGGCGTCGCTCGGCTTCGATGCCGCCGCGACCGTCGACGGCGACAGCAGGAGATACTGGATCGTGGCCGTCTCGGGCGTCGCGAAGTCGTTGCGATGCGCGTCGTAGTATGCCGTGAGCTGCGCGTCGGTCGGCTGGATCTTCGCGGTGTAATCGGCCGTGCGCAGCGACAGGCCTTGCACCGAGCGCTTCTGCTCTGCAAGTTCCGTCAGGCTCTGTGCGAGCGACTTCGACGTGAACGAAGTCGCCTGGATGCTGCCCGGAATCTGCTCGGTCGCGATCGTGTAGCGCATGCGCTCGTCGTACTGCGCGGGCGTCATGCCCTGCATCGCGAGCAGTTGCTTGTAGCGATCGAGGTCGATGCTGCCGTCGGGCTTCTTCAGCGACGAAATCACCGGATCGGAAAGCAGCGCGCGACGCACGGCGTCATCCGACGCGGTCAGATGCAGACGCTGCGTTTCGTCGGCCATCGCGCGTTGCTGCACGAGACTGTCGACCATCGCGGCGCGTGCCTCGGGCGTGTCGAACATCTTGGCGTCGAACTGTGCGCCGAGCATCGAGCGGGCGCGGTCCACTTGCTGACGGAAGGCGCTGTCGAACTCGGCGCGCGTGATCTTGTGGCCATTCACGCTGGCGACGTAGGAACTCTCGTCGAAATAGTTGCTGAAGCCCTGAATCCCGACCATGCCCAGACCGGGCACGACGATCAGGATTAGCAGAGCCATCATCAGGCGCTGGTGATTACGGAAGAAGTCGAGCATGCGTAACGCTGCGTGGTTATAACAAAACGCTCGATATTACAACAGTGGGCGGGGAAAAGGCGAAAGGCGGGTGGGATTTGCGTTGCCCAAGGCGAAATTGTCGTGCTGATCCTTGTAATTAAAGGTGTCGCGCCCCAGGATGCCGCCCTGGGCGGCGCATCCAAGTGCTCGGAACCGTGCTTCTTTGACGCAATCATTAGTATTCTTAACGACAGCGCGAGCGCACGTAAAACAAAAAAGTCCTGCAAGCAATGCAGCTTGCAGGACTTTTTTGTTTGATTCTGGCGGAGCGGACGGGACTCGAACCCGCGACCCCCGGCGTGACAGGCCGGTATTCTAACCAACTGAACTACCGCTCCTGGGTAGCGCGCAATGAACTGAGACCTGGTGGGTGCTGAGAGGCTCGAACTCCCGACCTACGCCTTGTAAGGGCGCCGCTCTACCAACTGAGCTAAGCACCCGGTCCGCAAATTCACTCGGTTTGCGCCTCGTTAAACTTAACGCTTCGTTTTGAGAAGCGCCGCATCCAGCGAGTCCGCTAGTTTAGCGCATCCTTCAGCGCTTTGCCAGGGCGAAATTTCGGAACCTTCGCGGCCTTGATCTTGATCGCGTCGCCCGTGCGCGGATTGCGGCCCGTGCGCGCAGTGCGCTTACCGACGGCGAACGTGCCGAAGCCGACGAGCGTCACGGTGCCGCCCTTCTTCAGCGTCGCGCTTACGCCGCCGATCACCGCTTCGAGCGCTCGGCCGGCGGCGGCCTTGGAGATATCGGCTTGCTGCGCGATATGGTCGATCAGTTCCGTCTTGTTCATTGTGATCCCCGAATCAGTATTGGCACGTTTTAATCGATCTGGTCCAGCATCGATGCGAATGGCATCTCGATATGATTGGATGCGGCGCTCATTTAACTTAGCCGAAAGCAGCGTGTCAACGAGGGTTGAGCCTTATTCGGTGCGGGTTCGAGGCGTTTTAGAAGAGCTCCTCGGTAAAGCCGCGCGCGCAAAGAAAAACCCGCGGGCATACACCCGCGGGTTTTAGCTTCGATCACACGACACGGCGATGAACCGTGTTGCAGGAAGCGCTCAGTGCTTCACGACCTCGCCCGGTGCAGGCGCGTCCTTCTGCTGTTCGGCCGCGACCGGCGTCGCCTTCGCTTCGTCTTCAGGCAACGACTCCGGCGTACGTTCGAGCGCCAGTTCCAGCACGCGATCGATCCAGCGAACCGGCACGATCTCGATGGCGTTCTTCACGTTGTCGGGAATCTCGGCCAGATCCTTCGTGTTCTCCTCGGGGATCAGCACGAGCTTGATGCCGCCGCGATGCGCCGCCAGCAGCTTTTCCTTCAACCCGCCGATCGGCAGCACTTCGCCGCGCAACGTGATTTCGCCCGTCATCGCAACATCGGCGCGAACCGGAATGCCCGTCAACACCGACACCAGGGCCGTGGTCATCGCGATACCGGCGGACGGACCGTCCTTCGGCGTCGCGCCTTCCGGCACGTGGATGTGAATGTCCTTCTTCTCGAACGACTCATCCGTGATGCCGAGACGACGCGAACGCGAGCGAACCACCGAACGCGCCGCTTCGACGGATTCCTTCATGACGTCGCCGAGCGAACCCGTGCGGATCACGCCGCCCTTGCCGGGCATCACCGCTGCTTCGATCGTCAGCAGATCGCCGCCGACTTCCGTCCATGCAAGGCCCGTTACCTGACCGATCTGGTTGTCCTTCGCGGCCAGACCGAAGTCGTACTTGCGCACGCCGAGGAAGGTGTCGAGGTTGGAGCCATCGACCTTCACGGCGCCTTCGGCCTTCTTCAGCAGCAACATCTTCACGACCTTGCGGCAAATCTTCGACACTTCACGCTCGAGCGAACGTACGCCCGCTTCACGCGTGTAGTAACGAATGATGTCGCGGATGGCTTGTTCCGTGACGTCGATTTCGCCGTCCTTCAGCCCGTTGTTGCGCTTCTGCTTCGGCAGCAGGTAACGCGTCGCGATGCTGACCTTCTCGTCTTCCGTGTAACCCGACAGGCGGATGACTTCCATCCGGTCGAGCAGCGGCGGCGGAATGTTCAGCGAGTTCGACGTCGCCACGAACATTACGTCCGACAGGTCGAAGTCCACTTCGATGTAGTGGTCCGCGAACGTGTGGTTCTGTTCCGGGTCGAGCACTTCGAGCAACGCAGAGGCAGGATCGCCGCGGAAATCCATGCCCATCTTGTCGACTTCGTCGAGCAGGAAGAGCGGATTGCGTACGCCTACCTTCGCGAGGCTTTGCAGGATCTTGCCGGGCATCGAGCCGATATACGTACGACGGTGACCGCGAATCTCGGACTCGTCATGCACGCCGCCCAACGCCATGCGCACGAACTTGCGGTTCGTCGCACGCGCGATCGACTGGCCGAGCGAGGTCTTGCCGACGCCGGGAGGCCCGACGAGGCACAGGATCGGCGCCTTCACCTTCTCGACGCGTTGTTGAACCGCGAGGTACTCCAGAATGCGTTCCTTCACTTTCTCGAGGCCGAAGTGGTCTTCATCCAGCACGCGCTCGGCGTTCGAGAGGTCGTTGTTGACCTTGCTCTTCTTGCGCCACGGCAGGCCGATCAGCGTGTCGATGTAATTGCGCACGACGGTCGCTTCCGCGGACATCGGCGACATGAGCTTCAGCTTCTTCAGCTCGGCATCGGCCTTCTTCTTGGCTTCCTTCGGCATGCGCGCGGCGGTGATGCGTTTCTCGAGTTCTTCGAGGTCCGCGCCCTCTTCGCCTTCGCCCAGTTCCTTCTGGATGGCCTTGACCTGTTCGTTCAGGTAGTACTCGCGCTGGCTCTTTTCCATCTGGCGCTTCACACGCCCACGAATGCGCTTCTCGACCTGAAGGATGTCGATTTCGGCTTCGAGCTGGGCGAGCAAATGCTCCAGGCGCTCGATCACAGGGAACATCTCGAGGATGTGCTGCTTCTGATCGAGCTTGAGCGGCAGATGCGCGGCGATGGTGTCGGCAAGACGACCCGCTTCGTCGATACCCGACAGCGACGTCAGGATCTCCGGCGGAATCTTCTTGTTGAGCTTCACGTACTGATCGAACTGGGAAACAATCGCGCGGCGCAGCGCTTCGGTTTCAGCGCTGTCAGCGTGATCCGGCTCGAGCGGCATCACATCGCATGAAAACTGCGTTTCCTGCTCTTCGATCGAGAGCGTCTTCGCGCGCTGCAGCCCTTCGACGAGCACTTTTACGGTGCCGTCAGGCAGCTTCAGCATTTGCAGGATGTTGGCGACACACCCTACTTCGTACATGTCCTTTTCGGTCGGCTCATCTTTCGCCGCCGTTTTCTGGGCGACGAGCATGATGTGCTTGCCGCCTTCCATCGCGGCTTCGAGGGCCTTGATCGACTTGGGCCGCCCGACGAAGAGCGGAATCACCATATGCGGGAAAACGACTACGTCGCGCAGCGGGAGCAACGGCAGCGTAATGCGTTCCTGCGGGAGGAGTTGGGTTCCTGACATTTCATTTCCCCATTAATGGAATCAATTCAATCGTAAGTAAGGCCGTTCAGAGCTATTGCAAGCCTTTATCGGAAGGGAAAAGTCGTTAGTCAAAGATCGCGTCAGTAACGTCCACAAGATAAACCGAAAAAAATAAAAGGCCGTTCACGTCGCCATGAACGGCCTTTCGCCGACACACAGCCTGCTTCAGTTCGATCCTGCTACTTTCGGTGCGTCTTCGTAGATGAGGAGCGGCTTGCCGTCGCCGTCGATCGTGTTGTCGTCGACGATCACCTTCGAAACGCCCTTCATGGTCGGCAGTTCGTACATCACGTCGAGCAACGCCTGTTCCAGAATCGAACGCAGGCCGCGCGCGCCGGTCTTGCGGCGAATCGCCTTCTGCGCGATGGCCTGCAGCGCAGCCGGACGGATTTCCAGTTCCACGCGTTCCATCGCGAAGAGCTTGTGATACTGCTTCACGAGCGCGTTCTTGGGCTCGATCAGGATCTTCACGAGCGCGGCTTCGTCGAGCTTGCCGAGCGTCGCCACGACGGGCAGACGGCCGATCAGCTCCGGAATCAGACCGAACTTGATCAAATCCTCAGGCTCGACTTCACGCAGCACTTCGCCCGCATCGCGATCCTGCTTGCTCTTCACGCTTGCGCCGAAACCGATCCCAGTCTTCTCGGTGCGATCCGTGATGACCTTTTCGAGTCCGTCGAACGCGCCGCCGCAGATGAACAGGATGTTGGTTGTATCGACCTGGATGAAATCCTGATTCGGGTGCTTGCGTCCGCCTTGCGGCGGCACCGATGCCATCGTGCCTTCGACGAGCTTGAGCAAAGCCTGCTGCACGCCCTCGCCCGACACGTCGCGCGTGATGGACGGGTTGTCAGACTTGCGGCTGATCTTGTCGATCTCGTCGATGTAAACGATTCCGCGCTGCGCCTTGTCGACTTCGTAGTTGCAGTTTTGCAGCAGCTTCTGAATGATATTCTCGACGTCCTCGCCGACATAGCCGGCTTCGGTCAGCGTCGTTGCATCCGCGATCACGAACGGCACGTTCAGCATGCGCGCGAGCGTCTGCGCGAGCAGCGTCTTGCCCGAGCCGGTCGGCCCGATCAAGAGAATATTGCTCTTCGACAGCTCGATCTCGTCTTTCTTGTCGAGATGCTTGAGCCGCTTGTAATGGTTGTACACGGCCACCGCGAGAATTTTCTTCGCGCGTTCCTGGCCAATGACGTACTGATTGAGGATATCGCTGATTTCCTGCGGGCTCGGCAGGTCGGACCTGGTCAGCCCGGCCTCCTCCGCCGCACCCGCTGCCTCGTCGCGAATGATCTCGTTGCACAGATCGATACATTCATCACAGATGAACACCGACGGCCCAGCAATGAGCTTCTTCACCTCATGCTGGCTTTTTCCGCAGAACGAGCAATACAGCAGCTTTTCGCTGCTGGAACCTTTTTTGTCCGCCATAAATGTGTAAGCCTCCGGACACTCTTGTTACATGATACGCCCTTCGATTCGACGACGCAGATTCGCACCTGGAGGTCGAACGAAGCGCGTTTTGGCGTTGCGCCGCATGCGCGACTTCGCATTGCTGGCCGGTATCCGTCTCCGAGCACCGGCGCGGCGCCGCTCCGGACGCCTTCAGGGACGCTTGTGAAGCACCTGGTCGACGAGGCCGTAAGCTTGTGCGTCGTCGCCCGACATGAAGTTGTCGCGATCCGTGTCGCGCGCAATGCGCTCGACCGGCTGCCCCGTGTGATGCGACAGCAACTGATTCAACCGCTCCTTCAGGTACAGGATTTCCCGCGCCTGAATTTCGATGTCCGATGCCTGACCGCGCGCGCCGCCGAGCGGCTGGTGAATCATCACGCGCGCGTTCGGCAGCGCGACGCGCTTGCCCTTCGCGCCCGCTGCCAGCAGGAACGCGCCCATGCTCGCGGCGAGACCCATGCACAGCGTGGAAACATCGGGCTTCACGAACTGCATGGTGTCGTAGATCGCCATGCCGGCCGAAACGGAACCGCCAGGGCTGTTGATGTACAGGCTGATGTCCTTGTCCGGGTTCTCGCTTTCGAGAAACAGCAGTTGCGCGACGACGAGGTTCGCCGACTGGTCATTCACCTCGCCGACGAGAAACACCACGCGCTCCTTGAGGAGACGCGAATAAATGTCATAGGCTCGCTCGCCGCGGCCGCTCGTTTCCACGACCATCGGAACGAGGCCGAGCGCCTGGGCTTCGAAGTCCCGCGGTGCGTGGGACGCCAACGTATCGAGCAATTCAGCGCGAAAGGTCATGCAATTTCCTTGTTCGGAATAGGGATACTGAACGACAAAGGAACATCCACTAGAACGGCATGCAAACGCCCAACTTTAATGCAAAAAAGGCGTGCGGGCCGTCAGTCCGACGACTCCGCACGCCCCTTGCTCAACGCGTCAGGCTTGCGCCGTTGCGCTGGCCAGTTCCTCGAAGCTGACTTCCTTGTCGGTCACCTTGGCCTTGCCCAGGACGAAATCGACGACGTTGCTTTCCACGACGTACGCTTCCATCTCGGCGAGGCGCTGCTGGTTCGAATAATACCAGCGGACGACTTCCTTCGGGTCTTCGTAGCTCTTGGCGAATTCGTCCACTTCAGCGCGGATCTGTTCGGGCTTCGCCTGCAGTTCGTTGGCCTTCACCAGCTCGGCCAGCACGAGGCCCAGCTTCACGCGGCGCTCGGCCTGCTCGGCGAACATTTCAGCCGGAATCGGCGCGTCGGCGGCGTTCGGCACGCCGCGTTGCTGCAGGTCCTGGCGCGCCATTTCGACGAGACGCTGCTGATCCTGCTCGATCAGCGCCTTCGGCACGTCCAGTTCGGAGATCTTCAGGAGCGCGTCCATGACCTGGTTTTTCACGATCTGCTGCGTGCGGCGCTTCGCTTCACGCTCCAGGTTGTCCTTGATCTCGGTGCGCATCTTCGTGAGATCGCCGTCTTCGATGCCGAGCGATTTCGCGAAATCCGCGTTGATTTCCGGCAGATGCGGCCACTCGATTTTCTTGACCGTGATCGTGAACTGCGCCGTCTTGCCCGCGACGTCCTTGCCGTGGTAGTCCTCAGGGAACTTGAGATCGAACTCGCGCGTTTCGCCGACCTTCAGGCCCGTCGCGGCCTGCTCGAATTCGGGGAGCATGCGGCCTTCGCCCAGCACGAATGCGAAGTCCTGTGCGCTGCCGCCTTCGAACGCGACGCCGTCGATCTTGCCGACGAAGTCGAGCGTCACGCGGTCGCCGTCGGCCGCTGCGGTGCTCGGGCCGCCGTCGCCGTGCTCGCCCGCTTCGCCGCGCGCGTGAAAGTGCACGCGCTGCTTGCGCAGGATGTCCAGCGTGCGATCGACTTCAGCTTCGGAGATGGTGGTGACCGTGCGTTCGATTTCAGCGTTCGCCACATCGCCCAGTTTCACTTCGGGGTAGACCTCGAAGGTCGCGTCAAACGCGTAGGCGTCAGCTGCGACTTCCGACTTCGGCGCGAAGCTCGGCTGGCCCGCAACACGCAGGTTTTCCGCGCGCGTGACGTCGAAGAATTCCTTGCCGACCTTGTCGCTCAGCACTTCTGCCTCGACCTGGCCGCCGTACTGCTGCGTCACCATCTTGAGCGGCACCTTGCCCGGGCGGAAGCCCGGCATGCGCACGTTCTTGGCCAACTGGCGGATGCGCGAATCCACTTCCTTCTGCACCGTGTCTTTCGGCAGGGAAATCGTCACGCGGCGTTCGAGCTTGCCGAGGTTCTCAACTACGTTAGCCATGGCTGAAATCGTCCTAGATTAAATCGTAAAATTCGGTGTTCGGTTCTTCCGCGGTTCTAAAGGCGCGGGTCCGGATGCGGGCTCTGCGTGAGCCGGCCGTAATCGACGCCTGGCGCCGAAAGACGCGCGCTAAAACGCGTCTCGCGGGAGTGCCGGAACGTCGCCCGACACAGTGTCAGTCAACAGAGCCGGGTATTTTAGCAAACTATTCGGGGCGGCCCCGCCGACTAATTTGGCAACACGCCGTTTCGGCGCGATTTGCGTCGAAAAGTGCCCGTTTCGCAGCCAGATTTCGGCGTAAGTCCGCGTTTTTCGGACGCGCTCGTACGCGCACAATTCCGGCTATCCGCGCGCGGCTATTTTGCGGCGCAACGCGCGCTGATAAGCTTGCCGGCGCATGATTCACGCGACGAACGCCCTCGCCGTGCAATCCATTGCTGCAAGGCATGGAGCGCATGCAACAAGCGAATAAATTGAGGCACGCCGCGGTTTTTCAACGGTCCTTTCACACCAGAACATTTGAGACACCATGCCTAACGCCATGTCTGCCGCTCCCGTAGTTGTCATCGCTCCCGATTCCTTCAAGGGCTCGCTTTCCGCGGAAGGTGTCGCGAACGCCATCGCGGAAGGCATCAGGCGCGCACGGCCCGATGCCGACATCCGCATCCGCCCGATGGCCGATGGCGGCGAAGGCACGCTCGACGCGATGCTCTCGGCGGGCGGCGGGCGCCGCATGCTCAACGTGCGCGGCGCGGCCGCCGCGCGCCGCGATGCCGCGACCGGCCTGCTCGACGATGGCGGCGCGATCATCGAGACGGCGGAAGTCGTCGGCATCACCGATCCGGATGGCATGGCCGTGCCGGTCACCGAGCGCAGCACGCTCGGCATGGGCGAGGCGATTCGTGCGCTGCTCGATTCCGGCGCGCGCAAGTTCTACATCGCGCTCGGCGGCAGCAGCACGAACGACGGCGGCGCGGGCCTGCTCGTGGGCCTCGGGCTCAAACTCTTCGATGCGGCCGGCCAGGCCCTCGATCCGGTGCCGTCGGCGCTCGCGCAGATCGCGCGCATCGATGCGTCGGGACTCGATCCGCGTGTGAAGGATGCGGAGTTCGTCGGCATGTCGGATGTCGATAATCCGCTCACCGGCGACCACGGCGCGACCGCGATTTTCGGTCCGCAGAAAGGCGTGACGCCCGAACAAGTGGCGACGATCGACGCCGCCCTCGCCCATTTCGCCGATCTCCTCGAACCCGCGATGGGCGTCGTGAAGCGCAACGAACCCGGCGCGGGCGCGGCGGGCGGACTCGGCTTCGCGCTGCACATGCTCGGCGCGCGCTTCGAGACGGGCGCGGAAGTAGTCGCGCGCGAAATCGGCCTCGATGCCGCGCTCGAAGGCGCGAACTGGCTGATCACGGGCGAGGGCCGCTCGGACGTCCAGACGCTGCACGGCAAGGCGCCCTTCATCGCCTGCAAGCACGCACGCGATCAGGGCGTGCCGGCGTCGCTGCTCTCGGGCGCGGTCGATTCGGCCGCGCTGCCGCGGCTCTCCGAATTCTTCAGCGGCTGCTTCTCGCCCGCGCCGGGCCCGATCACGCTCGATACGGCGATTCGCGACGCCGCACGGCTGCTCGCAAACGAAGCCGAGCAACTCACGCGGCTCAAATTCGGCTCGATCTGAGCGTCGGAAACCGCTAGAAGGCCGCGCGGCTCCTGCCGAAAGCGAGGCGGTCGATGCACCAGACGGCGAGCATCGTCGCGCCCATCAGCGGGAAAATCACGCCCAGCAAGGTCAGGCCGCCGCGCCACGTGCGCATCGGCGGCCGCTTGACCGGCCGTGCCGGTGCGCCGAGCTCACGCGCGGGCCGACGCTTCCACCACATGACGAAGCCCGTCACGGCGAGCGCCGCCAGCCCGAGCGAGATCGTGGAGCAGACGACCTGGTTCGCGAGCCCGAAGTAACGTCCCATATGCAGCGACGTCCCGTACGAGATCCATTGCGCGACTCGTCCGTAGCTCGCGTAATCGATGTCGGACAGCACGCGGCCGCTGTATTGATCGATGTGAAGCGTGCGTTCGGCGCGCGGATCGGCGGGGAAATACGATACCGTGTAGACGCCCGTCGGCTTGTCGGGCAGCGCGATGCCGTAGTCGTCGGCAATACCGTTTTTCGCGGCGAGCGCGATCACGTCGTCGACCGACACCCGCGCGGCCGGCGACCGCGGGTCGCCGCTATCCGGCACGGTCGTCGCACCGACGGCCCACGGTGTCTGATGCAGCGGCAGATCGTCCATCTTCATGTGCATGCCGTGCAGCGCGTCTTCGTCCGTGTTCTTCGATGCGGCGCCCGGCGCGGCCGAATGCACATGCGCTTCGCCCCACGCGCCCTTCGGATAGCCGAGCGACGCGGAGGTCGCGAGCGCCTTGAACTCCTTGCCCCACGATCCCGACCACGGCAGCCCGGAAAGCACGAAGAACAGCGCGCCGATGGCGAGCCAGATGCCGCCCACCGCGTGTAGATCGCGCCACCACGCGCGTCCTTGCAGCGACAGACGCGGCAGCCACACGCCGCCCTGCCGCGCATTCGATCGGCTGGGCCACCACAGCGCGATGCCCGTGCCGATCATCACGAGCGTCCAGCAGCCCGCCAGCTCCATGACGAGTTCGCCGGTCTTTCCGAGCATCAGTCCGCGATGCAGAGTGCGCACCTGCTTCATCAATCGATGCTCGACGGAGAGTGTGCCGAGGACCGTGCCGTCATAGGGGTTCACATACACGCTTTCGCTCTCGCCCGATGGAAGGCGAAAGACGAACTCGGCGCTGCGCGTGCGATCGGCGTCGATCTGCGCAAGCGTCGGCACGGCGCCGCGCGGCTCGCGCGCGGCGGCCTTCGCGAGCAGGACGTCGCGGGAAAGCTGGGGGCCGTGCGTATCCGCGACGATCATCCGGTCGCGATACAGAAGCGGCTCGATCTGCGGCTGAAAGCAGTAGATCGTTCCGGTGATCGCGAGCACGATGAGCAGCGGCATCACGAAGAGTCCTGCATAGAAATGCCAGCGCCAGAGCGTGCGACGATGCGCGATGACCTCCGCGTTCGACGCTGCTGCCGGAGCGTTCAGGTTGGATGCAAGCATGGCGATTTTGGTTGAATGTGTGCGGTTCAGTTGAAGAGCATCGGATGCCAATGCGAACTTCGAATGTGATCGAGCGCCCTGGTGGAGCGCGTGCGCGTTGCGCGGGCGCCATGCGCCTGCAGCGGTATCGGCAGGCATGCGCACGAATGCGCGTCGGCTGCGCTCGTGCGCGCGGCGAACGCCAGACGATCGACGAAGGATAGCTTCAGGAGATTGCGGGAGGCGCGCGCGGGCTCGCGGCGTTGAAGGATTTCGAAGCGACGGGATCGGCGCTCGCAAACGCCGGAGCGCGCGTGACGCGTTCGATCAATGCGACGCCATGCGCGACGCCCGTGCCGATGGGCAGGTTGTGCGCAAGCAGTCCGCAGTAAGAGCAGGCGTCGAAGTGATTCGGTGCGTCGTGATGGCCCGTCTGCGCCGTATGGTCTTGCCCGGCCGCGTGATGCCCTTCGTGCGCATCCGTTGCGGATGAATCGACTGCGCACAGGATCGCTTGCGGGTCGCTCGCGGCGTTGCGTGCGTCGAGCGTCTGGCTGATGACCGGCGCGACGATCGCGAGCCACATGGCGGCAATGCCGAGCCATGCGACGAAGCGATTGCGCGCGTTGCGAGTCATGAGAGGAAGGTCGGGTGTGGAGACGGACGAATGAACGAGATTGTAGGCAGCCGCTCGAGAAGCGGCAATCTTCCGGCGTGTATGTCCGGGATCGGCGCTTGCGCGCGCTTACAAGCCGATCCGCAAGCCGCTCCGCAGCGCAAAAAAGCGTTGACGCAATTTCGCAGACATCGCCAGATGAATCGGTTAGAATCTCGGGCTTGGCACAGTGGACCGGTGCCTGACACGGCGGCATCGCCGGGCGCGGGTCATCACCGAACAAGCCCAGAGCGCCTGCCGTGCTGCGAGGATGGCGAAATTGGTAGACGCACCAGGTTTAGGTCCTGACGCCCGCAAGGGTGTGGGGGTTCGAGTCCCCCTCCTCGCACCACAACGAAACCCCTTTCATCGGCAAAGGGGTTTTTCGTTTTGGAGCCGGGCTTTCGTCAATCAGATGCCGCTGTCGCCCAGCCCGATCGCCATCACCTCGCCTTTCGCCTGCGAGCGGCCCGCGAAGTCGATGCCCGCCCTGTGCATCACCCGCCTTATCTCATCCGGTATCTGCTCGCTCGCGCGGACAGCGGCGATCGGCCGATCGACGTGCGACAAGAACCGCCGCACGCACGTCGGCTGCCAGATCACGAAGACGTTGAGCGGACACGTGAGCTTGCGTCGGCACGGCGGTTGGCGGTGATATGCAGGGCTGTCGTCGGCGAGACGTGCATCTGCCTCGCACACACGCGAAAGTCGAAGCCGGAATCCGTCGCCACGCTTCTCATGCGGCCATGGATGCCTCTTGGCTGCGCGCGCAGATGGAGTCGATTGCCGCAGTCTTGCGCACGCGAAGCGCAGCGTCATTGGCTCGGCGCACAATCTTGCGGCGAACACCGGGCGGCAGCGAACCCGCGCCTTGCCGGATAAAATGAGCGTTCGTGCGTCGGTCCGCCGCGTGACGAACCGCAAGACGACACCCCACGACGCCTTCCTTTCGAACTCCCACAAGCCCCGTTCGTGAATTTCGACGACTATTGCCAGCAAAAGGCCGCCCCTGAAGGGTCGGGCACGTACTACGCGCTGCGCCGCGCGCCGGCCGCGAGTCAGCCGCTTCTGACCGCGCTCTACGCGCTCTATCGCGAACTCGAAGAGACCGTGAAGGAAACCAGCGATCCGACCATCGGCCGTACGAAGCACGCCTGGTGGCAGAGCGAGCTCGGCCGGCTCGATGGCGGCGAGCCGACGCACCCGGTCACCAAAGCGTTGCAGGCGCATGCGGGCGATGCCGCGCATCCGGTTCTGGACGATGCCGGGCGCGCGTCGCTCGCCGCGGTCGTCGACGGTTTCGGCATGGACCTGGATCAGGCGCGCTATCTAGACTGGCCCGGTTTCAAGCGTTATCTCGATCAGACGGGCGGCGCGTTCGCGACGGCGCTTGCACGTGCGAGCGCGCGCGATCCGGACCAGGCCGACGCGTGGTCCGCCCCGCTCGGTTCGGCGCTGCTGCTCGCCGAGCGCGTTCAGGAGGTCGGCGGCGATGCGCGCAACGGCCGCATCTATATCCCGATCGACGAGTTGCAGCGCTTCAGCGTGACGGCCGCCGACGTCATCAATCGCAAGTACGGCGATGCCTTCACGGATCTCATGCGCTTTCAGACCGGCCGCGCCCGGCAAGCGCTCAACGATGCATTGGACGCCATTCCCGCTTCGGAACGCGCGACGCAGCGCGTGTTGCGCGCGCAGGCCGCGTTGTCGCTCGCGCTTTTCGACGAGATCGAACGCGAAAACTTTCAGGTGCTGCATCAACGCATCGCGCTCACGCCGATCCGCAAGTTGTGGATCACATGGCGCACGCGTTAGACGCGAAGAATCGGTAGCGGCTCGAAGCGGGCTCCAAGGATCGATGCGGAACCGCTTTGCCAACATGCGTCGAGGACCATCGCATACAGTCTTCTGAAGTCGATGCCGACGGGCAAGCCGCCGTCCGCGTCGAGTCGATCGAGTCGTGGCGGCATGCCGAACAGGCCGCCGCGCACGCCTCCACCCATTAGGAAATGCGCCGCAGCCGCGCCGTGGTCCGTGCCGCCCGCGGCATTCTCGCGCGCGGCGCGTCCGAATTCCGAACGCGTCATCACGAGCGTGCGGGCCCACGCGCCGGACGCGATCAACGACGCGCGCAGCGATGCGAGTCCTTCAGCCAGCCGGGCAAGACACGCCGCATGCCGACGCGCCTGATTCTCGTGCGTATCGAAGCCGTGCAGCGCGAGGCGGACGACGTTGACTTCGTGAGACGAGGCGCGCGCGACGGCGTCGCATGCGGCGTTGAACGTCGCAACCTCGGTGATGACGCTCACGCGATCGAGCCAGCCATCGGCACGATATTCATCCGCGTGCGACGCGGTATCCCAGATCTGGCGCGAGCGGTAATGCGACCGGTTGGGCGCGTCATAGCCAACCCCCTGCACGATCGCCAGATCGTTCGCGCGCCACGCGCTCATCAACGGCGACAGCGACGGATGCAAGGCCGTGCGGATATCGAGCGGCAATGCCTGATCTCTGGATATCGCGAGATTGGGCCTCACTGCGCGATACAGAGGATCGGCAAAAGGAATGACGGTGTTCAGCCCGTCGTTGCCGCCGTCGAGATCGACGAGCACGAGCGAGCGAATGAAAGAGGAAGAACCGGAATGTGCGATAGCGAACGCTTCCCCTGCGCTGCCCGCACAACCCGCGAAGGCGCCGGCAATCGAGAGGAATTGACGTCGGTTCATCGCGGGTCGCGCCGCTTACCGCTTGTAGAGATCGCGCACCGCTTCTTCGATGTGCTGCCTTAGGAGACGCCGCTCGTCAGCGGTCATTACCGTGTGACGCGGCGGGCGCGCGGGCGGTGTCTGATCGACCTGCTGGATAGGCTGCATGGCCGGCGTTTTCGGATCGTGGCTCGAAGGAGCCGAGCTTTTACTCACGCGTTGCTGGGCGCGAATCATGCGGCCATCGAAACGATTCGGTGAACCGGTGATGCCGCGATCGAAGCCCGCCGACTGTGCATAGACGTGAGGTGTGCTCAGTACTGCGTAGAGCGCACTGGCAAGAAGTGTCTTTCTGAAGATGCGCTCGGTGCGCACGGGTCCGCGCTGCCGCGCTCCCTTCATGTTGTTCCCTTCGTTGCTCGACAACCGGACAGCCTCATTCTTTTCGCGCGCGTCGCGCCATGGCTTGGTCGGGCCGCATGACGCGCTGGTCTAATGGAGTATCTACCGAATGGCGGGCTTAGGTAAAGCAGTGTACGCACCAAACCCTTAGGCCGTGCCACAGGCTCCGTAAATTTTGTAACCAACTGTTACACTTGCTTTTGTTACAAACTCGGCGTTTGATCAAACGCGCTAAGATGCCGCCATGGAAACCAAGAACCCTTCAAAAATTCTCGTCGTCGACGACGATCCGCGCCTGCGCGATCTGCTGCGGCGCTACCTCGGTGAACAGGGCTTCAACGTGTACGTCGCAGAAAACGCACCGTCGATGAACAAGCTCTGGGTGCGCGAGCGTTTCGATCTGCTCGTGCTCGATCTGATGCTGCCCGGCGAAGACGGCCTTTCCATCTGCCGGCGTCTGCGCGGCAGCAACGATCGCACGCCGATCATCATGCTCACCGCGAAGGGTGAAGATGTCGATCGCATCGTCGGACTCGAAATGGGTGCGGACGACTATCTGCCGAAGCCATTCAATCCGCGCGAGCTCGTCGCGCGCATTCATGCGGTGCTGCGTCGCCAGACGCCGTCCGAATTGCCGGGCGCGCCGTCGGAAACCACTGAAGTGTTCGAGTTCGGCGAATTCGCCCTGAATCTCGCGACGCGCACGCTCACGAAAAATGGCCAGGAAATTCCGCTGACCACCGGCGAGTTTTCGGTGCTGAAGGTGTTTGCGCGTCATCCGCGTCAGCCGCTCTCGCGCGAAAAGCTGATGGAGCTTGCGCGCGGACGTGAATATGAAGTGTTCGACCGGAGTCTCGACGTGCAGATCTCGCGTCTGCGCAAGCTGATCGAGCCCGACCCCAGCAGCCCGCGTTTCATTCAGACTGTATGGGGCCTGGGCTACGTCTTCATTCCCGACGGCGCAGCCTGATCGACACTGAGCGAGTTTCGCCACGCTTTCTCCCCTCTACCGAGCTGAACCCGACAGACCCATGCGCATCGACAGGCGGCTACTGGCGCTCGCGTTCGGCGGCCTGTTCTGGCGAACCTTCGCGCTGATCGCGCTGCTCATCGCCGTCAGTCTCACGGCGTGGTTTCAGAGCTTTCGCGTGATCGAGCGCGAACCGCGCGCACAGCGCGTGGCGCTCCAGCTCGTCGCCGTGGTCAAGCTCACGCGCACCGCCCTGCTCTACTCCGACCCCGATCTGCGTCGCGCGCTGCTTCAGGATCTGGAGAGCAACGAGGGCGTGCGTGTGTATCCGCGCGAGACCACCGATAAATACAAGCTGCAACCCGACGAATCGCTCAACCGGCTGATTGAGCGCGACGTGCGCGGCCGGCTCGGCAACGAGACGATCATCGCGCAATCGGTGAACGACATTCCGGGCGTCTGGATCAGCTTCAAGATCGACGACGACGATTACTGGGTCGCGCTCGACCGCGATCAGCTCGACACCGTCACCGGCCTGCAATGGGCCGGCTGGGGCGTGTTCGCACTCGCGCTGTCGCTGTTCGGCGCGGCGTTCATCACGAGTCTCGTGAACCGGCCATTCGCGCGCCTCGCGCTCGCAGCGCGCAAGGTCGGCTCGGGGCAGTCGCCGGAGCCCTTGCCCGAGCGCGGCATGGGCGTCGCAGCTGAAACGAATCGAAGCTTCAACCAGATGGTGCAGGATCTCGAGCAGCTCGAAGCGGATCGCGCCCTGATGCTCGCGGGCATTTCGCACGACTTGCGCACGCCGCTTGCACGCCTGCGTCTCGAGACGGAAATGAGCCCGTCGGACGAAGCGACCAAGCTCGCGATGATCGACGACATCGAGCAGATGGACATGATCATCGGCCGCTTCCTGGACTACGCGCGGCCGATGCAGCGCATGCCCGAAGCGGTGGATCTTTCGATGATCGCAAGCGAGCTTGCCGCGCGCTTTCAGGCCGACGACGGCGTCGTGATGCGCACCGATCTCGCGCAGGGCGCCGTGATCGAAGGCGATCCGACAGATGCCCGCCGCGTCGTCGGCAATTTGCTCGAGAACGCGCGCAAGTACGGACGTAGCGAGCAGGACGACATAGCACGCATCACGCTGCAGACGCGGGTCGCGCATGGCAAGGTGGAACTTTCCGTGATGGACGAAGGCCGCGGCATTCCCGACGATCAGGTCGCGCTCATCACACGCCCGTTCTATCGCGTCGATACTGCGCGCACGCAGGCGAACGGCACGGGTCTCGGCATGGCCATCGTTCAGCGCCTGGTCACGCGTCAACGCGGCACTTTGCGGCTGCGCAACCGCACCCCGCTTCCCGGCTTCGAAGTGACCATCGATTTCCCGCCGATGAAAGGCGGCGCGCGCTTCGACGGTTAGACTTGGCTCCCGTCGACGGTTTCGTCAGAATCTATCCGACTCGTTAGTTAAAAACTATTGAGTTGATTTTTTAAATAAAGTTAAGATGAACCGGGTTAACGCTCGAGGTCTGGCATGAAAGTGTCACGCGAGCGTTATGGCGATCCAGTAGTTTGGCTGAGCTTGTCCTTTCAACGATTTCACAGGAGTTACTGCATGAAGACCGTTGGCGATAAAGTCGAAGCATTCACCGTCACCGCTGCGAAGCCGGGTTTCAATCATCACGAAGAAAACGGCCAGTCCGCTTTCGAGGAAATCACCGAACAGTCATTCCCTGGCAAGTGGAAGATCATCTACTTCTATCCGAAGGACTTTACGTTCGTGTGCCCAACGGAAATCGTCGAGTTCGCGAAGCTGGCGAAGGACTTCGAGGACCGCGACGCGGTGCTGCTCGGCGGCAGCGTCGATAACGAGTTCGTCAAGCTGGCATGGCGCCGCGAGCACAAGGATTTGAACAGGCTGAACCACTACGCTTTCGGCGACGTGAAAGGCGAACTGATCGACCAGCTGGGCGTGCGCGACAAGGAAGCCGGCGTTGCGCTGCGCGCGACCTTCATCGTCGATCCGGACAACGTCATCCAGCATGTGTCCGTCAACAACCTGAACGTGGGCCGCAGCCCGGAAGAAGTCCTGCGTATTCTCGACGGCTTGCAAACGGACGAACTGTGCCCGTGCAACCGCGCGGTCGGCGGCTCGACGCTGTAAGCGTTTCTCATGCCGCAAAGCCCGCTCTCGGCCGAGTGTCCTCGGCCGCGGCGGGCTTTTTTAACGCCATCGAACTGGAGAAAACAATGGAATTCCTGTCTGCGATCAAGGAACTCGTGCCCGACTACGCGAAGGATATTCGCCTGAACGTGGACGGTACGATTGCCCGCTCGTCGCTCGAAGGCAATGATGCGGTCGGCGTCGCGCTTGCCGCCGCCTATGCCGCGAAGGCGACGAAGCTCACCAGCATCATCCGCAACGCGGGCGTACTGTCGCCGGAGGAGACCAACGCCGCGCTGACCGCCGCCGCGCTGATGGGCATGAACAACGTCTGGTATCCGTATCTGGAAATGGCCGACAACGCGGATCTCAGGACGCAGCCCGCCGGCCTGCGCATGAATGCCTATGCATCGCACGGCGGCGTCGACAAGCGGCGCTTCGAGATGTACGCGCTGGCGGCATCGATCATCGGCAAGTGCCACTTCTGCGTGAAGTCGCACTACGAGAATCTCGTGGCAGAGGGCATGTCGACGACGCAACTGCGCGATGTCGGCCGCATCGCGGCGGTGATCAACGCCGTGGCGCTGACGATCGAAGCGGAAAAGAGTTGAATCTTCGAAGACGCCACGGCTCGACAGCGCGGCGTCGTTTTATCCGTCGATCGACGTCCGGCGCAGCAGCACCGCCGCTTGCGCCTCGATGCCCTCCTTGCGGCCGAGATAGCCCAGCTTCTCGTTCGTTTTGGCCTTGACGTTCACGCGGTCGATCGAGAGATCGAGGTCCGCGGCGATGTTCGCGCGCATCGCATCGATATGCGGTGATAGCTTCGGCGCCTGCGCGATGACCGTGCTGTCCACGTTCGCGATGGCGAATCCGGCTTCCGACACGCGCTTGAACGCCTCGCGCAGCAGCACGCGGCTGTCCGCGCCGGCGAATTCGGTTGCCGTATCCGGAAAATGCCGGCCGATATCGCCGAGCGAAGCCGCACCGAACAGCGCATCGGTGATCGCGTGCAGAAGCACGTCGGCGTCGGAATGGCCGAGCAGGCCGCGCTCATAGGGAATCGTCACGCCGCCGATGATGAGCGGGCGGCCCTCGACGAGCTGGTGGACGTCGTACCCTTGTCCGATTCTGAAATCCATCGATTCAAACCTTGGTTGAGTGTGAGTCAGGCGTTCGCGGAAAGGAACGCGCCCGCGAGCGCGAAATCTTCCGGATAAGTCACCTTGAAGTTGCGCAGGCTGCCCTGAACCAGCTTCGGCGAATGCCCGAGCCATTCGACGGCACTCGCTTCGTCCGTCAGGTCGTGCCCGTCGTGGCGCGCACGTTCGATCGCTTCGCGCAACATGCCGAGCCGGAACATCTGCGGCGTCTGCGCCTGCCACAGTCCGTCGCGCGATTCCGTGCGCGCGATGCGCGCTTCGCTTTCGCCGGCAGCGGACGGCACATCGGGCATGTTCGGTGCGACGCGCTTCAACGTATCCGCGAGCGGCAGGGCGAGAATACCGCCGACCGTATCATCGCGCAGTTCCGCGACAAGTTTGCGAATCAGCTCCGGCGTGATGCCGGGGCGCGCAGCGTCGTGCACGAGAACCCAGTCGTCCTCGCGCGCGCCGAATTTCGCGAGCGCGATGAGCCCGTTGTACACCGACGCCTGCCGCGAGGCGCCGCCGCAGCGCTCCACCGCGAAACGCAGTCCGGCGAAGCGGCGGGCGTCGAAATGGTTGTCGTCCGGTGCGAGCACGACGAGTGTCTGCGAGAATTCGGAGCACGCGTCGAACGCTGCGAGCGAATACGCGAGCATCGGGCGGCCCGCGACAGTCTGGTATTGCTTCGGCATCGGCGCGCCGGATCGGCTGCCGGTTCCGGCGCAGGGAATCAGTGAGAACAGGCGCGAAGTCACGGGCGAATAATGTGGGCAAGTCAAAGTTGAAGCCCGGATTTTATAATAGGTCCTTCGCGACCACGTCCCGCACACGTCGGTTCGACTCCCGAACCCGCGTTCGCCGGACGGCTCCACGCACACTCTATGCCTTCCAAAGCCGTCAACGCGCAGTCCAGTTCTCCCATCGCGCTCGTAAAGCCGGGCCAGCGCTTCGTCTTCGACGGCGCCTCCGGCTCCGCCGATGCGCTCGCCATCGCTCGCTATCACGCCGCGTATCGCGAGAAGGTGCCGCTTTTGACGGTCGTGACCGCGGGCGCCGTCGATGCGCAGCGTCTCGCCGCTGAAATTCCCTTCTTCGCGCCGGACGCGCGCGTGCGGCTGCTGCCCGACTGGGAAACGCTGCCGTACGACACCTTCTCGCCGCACCAGGATCTCGTGTCCGAGCGTCTCGCGACGCTGCACGATCTGGGCGAAGGCCGCTGCGACATCCTCATCGTGCCCGCGACGACGGCGCTCTATCGCATGCCGCCCGCGTCGTTTCTCGCGGCCTACACGTTTTCGTTCACACAGGGCGAGCGCCTGAACGAGGCGAAGCTCAAGGCGCAATTGACGCTCGCCGGCTACGAGCACGTGAGCCAGGTCGTGCGGCCGGGCGAATACTGCGTGCGCGGCTCGCTCATCGATCTGTATCCGATGGGCTCGGCGCTGCCCTATCGCATCGACTTGTTCGACGATCAGGTCGACTCCATCCGCGCGTTCGATCCCGACACGCAGCGCAGCCTCTACCCCGTGCGCGACGTGCGCCTGCTGCCGGGCCGCGAATTTCCGTTCGACGAAGCCGCGCGCACGGCGTTTCGCAGCCGCTGGCGTGAAGTCTTCGAGGGCGATCCGAGCCGCTCGCAGATCTACAAGGACATCGGCAACGGCGTGCCGTCGGCGGGCATCGAATACTATCTGCCACTATTTTTCGACGAAACCGCGACGCTCTTCCACTATCTGCCGGAAGGGTCGCAGCTCGCGTTCGTCGGCGACATGGACGCGGCGATCAAACGCTTCACGAACGACACGAAGCAGCGCTACGACTTTCTCCGGCACGACCGCGAACGGCCTTTGCTCGAACCGCGCCGGCTCTTTCTGACCGACGACGATTTCTTCACGTTCGCAAAACCGTTCGCGCAACTGAAATTCCCGAGCACGCCTGAAGGCGGCTGGGCGGTGCCGCTGCCGGGGCTCGCCATCGACCGTCACGCCGACGAACCGCTGCTCGCGCTGCGCCATTATCTGGAGCAAACCGAGAACCGCGTGATGCTCGTCGCGGAATCGGCGGGACGGCGCGAAACGATGCAGCAATTGCTCGCGGATAACGGCCTGCGCGGCGAGTCGCGCGACACGTTCCAGGAATGGCTCACGAGCGACGGCAAGTTCACGCTCGGCATCGCGCCTCTGTCGAACGGTTTCGCGCTGCCGCTCGAGAAGCTCTCGATCATCACCGAGACGGAGCTGTACGGGCCGCTCGCACGCCGCGCGGGACGACGTCGCCAGGAGCAGGCGAGCAACGTCGATTCGATGGTCCGCGATCTGGCCGAGCTGAAGGTCGGCGATCCCGTCGTCCATGCGCAGCACGGCATCGGCCGCTACATGGGCCTCGTGTCGATGGATCTGGGCGAAGGCGAAACCGAATTCCTGCATCTCGAGTATCAGAACGACTCGAAGCTGTACGTGCCGGTTGCGCAGTTGCACGTGATCTCGCGCTATAGCGGCGCGGACCCGGAAAGCGCACCGCTGCACACGCTCGGCTCGGGCCAGTGGGAAAAGGCCAAGCGAAAGGCTGCACAGCAGATCCGCGATACTGCCGCGGAACTCCTCAACCTCTACGCGCGCCGCGCCGCGCGCGAGGGCTACGCGTTCAAGCTCGAACCGCGCGATTACACCAAGTTCGCGGAAAGCTTCGGCTTCGAGGAAACGCCGGATCAGGCGGCGGCGATCGCGGCGGTGATCGGCGACATGACGAGCGGCAAACCGATGGACCGCCTCGTATGCGGCGACGTCGGCTTCGGCAAGACGGAAGTCGCGCTGCGCGCCGCGTTCATCGCCGTCATGGCGGGCAAGCAGGTCGCGATTCTTTCGCCCACTACCCTGCTCGCCGAACAGCACACACAGACCTTCACCGACCGCTTCGCCGACTGGCCCGTGCGCATCGCGGAGCTGTCGCGCTTCAAGAGCGGCAAGGAAGTGTCGACGGCTGTGCAGCAGATCAATGAAGGCTCGGTCGATATCGTCATCGGCACGCACAAGCTCTTGTCGGGCGATGTGAAGTTCAAGCGCCTCGGGCTTGTGATCATCGACGAGGAACACCGGTTCGGCGTGCGGCAGAAGGAAGCGTTGAAGGCGCTGCGCGCCGAAGTCGACGTGCTCACACTCACCGCGACGCCGATTCCCCGCACGCTCGGCATGGCGCTCGAAGGCCTGCGCGATTTCTCCGTGATCGCGACCGCGCCGCAGAAGCGCCTTGCGATCAAGACCTTCGTGCGGCGCGAGGAAGACGGCGTGATTCGCGAAGCGATGCTGCGCGAGCTCAAGCGCGGCGGCCAGGTGTACTTCCTGCACAACGAAGTCGAAACGATCGAGAATCGCCGCACGATGCTCGAAGCGCTGGTGCCCGAAGCGCGCATCGCGGTGGCGCACGGCCAGATGCACGAACGCGAGCTCGAACGCGTCATGCGCGATTTCGTCGGCCAGCGCGCGAACGTGCTGTTGTGCACGACGATTATCGAAACGGGCATCGACGTGCCTAGCGCGAACACGATCCTCATGCATCGCGCGGACAAGTTCGGGCTCGCGCAGTTGCATCAGTTGCGCGGCCGCGTCGGGCGCTCGCATCACCAGGCGTATGCGTATCTGCTCGTCCACGATACGCAGTCGCTGACGAAGCAGGCGCAACGCCGGCTCGAAGCGATCCAGCAGATGGAGGAACTGGGCTCAGGCTTCTATCTCGCGATGCACGACCTCGAAATCCGGGGCACCGGCGAGGTGCTCGGCGACAAGCAATCCGGCGAGATTCACGAGATCGGATTCCAGCTTTACACCGACATGCTGAACGACGCCGTGCGCGCGCTGAAGGAAGGCCGCGAGCCGGATCTGAACGCGCCGCTTGCCGCGACGACCGAAATCAATCTGCACGCGCCCGCTATCCTGCCCGCCGACTACTGCGGCGACGTGCAGGAGCGTCTGTCGCTGTACAAGCGGCTCGCGAACTGCGAATCGAGCGATGCCATCGACGGCATTCTGGAAGAGCTCGTCGACCGTTTCGGCAAGCTGCCGCCGCAAGCGCATGCGCTCGTCGAGACGCATCGGCTGCGACTGGCCGCAAAGCCGCTCGGCATCACGAAGATCGATGCGGCCGAGCAGTCCATCTCGCTGCAGTTCGTCCCGAACCCGCCCGTCGATGGCATGAAGATCATCGAGATGGTTCAGAAGCACAAGCACATCAAGCTCGCGGGGCAGGACAAGCTGCGCATCGAGTCGCGCAGCCCCGATCTCGCGGTGCGGATTTCGACGGTGAAAGAGACGTTGCGGGCGTTGGGCGGCCCGGTGAGGCAGCCGGTTGCCGCGCGGTGATGAGTGCTCGAAACCAAGACCCAAAAGCCTTAGGTGCAGGCCAACACCTAAATTTGGGCTATGATCAAACTCTCCTCGCTGGAGTCAAAAAATGTCACAAACCGCCGATGCGGCGCATCCCAAAGTTCAGTCCGAAAACGAAACGCCGATTTCCCTGGCGTGGATCGAACGCCTAGTCTCGATCGATACCGTCAGCCGCAATCCGAATCTCGGCCTGATCGAAACCGTGCGCGACGCATTGCGCCACGCGGGCATCGAAGCGACCGTCACCAACGATCCGCGCGGTCAGTGGGCGAACCTGTTCGCCACGGTCCCGGCGCACGATGGCGAGACCAACGGCGGGATCGTGCTGTCGGGTCACACCGATGTCGTGCCGGTCGATGGCCAGGACTGGCAGAGCGACCCGTTCAAGCCCGAAGTCCGCGATGGCCTGCTCTACGGCCGTGGCTCGTGCGACATGAAGGGCTTCATCGGCGCGGCGCTCGCGATGCTGCCGAAGATGCAGGCGACGAAGCTCGCGAAACCGATCCACTTCGCGCTGTCGTACGACGAAGAAGTCGGCTGCGCCGGCGCGCCGCGGATGATCGCGGACCTGCAAAAACGCGGCGTGAAGCCGGATGGCTGCATCGTCGGCGAGCCGACATCGATGCGCCCGATCATCGCGCATAAGGGCATCAACACGTATCACTGCTGCGTGCGCGGGTTTGCGGCGCACTCGTCGCTCACGCCGAAGGGGCTGAACGCGATCGAATATGCGGCGCGGCTCATCTGTCACATCCGCGATCTCGTCGACGAGTTCCGCGCGAAAGGTCCGTTCGACGAGCTTTACGACGTGCCCTTCACCACCGGCCAGACGAGTACGATCAAGGGCGGCAACGCGATCAACACCGTGCCCGCCGAATGCAACTTCGAGTTCGAGTTCCGCAATCTGCCGACTATCGATCCGGACGCGATTTTCAGGCGCATCGAGTCGTACGCGCACGAGACGCTGCTGCCGAAGATGCTGAAGGAGCACGGCAACGCGGCCATCGAATTCACCAAGCTCGCGTCCGCACCGGGGCTCGACGCCACCGAACAGGCCGCGATCACGCAGCTCGTGCGCGCGCTCACGCAAAATCAGGAGAAGCACAAGGTTGCCTACGGCACCGAAGCGGGCCTGTTCGCCAACGCGGGCGTGCCTAGCATCGTGTGCGGCCCGGGCAATATCGAGCAGGCGCACAAGGCAAACGAGTATGTGTCGCTCGAACAGCTCGTCCAGTGCGAAGCGTTCCTGGGCAAGTTCATTCACAGCATGTCTATCGAAGCGCAGGCTCGCTGACCTTTTCATAACAAAAAGCCATGTCCACTGCCACGCAGCATTCCGACAACACGATCGACGGCACGCCGATTCCGACGCTCGACGAAATCGCCGAGCAGCACATGGCGCTCACGCCCTGGGTTGCGCGCACGCCGACTTTCGAGCGTCACGATTTTCCGACGCTCGAAGGCACGCCGATCACGTTCAAGTTCGAACTGCTGCAGGCGAGCGGTACGTTCAAGGCGCGCGGCGCGTTCTCGAACATCCTCGCGCTCTCGGACAGCGAACGCTCGGCGGGCGTCACCTGCGTGTCGGCGGGCAATCACGCGGTGGCGGTGGCTTACGCGGCGCAGCGCATGGACGTGGGCGCGAAGGTCGTCATCATCAAGAGCGCGAGTCCGGCGCGTGTCGCGCTGTGCCGGCGCTTCGGCGCGGAGGTCGTCTTCGCGGAAAACGTCGCCGAAGCATTCGATGTCGTGCGGCGAGTGGAAGCGGAAGAAGGACGTGTCTTCATCCATCCGTTCAACGGCTACCGTACGGTGCTCGGCACGGCGACGCTCGGCTATGAGTGGACCTCGCAAGCACCCGATCTCGACGCGGTGATCCTGCCGATCGGCGGGGGCGGCCTGGCCGCGGGCGTATCCACGGCGATGCGTCTCGCGAATCCGTCGTTACACGTGTACGGCGTGGAGCCCGAAGGATCGGACGCAATGAAGCGCAGTTTCGAAGCCAATCACACGATCAAGATGGGCGCGATGCACGGCATCGCCGACTCGCTGATGGCCCCGCACACCGAGCAGTACAGCTATGAGTTGTGCCGGCGGCATATCGATGACATCGTGACCGTGTCGGACAACGAGTTGCGGCATGGCATGCTGCAGCTTTTCAGCGAGCTCAAGCTCGCGGTCGAACCGGCGTGCGCGGCTGCCACGGCCGCCCTGCTCGGCCCGTTGCGCGAACGTCTGCAAGGCAAGCGCGTCGGTGTGCTGTTGTGTGGCACCAATACCGATCCGGCGACCTTCGCGAAGCATCTGGCGAACGCCTGAAAATGCACGCGGCCCCATGCAGGGGCCGCGATGCCATTCGTGGGCGTCCGGCGCTACAGAACGCCCGCGAGCCTTCTGCGCTCACTGCGCTGCATGAAGGCATTCGCCCCGATCACACCGATCGTCACGAGCGCGATGAACAAGGTCGCGAGCGCGTTCATTTCGGGATTCAGGCCCAGGCGCACACGCGAAAACACGACGAGCGGCAGCGTAGTCGATCCTGGCCCGGAGAGAAACGCCGACAGCACGAGATCGTCGATCGACAGCGTGAACGAGAGGAGCCAGCCTGCGACGAGCGCCTGAGAAATCAACGGCAGCGTGATCGCGAAGAATACGCGCAGCGGCGTCGCGCCGAGATCGAGCGCGGCCTCCTCCAGCGACGGATTCAACTCCCGCACGCGCGATTCCACGATGATCGCGACATACGAGATGCACAGCATCACGTGCCCGATCCAGATCGTGAAGAAGCCTCGATCGGGCCAGCCAATGAGCTTCGCCATTTCGACGAACAGCAGCAGCAGCGAAATGCCCTGAATGACTTCGGGGATCACGAGCGGCGCGTTGATCATGCCCGCGTAGAGCGTGAAGCCCTTGAAGCGTCCCATGCGCGCCAGCACGAAACCCGCCCACGTTCCGATCACGACCGACGCGCACGCCGTCAGGAACGCGATGCGCAACGACAGCCACGCGGCGTTGATCAGTTCGTCATCCGTGATGAGCGCGCGATACCACTTGAGCGACGGCTCCGTCCACACCGTGACGAGCGGTGAGTCGTTGAACGAATAGACGATGAGACTCAGGATCGGGATATACAGAAACGCAAACCCGAGGCCGAGCGCGGTGATTTGCAACGGACGGCTGGGCTTGATCATCGCTTCTGCTCCAGTTGTTTCGCCTGGAAGTGCTGGAAGAGCGCCATCGGCACGAGCAGCAGCAGGACCATCGCGCAGGTGACGGCGGACGCCATCGGCCAGTCGGCGTTGTTGAAGAACTCGTTCCACATGACGCGGCCGATCATCAGCGTGTCAGCGCCGCCGAGCAATTCAGGAATCACGTACTCGCCCACCGCCGGAATGAACACGAGCAGACAGCCCGCGATGATGCCGTTCTTCGACAACGGCAATGTGATCTGCACGAACGCCTTCCACGGCTTCGCGCCGAGATCGTAGGCCGCTTCGAGCAAGGTCAGGTCCATCTTCACGAGATGCGCGTAGAGCGGCATCACGAGAAACGGCAGATACGAATACACCATGCCGATATACACCGCGATATTCGTGTGATACAGCTCGATCGGCGAATGCAGCAGGCCGATCGACATCAGGAAATTGTTGAGCAGGCCGTTGTTCTTGAGGATGCCGATCCATGCATAGACGCGGATCAGAAACGACGTCCAGAACGGCAGCATGACCGCCATCATCAGAATGTTGCGCGTGGACGGATTCGAACGCGCGATGTAATACGCCATCGGATAGCCGATCAGGAGGCACAGCAGCGTGGACACCGCCGCGACCAGCAGCGAGTTCATGTAGGTCGCGAAGTACAGGCTGTCCTTGATCAGAAATGCGTAGTGCGCGAAGTCGAGCGCGATATGCATCACGCCTTCTTCCATCGACACGAGATCCGTGTACGGCGGAATGCCGAGCTGGCTGTCCGCGAAGCTGATCTTCACGACGAGCAGGAACGGCACGAAGAACAGCAGCAGGAGCCACAGGTACGGCCCGCCGATGACGAGCGTGCGCCCTGACACGCCCAAGCGGTTGAGCAGCTTCATCATGAGGTCAGCACCACGCCCGCGGACGCGCTCCAGCGCACGTAGACTTCGTCGTCGAAGGTCGGCGATTCGATCTCGCCGATCGCGAGACTCGACAGGTTCGCAACCACGACCTTGCCCGAATCGAGCGTCACGTGATACAGCGTGTAGCCGCCCATGTACGCGATGTTCGTCACCCTGCCGCGGCCCCAGTTGTACGCGCCTTCGGGCGGCTTGCGCGTGAGCGCGATGCGCTCCGGGCGCACGGAGATCGTCACCGGCATGCCGAGCGGGCCGGTGATGCCGTGGCTCACATAAAGTCGCACGGGCAAGTCTTGCGATTCGACGAAGACGTGATCCGGCTCGTCTTCCACGACATTGCCATCGAAGAGATTGGTCGAGCCGATGAACTGCGCCGAGAAGCGCGTGTTCGGGTATTCGTAGACCTCGTGCGGCGTGCCGAGCTGAACGATCTGCCCTTCGCTCATCACGGCGAGGCGATTGGCCATCGTCATCGCCTCTTCCTGATCGTGCGTCACCATGATGCAGGTGACGCCGACCTGATCGAGAATGTTGACGAGCTCGATCTGCGTGCGCTGGCGGATCTGCTTGTCGAGCGCGGACATCGGCTCGTCGAGTAACAGAAGCTTCGGGCGCTTCACGAGGCTGCGCGCGAGCGCGACACGCTGCTGCTGACCGCCCGACAACTGATGCGGCTTGCGTTTGGCGAACTTCGCCATCTGCACGAGCTCCAGCGCGTTGTTCACGCGATCCTTCAGCTCGCCGCCCTTGACGCCTTCCTGCTTCAGCCCGAACGCGACATTCGACTCCACGCTCATGTGCGGAAAGAGCGCGTAGGACTGGAACATCATGTTCACCGGCCGGTTGTACGGCGGCATCTTCGCGAGGTCTTCGCCGTCGATCAGGATCTGCCCTTCCGTCACGGATTCGAGCCCGGCGAGCATGCGCAAAAGCGTCGACTTGCCGCAGCCGGAACTGCCGAGCAGCGCGAACAGCTCGCCCTTCCTCACCGACAGGTTGACGCCCCGCACGGCCGTCGTCTCGCCGAATTTCTTCACGACGTTGACGATCTGCACGAAGTTGTCGTCCATGTTCCGGGCCGATGGAGATATGCCCGGCTCGCGCCGGCCGGCATTAGGCGCTGCCTTCAACGCGCTCGACTGCTCACTCATGATTGCCTGTTCGACTCCTTGCTTCCATGCGTCTTTTTCGTGACTCGCCCGACGTGCGATGCGATCACGAACAAAGCCCCCGGAGGTCCAGGGGCTTCGTCGTTTCAAAAGAATAACCGGCTTTTGGGATTCATCGGCCGGACTTGAATTCCGTCCAGAGCCGCGTCTGCAGGCGCTGGATTTCAGGCGGCAGCGGCTTCAGCAGGAACAGCGTCTTGATGACGTCCTGCGGCGGATACACGGCGGGATCGTTCGCAACGTCCTTGTCCACATACTTGCGCGCTTCCAGATTCGCGCTCGGGTAGTAGACCGCGTTCGTGATCGCCGCGTGAACCTGCGGCGTCTCGATGTAGTTGATCCACTCGTGCGCGGCGTCCTTGTTCTTCGCGTCCTTCGGGATCGCCATCACGTCGAACCACACGGGCGCGCCGCCCTTCGGAATGTAGTACTCGATCTTGAACGGCTTCTTCGCCTCGACCGCGCGATGCTTCGCGATCACGACGTCGCCCGACCAGCCGTAGGTGAAGCAGATGTCGCCGCCGACCATGTCGTTGATGTAGCCCGACGAGTTGAACTGCGTGATGTACGGGCGGATCTTCTTCATCATCGCGAGCGCTTCGCGATAATCAGCCGGATTCGTGCTCATCGGGTCTTTGCCGATGTAATGCAGCGCGGCCGCGAACATCTGATCCGGCGCGTCGAGCACCGAGACGCCGCACGCCTTCAGCTTCGAGATGTTCTCGGGCTTGAAGAGGATGTCCCAATTGTTCAGTTCGACGCTCGGGCCGAGGATCTGTTTGGCCTTGTCGACGTTGTAGCCGAGGCCGGTCGTGCCGTAGGCCCAGGGCACCACGTACTTGTTGCCCGGATCCGCGCCCTCGACGAGCTTCATCAGCTCGGGATCGAGATACTTGAGGTTGGGCAGCTTCGACTTGTCGAGCGGCATGAAGATGTTCGCGGCGATCTGCTTGCCCGCGTAATTGCTCGTCGGCACGACGATGTCATAGCCGGAACGGCCGGTGAGAAGCTTTGCCTGCAGCGTGTCGTCGCTGTCGTAGTTGTCGTACTTCACCTTGATGCCGGTTTGCTTGGTGAAGTTGGGAATCGTGTCCTTCGCGATATAGTCCGACCAGTTGTACACATTCAACTGCGTGTCCTTCGCAAGAGCTGCGAGCGGAGTCAGCATCGCGGCGCATGCCAGTGCGCCCGCCAGCTTGGCCGTGCGGCCCGCCAGTTTCTGGTTCATTTCGATTCTCCCTTGTTCCGACTTGTCACGGTGTCGCGCCGCGCCGACCCGGCGCATGGTTGCATCGCCCGAACTGGTCCGCGACTCCCTTAAAACCCCGAAAACTACCATTAAACGCATGTCCGACAAAAAATAAAAAGTCGCGTGTCGCGCAAAATGTACACGCCCTTGCGCGGCGGGGCCACAGTCTTGCCAGGCGGGCTTCTCGACGGCCTCGCGCCACGCGCGGCCGGCAGGAAAGAGCGCGCATTTTAGCCCCTATTTGGCCCCCGGGGGCACCCGATAAGACCACGCTCGTCAAAAGGGGACGCGTGAGCGTAAGCCCGATGCAATGTCATTATTCGTGCTCGGCCTTCGGCGTCCCGCGAATGGGCGCCCGCGCCTGACGAACAGCCAGCGGAACAGTTGTTGCGAGCCAGTTCGACGTGCGCCGCGAAACGCGGCGTCTTCTGAACCGGCAACGCGTGCGCACGACTGAGTTGGCGCCACGTTGCCTCGCAATTCGAGGCAAGTTCCCGCATGAACACGAATCCCCCCGCGCTCGCCGAGCTTTCAGCCGCGCAATCCGACGCGCAGTCGCCCGCGGCAAGCCGCGAGCGCCGGCAGCGTGCCCCGCGCCCGCGCGGCCGCTGGTATTCGTTCGCGGGCGCGGGCGCACTCGTCGCCGTAGGGTATATGGATCCCGGCAACTGGGCGACGGCGCTCGCGAGCGGTGCGCGCTACGGTTACTCGCTGCTCTTTGTCGTGCTGCTCGCGAGCCTGATGGGCATGCTGCTGCAATGGATCGCGTCGCGCGTGGGTGTCGTGACCGGGCGCGATCTCGCGCAACTCTGCCGCGAGCGCTTCGGCCGGCGCACGACGCTCGTGCTGTGGATTGCGTGCGAAATTGCGATCATCGCGTGCGACGTCGCGGAGGTCGTCGGCAGCGCGGTGGCCCTGCAGATGCTCTTCGGCCTCTCGCTCACGGTGGGCGTGCTGATCTCGGCAGTCGCGACTTTTACGATGCTCGCGCTGCAAAGCCGCGGCAGGCGTCCGCTGCAGCGCGCCGTGGCGGTGCTCATCTTCTTCGTGAGCTTCTGCTTCGTGGTGGAACTCGCCCTCGCGCATCCGGTCTGGGGCGACGCAATGCGCGGGCTGGCGCCGTCGCCCGCGTTGCTGCGCGATGCCGGCATGCTCTGGCTCGCGGCGGGCGTGCTCGGCGCGACGGTCATGCCGCACAACCTTTATCTGCACTCGGCGCTCGTCAAGGAACACGCGGGCGCCCGCGACGACGCGACGATCGGGCGCGCGCTTCGCGGCGTGAATATCGACACGTTCGGCTCGCTCGGGCTCGCGTTCGTCGTCAACGCATCGCTGCTGGTAGTCGCGGCCGCGGTGTTCCATGCGACCGGCCATACGAACGTCGACGATCTCGCCGATGCGCACCGGCTCATCGAGCCGCTCGTCGGGAGTCATTGGGCGGGCGTCGTGTTCGCCGCCGCGCTGCTCGCCTGCGGCCTGAACGCGACCGTGACCGGCACGCTCGCCGGCCAGGTGGTGATGGAGGGCTTCCTGCGGCTGAAGATGGCGCCCTGGGCCCGGGCGCTCCTGACGCGCGGCCTTGCGATCGGCCCGGCGCTCGTCGCGGTCGCGAGCTTCGGGCAGCACGGCTCGAACGCGCTGCTCGTCGCGACGCAGGTCGTGCTGAGCCTGCAGTTGCCGCTTGCGGTGATTCCGCTCGTGCGCTTCGCCTCCGACGCCGGCCTGATGGGTCGCTGGCGCGTCGCGCGCGTGCCGCTCGCGCTCGCGTGGGCGTGCGCGGGCGTGATCGTCGCGTTGAACGGCGCGATGCTTTGGCAGGCGGTGTCGGTGGGCTGAGTCGCTGATGTCGTGCCGAATTTTCGGGATCGCGACGCGCCCCGCGTTGTCAGACCGTTCGGACGCCCGCCTCCGCCCCAGACAGGACACAAACCATATGGCTCAAGGCCCTCAATCGATTTCGCTGCAACATTTCCATCGCTTTGCCGGCCACGCGCGCACGCTCGCGCTTGTTTTCGCGACCCTCGGTGCAAACGAGGCGGCTCACGCGACCGTCGCGGTCCTTCAGCCTGCGCGCGAAGCGGCCGCCTCACAGCCGCTCGAATTGACCCTTCTCTACACCGACGATGACGCGAAGCCGCTCACCGTCGAGGTGCCCAGGCAATTGACCGTGAGCCTGACGAACGGCGATCTGCCGCCCGCGCCGCTCACGCTGGAGCGCGATTCCGCAGTGCCGGATCGTCTGCGTCTCGCGCCCGGCCAATATCGCCGGGTGCGCTTTTCCGCGCCCTGGCCGGATTCGGCGCGCGGCACGGTGACGATCGATCCAGTAGGCTTCGATGCGTCGCCGATGCTCGTCACGATCAATCGGAGCGAGACGCAGACGCAGGTCGCGGCCGCCGAGCGCCGCGAAACGCAGGCGACGACGCCCGAGCAGCTCGCGAGCGCAAGCGCCGCCGCGAACACCGCAGCCGTGCCGACGACCACCGGCGACACGATGCTCTCCGGCCGCTTCTCGACCTTCGAACCGGTTTACTTCGCGGACGGCAAGAACGGCGACAACCTCGCGAAATTCCAGTTCAGCTTCAAATATCGCCTGCATCTCCCCGACGATCCGCGCTCACGAGGCTTGCTGGACAACCTCTACTTCGGTTACACGCAGACGGCGATATGGAATCTCTCGGCCGAGTCCGCGCCGTTCCGCGACATCAGTTTTCAGCCGCAATTGTTCTACTACGTGCAGGACACCGGCTGGAAGAGTCCGCTCTTCACGCGTATGGGCATGGAAGCGGGCTTCGGACATGAATCGAATGGAAGGAGCGGCGACGATTCGCGCTCGATCAACATTGCCTTCGTGCGTCCCACCTGGGATTTCGGCGACCTGAACGGCAATCACCTGACGCTTTCGCCGAAGTTCTATTACTACCTGTCGAAGTCGGGCAACGAGGACATCGCGGATTACCGCGGCTATGTGGATTTTCTCGTGAAATACGGCAGCCCCGACGGCTGGCAGCTCGCGACGACACTGCGCAAAGGCACGAAGCACTGGTACGGCAGCATCGACTCCCAGCTCACGTACCCGCTCGCGAAGCTGATCGGCAGCGCATGGGGCGGCTATCTGTTCGTGAGCTACTTCAACGGATACGGCGAGGACATCCTCGATTACAACCAGCGACATCACTGGATCGCGCGGATAGGCTACAGTATCGCGCGCTGAGTTTTTTTACGAATCTGAACGCCGCGTTGCCGCCCTCTTTTCCCGGCGATAGCGCGCTCACGAGTTAGCCCAATGTCTTCGAATCTTCACGACCTGCCCGACAGCCCCTGTATCGGCGTGTGCTCCACGCTTTTCGACGACGTCTGCAAAGGCTGCGGCCGCACCGCGGGCGAGGTGTCCAACTGGGTCTTCCTCACCGACGAGGAGAAACGCGCGATCTGGACGCGCATTACGCGCGAGGGCACGGCGATGCGGTTCCGCAATGACAGGCTCTGAGCGCAACGAAAAACGGCCCGCTCTTTCGAGACGGGCCGCTTCGACGCGTATGTGAACAGGGAGATTACTGAATCCCCTGGCTCGACAGGAAATCCTCGTAATTACCGCCGAAATCGCGCAGCGTGCCGTCGGTCTTGACTTCAATGATCCGGTCCGCCAGTCCGCTCACGAACTCGCGGTCGTGCGACACGAAGATCAGCGTGCCTTCGAATTTCTCCAGCGCGATCTGCAGCGACTCGATCGACTCCATGTCCATATGGTTGGTCGGTTCGTCCATCAGCAGCACGTTGTGGCGGCCGAGCATCAGCTTGCCCCAGATCATGCGGCCCTTCTCGCCGCCCGACAGCACCTTCACGTTTTTCTTGATGTCGTCCGCATTGAACAGCAGGCGGCCGAGCGTGCCGCGCATCATCTGCTCGTCGTCGCCTTCCTTGCGATACTGGTCGATCCACTCGGTCAGCGTTTCGTCCTTCGGAAACTCTTCGTACGTATCCTGCGGCATGTAGCCGACGTTCGCGTTTTCCGCCCACTTCACGGTGCCGTGATCGAGCTCGATCGCGCCCTTGAGCGACTTGAGCAGCGTGGTCTTGCCCGCGCCGTTCTCGCCGATGATCGCGATACGCTCGCCCGGCTGCACGCTGATGCTGAAGTTCTGGAAGATGGTCCGGTCGTACTTCTTGGTCAGATCCTCGGCCACGACAGCGATGTTATGCAGCTTCTTCTCGAACTCGAAGCGGATGAACGGATTCTGGCGCGACGACGGCTTGAATTCCTCGATCTTGATCTTGTCGATCATCTTCAGGCGGCTGGTCGCCTGGCGCGCCTTCGACTTGTTGGCCGAGAAGCGGCGCACGAAGTCCTGCAGGTCGGCCACGCGCTCCTTCGCCTTCTGGTTCGCTGCCTGCTGGCGCTCGCGCGCCTGCGTCGACGCGAGCATGTAGTCGTCATAGTTGCCCGGCCAGACTTTCAGCGTGCCGTAGTCCATGTCCGCCATGTGGGTGCAGACCTGGTTCAGAAAGTGACGATCGTGCGAGATGATGATCATCGTCGAGTTGTACTGGTTCAGGACGTCTTCCAGCCAACGGATCGAATTGATGTCGAGGTTGTTGGTCGGCTCGTCGAGCAGCAGCACGTCGGGTTTCGAGAACAGCGCCTGGGCGAGCAGCACACGCAGCTTCCAGCCCGGTGCGACGTTGCTCATCGGGCCGTTGTGATCGTTGATGTTAATGCCGATGCCGAGCAGCAATTCGCCCGCGCGCGCTTCGGCCGTGTAGCCGTCGTATTCGGCGAATTTGGCTTCGAGGTCGGCGGCGCGCATGTAGTCGTCGTCGGTGGCGTCCGGGTTCGCGTAGATCGCATCGCGCTCGGTCATTGCGGCCCACATTTCGGTGTGGCCCATCATCACGACATCGAGCACGCGCATGTCTTCATACGCGAACTGATCCTGACGCAGCTTGCCGAGCCGGACGTTCGGTTCGAGGATGACATTGCCGGAGCTCGGCTCGAGGTCGCCGCCGAGGATCTTCATGAAGGTCGACTTTCCGCAGCCGTTGGCGCCGATCAAGCCATAGCGGTTTCCTTCGCCGAACTTGACCGAGATGTTCTCGAAGAGGGGCTTGGGCCCGAATTGCATGGTGATATTGGCGGTAGACAGCACGGCGCGTCCTTTTGAATGGGGTACGACGAAAAACCTAAGATTTTAGCAGCTTTTGACGGTGTTTTGCCGGATAGCGGCGTTTTCGCGGCTAGCGGGCGGCGCGCTCACGCATTGCCGCATCGTGAAAAAGGGGCGCGGCCAATGTAGCCGCGCCCCTTGAACTCCGTGAAGACCGCGCGATGCGCAGACGCGTATCGCGTTATGTGCGCTCGGCGATGAAAGCCTTGACCACGCCTGCATCCGCCGGAACGATATCGAACCTTTGTGGCAGTTTTTCAAGTCCCACGAAAGCCGCCGGCCGCTCCGGCTCGCGATTCAGCGCTTCGCGGATGGTCTCGCCGAACTTGATCGGCTGGGCGGTTTCCAGAACGATCATCGGCACGCCCGGCTTCAGGTTTTCGCGCGCGACCTTCACGCCATCGGAGGTGTGGGTGTCGATCATCGTCTGATAACGCTCGTACACGTCGCGGATGGTCTTCACGCGATCGTCGTGATCGCTCTTGCCCGACACGAAGCCGAATTCCTGCACGCGCGCGAAATCGCCGCTCGCCGCGAGATCGAAACCGCCCTTCTCCTCGACGTCGCGGAACAGTTGCAGCACGCGCGCCGGATCGCGCCCGAGCAGATCGTAGACGAAGCGCTCGAAGTTCGAAGCCTTCGAGATATCCATGCTCGGCGATGTCGTGTGATACGTCTCCGCCGCGCCCCGCACGCGATACACGCCCGTCTTGAAGAACTCGTCGAGCACGTCGTTCTCATTGGTCGCGACGACGAGCTGCTCGATCGGCAAGCCCATCATGCGCGCGATGTGACCCGCGCACACGTTGCCGAAATTGCCCGACGGCACCGTGAACGAGACGCGCTCGTCGTTGCTCGCCGTCGCGGCGAAATAGCCCTTGAAGTAGTAGACGACCTGCGCGACGACGCGTGCCCAGTTGATCGAGTTGACCGTGCCGATCTTGTGCTTCGCCTTGTACGCGTGATCGTTCGATACGGCCTTGACGATGTCCTGACAGTTGTCGAAGTTGCCCTCGACGGCCAGATTGAAGATGTTCGGGTCCTGCAGCGAGAACATCTGCGCGGTCTGGAACGCGCTCATCTTCTTGTGCGGCGACAGCATGAAGACGCGCACGCCGGTCTTGCCGCGCATCGCGTATTCAGCGGCGCTGCCGGTGTCGCCCGAGGTCGCGCCGAGGATGTTCAGCGTCTCGCCGTGCTTTGCCAGCGCGTATTCGAAGAGGTTGCCGAGCAGTTGCATCGCCATGTCCTTGAAGGCGAGCGTCGGGCCGTTCGAGAGTTCCAGCAGCGACAGCGTCGTGCCGTTTTCCACGCCGAGCGTCTTGAGCGGCGTGATCTGCACCGCGCTCTCTTCGTGGCGCACGTTGCTGTACACCTGCCCGGTGTAGGTCTTGCGCGTGAGCGAGCGCAGGTCTTCGGCGGGGATGTCGTCGCTGAACTTCGACAGCACTTCGAATGCGAGATCCGCATACGACAGCGTGCGCCAGCGCGCGAGCTCGTCGGCCGATACGCGCGGATACTCCGCCGGCAAATACAGCCCGCCGTCTTTCGCGAGCCCGCCGAGAAGAATGTCCGAGAACGTGTGGCGCTCGTTGCTGCCGGCGCCGCGCGTCGAAATGTAGTTCATCGTGCGTCCTTGCCCTTAGTTGAGCGCTTCCATGCGCAGCTTCGTCACCTTCGAAACGACCGTGGACAGCGCTTCGATCTGCGCGATCGCCGCGTTCACGTTCTTCTCCAGCGTCTCGTGCGTGATGAGGATGATGTCGGTTTCGCCCTTGTTCGCGCCGTCGACTTCTTCCGATTCCTTCTGCAGCAACGCGTCGATGGAGATGGCCTTGTCAGCGAGGATGCGCGTGATGTTCGCGAGCACGCCCGTCACGTCCGCGACGCGCAGGCGCAGGTAATAGCCGCTCGTCACTTCGTCGATCGGCAGAATCGGCGTGTTCGACAAGCTATCCGGCTGGAACGCCAGGTGCGGTACGCGATGTTCCGGATCGGCCGTGTGCAGGCGCGTCACGTCGACGAGATCGGCGACCACGGCGGAAGCCGTCGGCTCGGCGCCCGCGCCCTTGCCGTAGTAGAGCGTGGTGCCGACCGCATCGCCGTGCACGACGACCGCGTTCATCGCACCCTCGACATTCGCGAGCAAACGCTTGGCCGGAATCAGCGTCGGATGCGTGCGCAACTCGATGCCCTTCTCCGTGCGCCGCGCGATGCCGAGCAGCTTGATGCGATAGCCGAGGTCTTCCGCGTAGCGAATGTCGATGGCGGCCAGCTTGCTGATGCCTTCCACATACGCGCGGTCGAACTGCACCGGCACGCCGAAGGCGATCGCGCTCATGATCGTGACCTTGTGCGCGGCGTCGACGCCTTCGATATCGAAGGTCGGATCGGCTTCGGCGTAACCGAGCTCCTGCGCGGCTTTCAGTGCGGTCGCGAAGTCGAGCCCTCGGTCGCGCATCTCCGAGAGAATGTAGTTAGTCGTGCCGTTGATGATGCCCGCGATGTACTCGATGCGGTTTGCCGTCAACCCTTCACGCAGCGCCTTGATGATCGGGATGCCGCCCGCCACTGCCGCTTCGAACGCGACCATCACGCCCTTCGCGCGAGCGGCTTCGAAAATCTCCGTGCCATGCACCGCGAGCAGCGCCTTGTTGGCCGTCACGACATGCTTGCCGTTCGCGATCGCGCGCAACACCAGCTCGCGCGCGAAACCCGTGCCGCCGATCATTTCGCATACGATATCGATGGAAGGATCGTCGACGACCGCGTTGAAGTCGTTCGTCACCGCGATGCCTTCCCGCTTCGCGGCTTCGGCCTTCGCCGGCGTGCGCACCGCGACGCGCGCGATGTCGATGCCGCGCCCCGCGCGTCGTTTGATTTCTTCCTGGTTACGGCGCAGCACCGTGAAGGTGCCGCTGCCGACCGTGCCGAAGCCCAAGAGTCCTACTTTGATCGATTCCATGCAGCGCGAGTCTTTAAAAGAGAGATTAAGCGGAATGTCGTTTGCGATAGCCGTCGAGGAAGCGCGCGATACGGTTGATCGAATCCGCGAGATCGTCGACATTCGGCAGGAAGACCACGCGGAAGTGATCCGGTGTCGGCCAGTTGAAGCCCGTGCCCTGCACCAGCAGCACCCGCTCCTCGAGCAGCAGGTCCGTGATGAACTGCTGGTCGTCCTGGATGGGGTACATCTTGGGATCGAGCTTCGGGAACATGTAGAGCGCCGCCTGCGGCTTCACGCAGGTCACGCCCGGGATGGCCGTGAGCATGTCGTAGGCGAGCTCGCGCTGCTTGTAGAGGCGTCCGCCCGGCAAGATCAGGTCGTTGATGCTCTGATAGCCGCCAAGCGCGGTCTGGATCGCGTACTGGCCGGGCACGTTCGGGCACAGGCGCATCGACGCGAGAATGCCGAGGCCCTCCAGATAGTCCTTCGCGCGGCGGCGGTTCTCTTCGATCAGCCCGGAAATCGCCATCCAGCCCGCGCGATAGCCGCACGAACGGTAGCTCTTCGACAGGCTGTTGAAGGTGACCGTGACCACGTCTTCGGACAGCGCGGCCATCGACGTGTGGGTCTGGCCGTCGTAGACGATCTTGTCGTACACCTCGTCCGCGAAAATGATGAGGCCGTGCTCGCGCGCGATCGCGATCAGCTCGCGCAGCAACTCGTCCGAGTACAGCGCGCCCGTCGGGTTGTTCGGGTTGATGACGACGAGCGCCTTGGTGTTCGGCGTGATCTTCGCGCGGATGTCGTCGAGATCGGGCATCCAGCCGTTGCCTTCGTCGCACATATAGTGGCGCGGCGTACCCGACGACAGGCTCACGGCGGCCGTCCACAACGGATAATCCGGCGCCGGAAGCAGCACTTCGTCACCGTCGTTCAGTAGCGCCTGCATCGCCATCACGATGAGCTCGGACGCGCCATTGCCGATGTAGATATCGTCCAGTTCGACGCCGGTCACGCCCTTTTGCTGCGTGTAATGCATGATCGCCTTGCGCGCGGCGAACACACCCTTCGAATCCGAATAGCCCGACGATCCCGGCAGATTGCGGATCATGTCCTGAATGATCTCGTCCGGCGCCTCGAAACCGAACGGCGCCAGATTGCCGATATTGAGCTTGATGATGCGATGGCCTTCCTCTTCGAGGCGCTTCGCGTGTTCGAGCACGGGCCCGCGAATGTCGTAGCAGACGTTTTGCAGCTTGTTGGATTTGAGAATCGGTTTCACGGCTGGCGCTCTGGGTCTGGGTGTTGATGCGGACTGGTTTTTCTGAATCGATCAGGTGCGGCTCGGCATTCGGGCGGACAGCCCCGCGCGCCGGCAGCGCACGGGCGTTGCGATGAAAACCGGGTTTGAAGCCTGAAGGCGGCTCGTCCGGACGACTCGCGCGTTCCCGAGCGCCGAACGATGCATTTTAGACGTCGCGCCAGGTAGGGCGTGAGCGATGCGGACCGGTTGCGTGTCGGAGGCGGCTTGTGGCGGCACGCGAGTGCAACGGACGGCGCTCGAGCGAGCCCGGCAGCCGAAAAGTTATAATTTACTGATTATGGCTCAGTTCCGCAATGCACCAAAGGAACGCGCAGGCCGATGCGCCAAAAGGCGCGCGCGGGCAGCTTCCAACGTTGCGGCACACGCTGGGCCGTCAACCTTTCTCTTGCCGGATCATCGTTTTGAAACTGCACCAGGAATCCAACAACGCGCTCAACACCATCACGAGCTACGGAGACGGTTTCGTGGCGATCAATCTCGAAAGGCACGAAGGCAGCGTGATCGTCATGCCCGAGACGCCCGTCGCGGCGTGGCCGGTGTCGTCATTTGAAGCGCTCACGCCCGGCGATTTCGATGCACTCGTCGAAGCGGCGCCCGAAGTCGTCATCTTCGGCAGCGGGTCGCGGCTACGCTTTTTGCATCCGCGGCTTACGGCGCAACTGGCGAAGCACCGCATCGGCGTCGAAACCATGGACTTCGGCGCGGCGTGCCGCACCTACAACATTCTGATGTCCGAAGGCCGGCGCGTGGCCGCGGCGCTTCTGATCGAAGCCTGAGGAAGGCCTAAGGAAACGCTAAGGAAGTAGTGCCAGACTTCCGCCGCCCGTCCGACATCGGCCGTGCGCCCGTGGCTGACACGTATCGAATTTAACGAATGCCGGCCGGCCGTGCGCTACACTCCCGCCCGGCGTTTGTCTTTGCCGACGCGCGGGCGGGGCCCGAAATCAATCGGTGGGCATTCGGCGGAGTCGCTTCGGCACGGCTATCGGGGCGCGCACCGGACGGCGCGTGCCGGAACTCGCGAACTCACAGCGAAAATGCGTGCCTGAGCATGCGCGTACTGCATTCTCGCGCAGCTCCATTCATCGCCCATTTTCGTTTCACTAGCGCCGCTCATTGCGGCATCGGACAGGTCGACTTCATGAACGATACGCCTTCCCGGCTACCGCTCACGCGTCTTTCGCTCATCCTTCTCGTACTCGCGCTTGCGTTCATCTGGTTCGCGCCGCTTGGTTATCGTCACCTCGTGCCGAGCGATGAAGGCCGCTACGCCGAAATGGCACGCGAGATGTTCGTGACCGGCGACTGGATCACGCCGCGCTACAACGGCTACAAATACTTCGAGAAGCCGCCGCTGCAGACCTGGGCGAACGCGCTCTCCTTCGCCTGGTTCGGCATCGGTGAATGGCAGGCGCGGCTCTACACGGCCCTCACGGGATTCGCGGGCGTGCTGCTCATCGGTTACACGGGCACGCGCGTGTTCAACGCGATGACGGGCTTCGCCGCCGCGGTCATCCTGGCGACTTGTCCGTACTGGAACCTGATGGGCCACTTCAACACGCTCGACATGGGCCTGTCGTTCTGGATGCAGCTGACGCTCTGCGCGTTGCTGCTCGCCCAGCGCCCCGGCCTGCCGACGCGCGAAGTGCGCCTGTGGATGTGGCTCTGCTGGGCCGCAATGGGCGCGGCCGTGCTGTCGAAAGGACTGGTCGGCCTGATCCTGCCGGGCGCGGTTCTCGTCCTCTACTCCCTCGTTTCGCGGGACTGGGCGCTCTGGAGGCGGCTCTATATCGGCAGCGGGTTAATCGTGTTCCTGATTGTGACCGGACCCTGGTTCGCGCTCGTCCAGATGAACAATCCGGAATTCTTCAATTTCTTTTTCATCGTCCAGCAGTTCAAGCGCTATCTGACGCCCGAGCAGAACCGCCCGGGTGCGTTCTACTATTTCGTGCCCGTACTGCTCGTCGGGTTTCTGCCGTGGCTGTCGATCACCTTTCAGAGTGTGCGCCACGGCCTGAAGACGCCGCGCCAGCCGAACGGCTTCGCGCCGGTCACGATGCTCCTCGTCTGGACGGCGTTCATCTTCCTGTTTTTCAGCGCGTCGCACTCCAAGCTCGTTTCTTACGTGTTGCCGGTCGCGCCCGCCATCGCGCTTGTGATCGGGCTCTATTTGCCCTCGCTGACGAAGGCTCGGTACCGCATGCACCTTATCGGCTACGCGGTGTTTCTCATCGCGGCGGCGTTCGGCGCGATCTTCATCGGCCGCGCGGGCAGCGCCAACACGCCGAACGCGCTCTATCGCGCGTTCCAGATCTGGGTCTACGCGGGAATCGCCGTCGCGTTCGTCGTGACGGTGTTCGCGATCTGGCTGAACCGGCGCAGCGTGCTCGCGGGCGCGGCGGGACTGGGTGCAGCGTGGCTGCTGCTCGGCACGATCGCAGGCTCCGGACACGACGTCTTCGGCACGCAGAGTTCGGGTGTAACACTGGTGCCCGCCGTGAAGGCCGCGATGGCGAAGTTGCCGCCCGACACGCCGTTCTATTCGATCGCGAAGCTCGATCACACGATGCCCTTCTACCTCGGCCACACGATGATCATGGTCGCAGAGGCCGACGAGTTGACCTTCGGCACGCAGACCGAGCCGCAGAAATGGGTGCCGAGCATCGACGAGTGGATCAAAGTGTGGGATTCGAAGCGCTACGCGCTCGCGCTGATGCCGCCGTCCCGTTACGAAGAACTCACGGCGCGCCACGTACCGATGCAGCTGATCGCGAGCGACCAGCGCCGTGTGATCGTCGAAAAGCCGCAGCCGTGAGCCGCGTCTTCCATTTGAGCGGCAATGTTGCGCCGCACGATCGTTCGGCATTGGCCGACGAACCGAGTATCCTTGTTCCGAATTTGAAAAACGCGCGATGAACCCGATTTCCTTTATTTGCATCGTCATCGGCGTATCGTTGAACGCGTGCGCCCAGCTTCTGCTCAAAGCCGGCGTGAATGCGGTGGGCCATTTCGACATGACGCCCGCCAACATTTTGCCGGTCGGCTTAAAGATTGCGACGCAGTGGCCCATCATCGGCGGGCTCGCGTGCTATGTGCTGAGCGTCGTCGTGTGGATCGTAGGCCTGTCGCGCGTGGACGTATCGATCGCCTATCCGATGCTTTCGCTCGGCTATGTCGTCAATGCGTTCGCCGCGTGGTACCTGTTCGGCGAAGTGCTGTCGATGCAGCGGCTCCTCGGCATCGGCATCATTCTGATTGGCGTCGTGGTGCTGGCGCGCGGCTAGTTCGCCGAATCTCGTCGGCTAGTTCGCCGAATCGAAGCGTCGGCCGGATCAATTCATTTTTTAAACGCATAGTCCAATGACTCAAACAACGCGGCCGTTTTTGCCTTTCGTGAAACCGGAGATCGACGAGGAAACCATTCAGGGCGTGATCGACGTGCTGCGCTCGGGCTGGATCACGACCGGACCGCAAAACCAGCAGTTCGAAGCCGAACTGTCGGCGTACGTCGGCGGCCGCCCGGTGCGGGCGTTCAACTCGGGCACCTGCACGATGGAGATCGGCTTGCGCATCGCCGGCGTCGGCCCGGGCGACGAAGTCATCACCACGCCGATGACCTGGGTGTCGACCGCGAACGTGATCCTCGAAGTGGGCGCGACGCCGGTGTTCGTCGATATCGATCCGGTCACGCGCAACATCGACCTGAACCTGCTGGAGCGCGCGATCACGCCGCGCACGAAGGCGATCATGCCGGTCTATCTGGCGGGCCTGCCCGTCGACATGGACAGGCTTTACGACATCGCGCGCGCCCACAAGCTGCGCGTCATCGAGGACGCCGCCCAGGCGTTCGGCTCGAGCTGGCGCGGCAAGCGCATCGGCGCGATCGGCGACATCGTGTCGTTCAGCTTCCACGCGAACAAGAACGTGACGTCGATCGAAGGCGGCGCGCTCGTGCTCAACAATGAGGACGAAGCAGAACTGGCGCGCAAATATCGCCTGCAGGGCATCACGCGCACGGGATTCGACGGCATGGACTGCGACGTGCTCGGCGGCAAGTACAACCTGACGGATGTGGCCGCGCGCGTCGGGCTCGGCCAGTTGCGGCAGATCGAGCGGTTCACCGAAAAGCGTCGCGAACTCGCGCGCGCGTACTTCGACGCATTCGAAGGCGGGGCAGCGGTCAGGCTCGGCGCCGGCTTGCCCACGCCGAATTTCACCGACAGCAACTGGCACATGTTTCAGATCGCGCTGCCGCTCGAGAGGCTCAGGCTCACGCGCGCGGAGTTCATGAGTGAAATGAAGGAGCGCGGCATCGGCACGGGGCTGCACTACCCGGCGCTGCATCTTTTCACGCTGTATCGCGCGCGCGGCTTCAAGGAAGGCATGTTTCCTCATGCGGAGCGCTACGGCGCGTCGACGGTCACGCTGCCGCTCTTCACGCTGATGAGCACGGACGATGTCGAACACGTCGTGAAATCGGTCGACGAGATTTTCGAGCAGTTCGGCGGCGACCAGAAAGAGAATGGATAACTTACAGCGGGCAACCAAGGACAATCAGCGCAACATGAGTCATCTGGATTTTCCGGCGACGTCCCCCGAACTTTCGGTGATCATCCCGGTGTACAACGAGGAAGACGGCCTCGCCGCCCTGTTTCAGCGCCTGTATCCGGCGCTCGACGCGCTCGGCACGTCGTACGAGGTGATCTTCATCAATGACGGCAGCCGCGACAAATCGGCTGCGTTGCTCGCGCAGCAGTTCCGCGAGCGGCCCGACACCACGCGCGTCATTCTGCTCAACGGCAATTACGGCCAGCACATGGCGATTCTCGCGGGCTTCGAACAGTCGCGTGGCGAGATCGTCGTCACGCTCGATGCCGACCTGCAGAATCCGCCCGAGGAAATCGCCAAGCTCGTCGAGAAAATGCGCGAGGGTTACGACTACGTCGGCACCATTCGTCAGCAGCGGCAAGACAGCCTGTGGCGCAAGAAGGCGTCGCGCGCGATGAACCGCCTGCGGGAGCGCATCACGAAGATTCGCATGACCGACCAGGGCTGCATGCTGCGCGCGTACAGCCGCCATATCATCGATACGATCAACCGCTGCGGCGAGATCAACACGTTCATTCCCGCGCTCGCGTACACGTTCGCGCAGAATCCCATCGAAGTCGATGTCGCGCATGAAGAGCGCTTCGCGGGCGAGTCGAAGTATTCGCTCTACAGTCTCATCCGCCTGAACTTCGATCTCGTCACCGGATTTTCGGTGGTGCCGCTGCAATGGCTGTCGTTCATCGGCGTGATTCTGTCGGTGGGCTCGGCGGGCCTCTTCCTGCTGCTGTTGATTCGCCGCTTCATGTTCGGCGCGGAAGTCCAGGGTGTGTTCACCCTCTTCGCCATCACGTTCTTCATGCTCGGCGTGATCATCTTCGCGCTCGGACTTCTCGGGGAGTACATCGGGCGCATCTATCAGCAGGTGCGCGCGCGGCCTCGCTATCTCGTCCAGACGATCCTCGAAGAGCGCGACGGCCTGCCTTCCGCGATCAAGCCGCTTCAGGAATCCGTACAGCACGTGGCCGTCGTCACGCGTGAGGAAGACGGCCGATGAAGCCGCGCGCAGTCGTCTTCGCCTATCACAACGTCGGCGTGCGCTGTCTGCAGGTGCTGCTCGCGCGCGGCGTCGATGTCGCGCTCGTCGTCACGCACGAGGACAGCGCGAGTGAAAACATCTGGTTCGGCAGCGTCGCGCAAGTTGCGGCCGAACACGGCATCGACACGATCACACCCGCAGATCCGAAGGCGCCCGAACTCTACGACGCGCTGCAAAAGATCGCGCCGGACTTCATCTTCTCGTTCTACTACCGTCATATGCTGCCGGTCTCGCTGCTCTCGCTCGCGCGGCGCGGCGCGTACAACATGCATGGCTCGCTTTTGCCCAAGTATCGCGGCCGGGTGCCGACGAACTGGGCGGTGCTCAACGGCGAGACCGAGACGGGCGCGACGCTGCATGAAATGGCGGAGAAGCCCGACGCGGGCGCGATCCTCGCGCAGACGCCGGTGCCGATTCTCCCCGACGACACCGCGGCGCTCGTCTTCGACAAGACCGTCGTCGCCGCCGAGCAGACGCTCTGGCGCGTGCTGCCCGCGCTCCTGGCGGGCGAAGCTGCGCATCTGCCGAACGATCTCGCGGCGGGCAGCTATTACGGCGGGCGCAAGCCGGAAGATGGCCGCATCGACTGGTCGCTGCCCGCCCAGCGTGTCTACAACCTGATCCGCGCGGTTGCTCCGCCCTATCCGGGCGCATTCACGGATATCGGCGCGGACCGTTTCATCGTCGCGCGGGCGCGGCTCGTGCCTGAAACCGGCGCGCCCGGATTTTCCTCCGAAAGACTCGGTGAGTTGCGGGGTTTGCCCCCGGGCCTAAGGGTGGCGGATAATGCGCTGTTCGGCGTCTGCGGCGATGGCCGCGTCATCGCCATCCACGAATTGCGCCATCGGACGCTCGACGCCGATTCGCAACCCGTGGACGAAGAGCGCCCCGTCGATCCCGCCGAATTCGGCCGCATCATTCAATCCTCTCGTCATTCATGAAAAAAGTTCTGATCCTGGGTGTCAATGGCTTCATCGGCCACCACCTGTCCAAGCGCATCCTCGAAACCACCGACTGGGAAGTCTTCGGGATGGACATGCAAACCGATCGCCTGGGCGAGCTCGCGAATCACGAGCGGATGCATTTCTTCGAAGGCGACATCACGATCAACAAGGAGTGGGTCGAGTATCACGTGAAGAAGTGCGACGTGATCCTGCCGCTCGTCGCGATCGCAACGCCCGCGACTTACGTGAAGCAGCCGCTGCGCGTGTTCGAGCTCGACTTCGAAGCGAATCTGCCGATCGTCCGTTCGGCCGTGAAGTACGGCAAGCATCTCGTGTTTCCGTCGACCTCCGAGGTCTACGGCATGTGCGCGGACGAGCAGTTCGATCCGGAAAACTCGATGCTCTCCTACGGCCCCATCAACAAGCCGCGCTGGATCTATGCGTGCTCGAAGCAGTTGATGGACCGCGTGATCTGGGGCTACGGCATGGAAGGGCTGAACTTCACCCTCTTCCGTCCGTTCAACTGGATCGGCCCGGGTCTCGACTCGATCTACACGCCGAAGGAAGGTTCGTCGCGCGTCGTGACGCAGTTCCTCGGCCATATCGTGCGCGGCGAGAACATCAGCCTCGTCGACGGCGGCGCACAGAAGCGCGCGTTCACCGACATCGACGACGGCATCGGCGCGCTGATGAAGATCATCGAGAACAAGGACGGCGTGGCCTCGGGCAAGATCTATAACATCGGCAATCCGACGAACAACTTCTCGGTGCGCGAACTGGCGCACAAGATGCTCACGCTCGCAAACGAGTTCCCCGAATACTCGGAGACCGCGAAGAAGGTGCAGCTCGTCGAGACCTCGTCGGGTGCGTACTACGGCAACGGCTATCAGGACGTGCAGAACCGCGTGCCCAAGATCGACAACACGATGCAGGAGCTCGATTGGGCGCCGCAAGCCACCATGGACGACGCGCTGCGCAAGATCTTCGAAGCGTATCGCGGTCACGTGGGCGAGGCCCGCAAGCTCGTCGAGCAGTCGTAAGGAAGAAGCGTGGCGCGCATCGTTCTCAAGATCGACGTCGATACGCTGCGCGGCACGCGCGAAGGCGTACCCAACCTCGGGCGCCTGCTCGACAAGTACAGCGCTCGCGCGACGTTCCTGTTCAGCCTCGGCCCCGATCATACGGGCTGGGCGCTGCGCCGGGTCTTCCGGCCGGGCTTCCTCAAGAAGGTTTCGCGCACTTCGGTGGTCGAGCATTACGGCGTGAAGACGCTCATGTACGGCGTGCTGTTGCCGGGGCCGGACATCGGCCGCGAAGCGGTATCGGAGATGCGCGCGATTCACGAGGCCGGCTTCGAATGCGGCATCCATACGTGGGATCACGTGTACTGGCAGGACAACGTGCGTGGACGCGACCGCGAATGGACCGTCGCGCAGATGCAGCAGAGCCATGCGCGCTTCATCGAGATCTTCGGCGGGCCGCCCGTCACCCACGGCGCGGCCGGCTGGCAAATGAACGGCTATGCGTTCGAGCAGATCGACGCGTGGGGCATGCGCTATGCGTCCGACGGGCGCGGCCACTCGCCGTACATTCCCGTGCTGGACGGCCGCACGCTGAATCACATCCAGATGCCCACCACGCTTCCGACGCTCGACGAAGTGCTCGGTGCCGACGGCGTCGACGAAAGCAACGTTGCGTCGCACGTGTTGCGCCATACGGCCGACAATCCGCACGATCAGGTATTCACCCTGCACGCCGAGCTCGAAGGCCAGAAGCTCGCGCCCGTGTTCGAGCAACTGCTCGCCGGCTGGCGCGCGCAGGGACACAGCTTCGCCACGATGGGTGATTACCATGCGGCGCTGGACCGTGCGTCGCTGCCCACGTACCCTGTGACGTGGGGCGAGATTCCGGGCCGCGCGGGCGAGCTGATCGTTCAGCCGGGCTGAGGCGGCGCGTGGCCGATTACGGCCTGCCTCGCGAGCTTCGTCCTATTTCTCACCTTCAAACCAGAACTACCGGAGAAACCTACGTGTCAGTCGCAGTCGACCAGCCCGTTCCCGACTTCACCGCCCCCGCGACGGGTGGCGAGTTCACCCTGTCGTCCCTGCGTGGGAAGAAGGTCGTGCTCTTCTTTTACCCGAAGGACAACACCCCGGGCTGCACGACCGAAAGCCTGCAGTTTCGCGACCACTACGACCAGTTCAAGGCGGCAGGTGCGGAAGTGATCGGCATCTCGCGCGACAGCGTGAAATCGCACGACAACTTCAAGGCCAAGCTGGAGCTGCCTTACACGCTGGTTTCCGACGGCGACGAAGCCATCTGCTCGGCCTTCGATGTCATCAAAATGAAGAAAATGTATGGCAAGGAAGTGCGCGGCGTCGAGCGTTCGACCTTCCTCATCGACGGGAATGGCGTACTCCGCCGCGAGTTCCGCGGCGTCAAGGTGCCAGGCCACGTAGAGGCGATTGTGGAGGCTGTACAAGCGATTTGAGGCACGTTATATTGGTTCGCAATGAGCGCCTGTCCTCCCCATTCCCTCTGCCTTAGCGCGAGCCGCCGTGTGCCTGCCGGTACGGTCGGCATGGACCCGGGCTACGTGGAGTCGGCAAGGCAAAGGCGCTCTGAAGCAGAAGTCAGCCGCTGGTTCCGGTAGTCGGAACGGCGGCTTTTTCATTTGGCGCCGCACAAAAGCCAGGTTCATCGGCTCATGCGCGACGCCTTGCACGCGACCTCCAAGGAGCAGATCGAAACTTAGGCGAACCGGCGATTTCGACAACGAAGCGCGCCACCGGGCGCAAACTGCTGGATGCGTATCGCTTCGAGGGCGTACGAGCAGGATGCGACAGGCGGCGCACGATACACGACCCGATTCCTTTCGAGGGAACACTATGCCTTTGCCTACCGCCCCGGCCAAGCTCGGCCACCTCCTTCCGGCTGAGGAATACAAGGCCAAAGCCCGGCCTTCGAAGCAGTCGAAGAAACAAGCCGCGGCGAGCGATGACGACGCCTACGGCGCGGTCGAAACCGTCGCGGCTGAGCGTCCCGCCGCTACGAACGCCGCGCACACGCTGCGCTCGATCGCAAGCGACGTGCTGACCCAGATTCCGGCCGAACCGCATATGGAAGCGGTCGTGCCGCCGCCCGCGCCGGGCACCGTGCCGACGCGCGGCCGAAAATCGAAACAGACCGCGGCGCTCCTGCAGGCGGCGCCGGGCGCGCGCGCCACGCCGGAACCCGTCGAAGCCCGCACCGGGCGCGCCGAAACCCCTGTGGCGCCCGAGGCATCGGCCCCGGCCGTGGCAAGAGACACGCGCACGCAGAACAAGCGCCGCAAGGGCACGGCAACCGAAGACGAGTTGCGCAAGCTATTCGTGCTCGACACCAACGTGCTGATGCACGATCCGAGCTCGCTCTTCCGCTTCGAGGAACACGACGTCTATCTGCCGATGATGACGTTGGAAGAACTCGACAATCACAAGAAGGGCATGTCGGAAGTCGCGCGCAACGCCCGTCAGGTGAGCCGCACGCTCGATGCGCTCGTCGCGCACGCGGGCGACGCCGGCAAGATGGCGGAAGGTTTGCCGTTGGCCGCGCAAGGCAACCGCGACGCGCTCGGCCGCCTTTACTTCCAGACGACGCTCACTGACATCGAGCCGGTGGAAGGCTTGCCTGTCGGCAAGGCGGACAATCAGATTCTCGGCGTCGTGCGCGCGCTGCAAAAAGAGCGGCCGGATCGTCAGGTCGTGCTGGTGTCGAAAGACATCAACATGCGCATCAAGGCGCACGCGCTCGGGCTGCCCGCCGAGGACTATTTCAACGACCAGGTTCTCGAGGACAAGGACCTGCTCTACTCGGGCGTGCGCGCGCTGCCGCAGGACTTCTGGACCAAACACGCCAAGGGCATGGAAAGCTGGCAGGACACCAAGACCGGCACGACCTATTACCGCGTGACCGGGCCGCTGTGCCCGTCGATGCTCGTCAACGAGTTCGTCTATCTGGAGCCGCAGAACGGCGAGCCGTCGTTTCACGCGGTCGTGCGCGAGCTGAACGGCAAGACCGCGCTCCTGCAGACGCTGCGCGATTACGGTCATCACAAGAACAACGTGTGGGGCATCACGGCGCGCAATCGCGAGCAAAACTTCGCGCTCAACCTGTTGATGAACCCGGAAGTCGATTTCGTCACGCTGCTTGGCCAGGCGGGCACCGGCAAGACGCTGATGGCGCTCGCCGCGGGCCTCGCTCAAGTGCTCGACGACAAGCGCTACAACGAGATCATCGTGACGCGCGCGACGGTTCCGGTCGGCGAGGATATAGGCTTCCTGCCGGGGACCGAGGAAGAGAAGATGCAGCCGTGGATGGGCGCATTCGACGACAACCTCGAAGTCCTGCAGAAGACCGACGACGCCGCCGGCGAATGGGGCCGCGCCGCAACGCAGGAACTCATCCGTTCGCGACTGAAGGTGAAGAGCATGAACTTCATGCGCGGGCGCACGTTCGTCGACAAGTACGTGATCATCGACGAGGCGCAGAACCTGACGCCTAAGCAGATGAAAACACTCGTCACGCGTGCGGGCCCTGGCACGAAGATCATCTGCCTCGGCAACATCGCGCAGATCGACACGCCGTACCTGACCGAAGGCAGTTCAGGGCTTACGTATGTCGTCGATCGCTTCAAGGGGTGGACGCACAGCGGGCACGTGACGCTCGCGCGCGGCGAGCGTTCGCGTCTTGCGGATTACGCCTCCGATATTCTCTAAGCAGCGCGTGCGCGTACCCGGCGGCCCGGTGGAGGAATCCCCCGGGCCGTTTCCTTTTGTCTGAACGTTCCCCGGCTGCAACACTTACGGCACGAACTTCATGTAAATCCTGAAGACATCTTGTCGCAGATCCGTTCGGCGGGCTAGTATCGGCACAGTGCCCTTCCTGGCGAGATTTCGCTCGCCTATAGCAATGCGTCGAATCTGGTTCCTGCTTTCCGTCTCCGTACTGCTTGCCGCGTGTGGAACCGCGCCGCAGCAGACCTCGCGCAGGCCCGCCGCCGGCACGACCGCCGGCACCACCGCCAACCGCACCTTCCAGACGCCGCCCGGCTTTCCGAACTTCGTCGATCACAGCGTCGGGCGCGAGGAAATTTCCATTCAGGCGATGTCGCTCGTCGGCGTGCCGTACCGTTGGGGCGGCAATACACCCGACGCCGGTTTCGATTGCAGCGGACTCGTGCGTTATGTCGTCGACCGTGCGGCGTCGGTCAATCTGCCGCGTACGACCGCCGACATGAGTTCGCGAGGCGAATCGGTCGAACCGGACGAGATCGCGCCGGGCGATCTGATCTTCTTCAACACGACCGGGCGGCCGCATTCGCACGTGGGCATATACGTCGGCAAGCTGCGCTTCGTGAATGCGCCATCGACGGGCGGCACCGTGCGGCTCGACTATCTGACGAACCCCTATTGGGCGAAGCGCTTTGACGGCATCCGGCGCGTCGCGCCGCCGAAGGCCGCACCCACGCCGTTCGACGCGCCGACTTATCTGGCTTCGCCCGCGCCGGCTCCTGCCTATCCGCGGCAAACGCCACCTCCTCCGACAAACCCCGACGCCTTCGAACCGCCGCCCTCCACGCTCACCGCCGCGCAACGACAATCGCAGGCCGCGGGCGCGACCGCGCCTCAGACCGCCGCCGTCGTCAACGCGTCGCCCGATCCGATCCAGGCAGCCGCCGATGCCTTCGAGCCGCCGCCCCCCAGCTCGCGCGCCGCAGTTCAACAGGCGCGCGCCGCTCAGACCGCCGCCAAGTCCGACGATGCCGCCGAACCGCCCGTACGCGTGATACGCGCCTCGACTGGTTCGATCGCCGCGCCCCGCCCCGCGCAAAGCGACGATCCCATCGCCCGTTTCGCCACCGGCACGAACTGACGCGCGCCACGCGTCTCTGCTATCGTGTTCCGATCATTCGTCGACGGAGCGCAACACCATGGACCTGGGACTCGCGGGCAAGGTCGTCCTGATCACGGGCGGCAGCAAGGGAATCGGATTTGCATGCGCTAAAGCGTTCGCGAGCGAAGGCGCGAAAGTCGCGATCGTCTCGCGCGATGCCGCGAATCTCGCCCGCGCCCGCGAGCAACTGGCGAGCGCGGGTTATCACGTCCATCTCGCGCGCGCCGATCTGCACGAAGCACACAGCGCCGAGGATGTGGTCGAGGAAGCGAGCGCCGCGCTCGGGCCGATCGATATTCTTATCAACAGCGCCGGCGCCGCCCGGCGCTACGATCCCGACACCCTCGATGCCGCGGCTTACAAAGCGGCCATGGACGCCAAGTACTTCTCCTACGTCTATCCGCAGCAGGTCGTGCTGAAGCGCATGGCCGAACGCCTGCGCAACGATCCCGGCGCCGAGCCTGGCGCGATCGTCAATATCGTCGGGATGGGCGGGAAGATCGCAACGGACATCCACATCGCGGGCGGCGCGGCCAATGCGGCGCTGATGCTCAATACCGTCGGCCTCGCTCATCATTATGCGAAGCTCGGCATTCGCATCAACGCGATCAATCCGGGCGCGACGCTCACCGAGCGCGTCGAGGAAGCGCTGGATCTGGAAGCGAAACGGCAAGGCGTCACGCGCGATCAGGTGCTCGCCGAAAGCCAGGCGAAAGTGCCCCTCGGGCGCTACGCGAAACCGGAGGAAATCGCCGACGTCGCGCTCTTTCTGGCGAGCCGCCGCGCGAGTTACGTGTCGGGCGCGATCATTCCGATGGACGGAGTGTCGTCGCCGATCATTTGATGCGCTCGGGCCGCGCGACGGTTCGGGGACCCGAGACGGGACACGACGCTTACAAGAAGCGGTGGCCGACCCACCAGCCCGCTGCGGCGAGCGCGGCGGAGGCGGGAATCGTCAGAATCCAGGCCCACACGATGTTGCCCGCGACGCCCCAGCGCACCGCGCTGAACTTCTGCGTCGCGCCCACGCCGACGATCGCGCCGGTGATCGTATGCGTCGTCGAAACTGGAATGCCGAGGAACGACGCGACGAAAAGCGTGATCGCCCCGCCCGTCTCCGCGCAGAATCCGCCGACCGGCTTCAACTTCGTGATTTTCTGGCCCATCGTGCGCACGATCCGCCAGCCGCCGAAGAGCGTCCCGAGACCCATCGACAGATAGCACAGGCCGATCACCCAGACCGGCGGCGCATCGGAGGCCGCCGACGCGTAGCCGGTCGCGATCAGCAGCATCCAGATGATGCCGATCGTCTTTTGCGCGTCGTTGCCGCCGTGGCCGAGCGAATACAGGCCTGCCGAGACAAGCTGCATGCGCCGGAAACGCCGGTCGACCTTCGAAGGCGGTGTGCGGAAATACAGCCACGACACGAGCAGCATGAAGAACGAGCCGAGCACGAAGCCGAGCAGCGGCGAGATGAAAATGAACGCGACCGTTTTCAGCAGCCCGTCCCAGTTGAGCGATCCCCAGCCCGACTTCGCGAGCGCGGCGCCGACGAGACCGCCGATGAGCGCGTGCGACGAGCTCGACGGAATGCCGTAGTGCCACGTGACGATATTCCAGCCGATCGCGCCGACGAGCGCGCCAAAGATCACGTAGTGATCGACGATCTCGGGATCGATGGTGCCTTTGCCGACGGTCGCCGCGACCTTCAGGTGAAAGATGAAATATGCAATGACGTTGAACGCAGCGGCGAATGCGACCGCCTGCTGTGGCTTGAGCACGCCGGTCGAAACGACCGTCGCAATGGAATTGGCGGCGTCGTGAAAGCCGTTCATGAAGTCGAACGCGAGCGCGACTATGACGAGCAAGGCGACTGCCCAGATGGCGAGTTGAATCGAATGCATCAGTTGGTGTTGTTTTGACCGGTCTTGAAATGCGCTGCCGGTTTGTCGTCCCGGTTTTTTCGTGTCCCGCCGCGCGCGGGCCCGCCGCGCGCCGGGGGCTTGGACGGCTTGGTCAGGCGTTTTCCAGCACGATGCCTTCGATGATGTTCGCGACGTCTTCGCACTTGTCGGTAATCGTCTCGAGCAGCTCGTAAATCGCCTTCAGCTTGATGAGCGTCTTCACGTCGTCTTCCTCGCGGAAGAGCTTCGACATCGCCGAGCGCAGCACGCGGTCGGCATCGGACTCCAGACGGTCGATTTCCTCGCAGATCTTCAGGATTTCGCTCGCGCGCTTCATGTCGGCCAGCAATTCGACGGCCTGCTGCACGCGTATGACCGTGCCGGTGCAGATATGCGCGAGCTGGCTGGCTTCCGACGTCACGGCGCGCACGTCGTACAGCGAAATGGCCGTCGCGACGTCCTCCATCAGATCGAGGATGTCGTCCATCGTCGTGATGAGCTTGTGGATTTCGTCGCGGTCGAGCGGCGTGATGAACGTCTTGTGCAGCAGGTCGATGGTCTCGTGCGTGAGCTTGTCGGCACGCTTTTCGTTCGCCTGGACGTTCTGCTTGTGGACCTCGGCATCGTCGAGGTTATCGATCAGCAGTTCGAGCTCGCGGCTTGCATCGACCATGCACTTCGCGTGCGCATTGAAGATCTCGAAGAATTTGCCCTCGGTGGGCATGAAACGACCAAACATGAAATTCCCGCTAAATGGGTCAGTGTTGACACAACATCAAACTGTCATATTGTACCTGTGCGTGTTATCCGACGCACCGCGCGTTCATGACGCGCGGCGGTGGTTGTCGGCAGGGATTGACAGTGATGCGATTCGGGGCTTATTCCCCGCCGTAGAAATTCTGCGCACCAGCGAAGTTGTCGAACTTCGTGTATTGGCCGTGGAACGTCAGGCGTACCGGCCCGATCGGACCGTTACGCTGCTTGCCGATGATGATCTCGGCGGTGCCCTTGTCAGGGCTGTCGGGGTTGTAGACTTCGTCGCGATAAATGAAGAGGATCACGTCCGCGTCCTGTTCGATAGCGCCGGATTCGCGCAAATCCGACATGATCGGGCGTTTGTTCGGACGTTGTTCGAGGCCGCGATTCAACTGCGACAGCGCGATCACCGGCACGTCGAGCTCCTTCGCGAGACTCTTGAGCGAGCGCGAGATTTCGGAGATTTCAGTCGCGCGGTTTTCGCCGCCGCCCGAGCCCGACATCAGTTGAAGGTAGTCGACGATGATCAGGCCGAGCTTGCCGCATTGGCGGGACAGACGCCGCGCGCGCGAGCGCAGTTCCATCGGATTGAGGCCGCCGGTTTCGTCGATGAAAAGCTGCGCCTCGCTCATTTTCTGCACCGCGTGCGTGAGCTTCGGCCAATCCTCATCCGTGAGACGGCCCGTGCGCATGCGGTGCTGATCCAGCCGGCCGACCGAACCCAGCATACGCATCGTCAGTTGCGTGCCCGGCATTTCCATCGAGAACACTGCGACGGGCAAGCCGTACTCCACCGCTACGTATTCGCCGATGTTCATGGAGAACGCCGTCTTGCCCATCGACGGGCGTCCCGCCACGATGATCAGCTCGCCGCCATGCATGCCAGAGGTCATGCGGTCGAGATCGACGAAGCCGGTCGGCGTGCCGGTCACATCACTCGGATTGGCCGTGTGGTACAGCGTGTCGATGCGCTCGACGACCTGCGTGAGCAGCGGCCCGATTTCCAGGAAGCCCTGCGTGCCGCGCGCCCCTTCTTCGGCGATCGAGAACACGCGCGCTTCGGCTTCGTCGAGAATCTGACGAACTTCCTTGCCTTGCGGATTGAAGGCGTCGGCGGAGATTTCATCCGCGACCGACACGAGACGGCGCAGCACGGCACGGTCGCGCACGATCTCCGCGTAGCGGCGGATATTCGCGGCGCTGGGCGTGTTCTGCGCGAGCGCGTTCAGATACGCGAGCCCGCCTACTTCCTCGGCCTTACCGGCCATCGTGAGCGCTTCGTAGACGGTGATCACGTCCGCCGGGCGCGTCGACGCGATCAGCTTGCCGATGTGCTCATAAATGATGCGATGGTCGTAGCGATAAAAATCGCCCTGGTGCATGACATCGGCGATGCGGTCCCATGCGGCGTTGTCCAGCAGCAGGCCGCCAATCACGGATTGCTCGGCTTCGATCGAATGCGGCGGGACCTTCAGCGCGTCGAGTTGCGGGTCTTTGGACGGAGCGTTCATGGGGTGGAATTATCGATGAAATACAGCCGGCGATACTATTGTCAGGCGAAAAAAAACGGAGCCGTCGAGGCTCCGTTTTCCTGTGCTGCTCGCGAGGCGCGGGGCCTCGCTTGAAACTTACGCGTGCTCGCCGAGCACCGACACGGTGACGTCGACCAGCACGTCCGTGTGCAGCGCCACTTGAACCGAATGGTCGCCGACCATCTTGAGCGGGCCTTGCGGCAGACGCACTTGCGCCTTTTCCACTTCGGCGAAGCCTTGCGACTTGAGTGCTTCAGCGATGTCCGCGTTCGTGACCGAACCGAACAGACGGCCGTCCACGCCCGCCTTTTGCGAGATCTGAACCGTGAAACCGTTCAGCTTTTCGCCTTGCTTTTGCGCGGCAGTCAGCTTCTCGGCGGCGACCTTTTCGAGCTCGGCGCGGCGAACTTCGAATTCGGCGATCGCGTCCTTCGTTGCGCGGCGTGCCTTCTTGCCGGGGATCAGGAAGTTACGTGCGTAGCCGTCCTTGACCTTGACGATATCGCCCAGGTTGCCCAGGTTGACGACCTTTTCCAAAAGAATGATTTGCATTTTTGGCTTTCCTTAGTGCGTCGTCTGATTAGGCCTTGTGCAGGTCGGTGTACGGCAGGAGCGCGAGGAAACGCGCGCGCTTGATCGCCGTGTCGAGCTGGCGCTGGTAGTGCGCCTTCGTGCCAGTCAGACGAGCCGGCGTGATCTTGCCGTTTTCGCCGATGAAGTCCTTCAGCGTTTCCGTGTCCTTGTAGTCGATGTACTCGACACCGGCTGCCGTGAAACGGCAAAACTTCTTGCGCTTGAAGAGCGGGTTTTGTTGCTGACGACGCTTGTCGAATTTCTTACCAGTCGGGCGGGGCATGATTAGTCCTTTCCAATGTCCTGCAATTCTGTGATGTGAAACACCAGGGTTCGCGCGTTACGGCTCTTTTTGGCCAGGAATCCGGTGAAGCGTGCTTCGACGCCCATCGGATAGTTTTCCAGCCTGCCGCTCGCCTCTCCAGCCGCAACCGCCTGCAGTGTCAGCTCGATCTTTCGGGCGATGCCTGCTTCGACGACTTCTGCCGCGTGTTGCAACGTGCAGCTTGCGATCGGGATGCCGGCGGGCGTGTACCGCACCGGTTCGCGCTCCACGACGCTTGCTGTCAGTTGCAGCCGGTTCACGAGATAGCTTCTGTTCCCTGGTGGCTTGACAGTTCGAAACTGTCCTTAAGCCTGCGCTTCGGACGGCTGGCTGGCCGCCTTCTTGGCTTCTTCGCGCTGCACTTCCTTCATCATCGGCGACGGGCCGGTTTCGGCCTTCTTCATCTTGACGATGAGGTGACGCAGAACGGCGTCGTTGAACTTGAACGCGTGTTCCAGTTCTTCGAGCGTAGCCTGGTCGCATTCGATGTTCATGCAGACGTAGTGAGCCTTCGCGAGTTTCTCGATCATGTAGGCCAGTTGGCGACGGCCCCAGTCCTCGATGCGGTGGATCTGGCCACCGTGCGACGTGATCGTGCTCTTGTAACGCTCGATCATCGCGGGCACTTGCTCGCTCTGATCGGGATGCACGATAAAGACGATTTCGTAATGACGCATGTTCACTCCTTGTAGCTACTTGTGGATTGAAGCCACCCGGGCGTCGGACCGGTGTGGCAAGTGAGAAGCCCGAAACTATAGCGCGAATCGGCTGGGCCGGCAAGTCAAATCGTCGGCTTTTCAAGCAGTTAGCGGCTGTGCTCGTGCGGCGGATGCGATTCGCCGGGAAGCGTCAGCGGACGGCTCCAGTAACCGGGCTGCGCATAGATTTCCTTAAGATAATCAATGAAATACCGCACGCGCGCCGGTACGTAGCGCTGTTGCGGATAGACCGCGAGGATGTCGTAGTCGGGCAGTTCGAATTCGTCGAGGACGGTTTCGAGTTCGCCCGACTCCAGTTGCCGCTGGATCTCCCAAGTCGAGCGCCAGCCGAGCCCCAGCCCTTCCGACGCCCAGCGGTGCAGCAACTCGCCGTCGTTGCAATCGAGGTTTCCGGTGACGCGAACCGTCACGACCTTGCCGCTACGCCGGAAATACCAGCCGCGGTTCTGTCCCCCCTGCAGATTGAACGCAAGGCAATTGTGATTCGGCAGGTCTTCGAGCGCTTTCGGCCGGCCGTGCTTCCTGAAGTAGGCAGGCGTGCCGCACACGACGCGCCGGTTGCTTGCGAGCTTGACGGCGACGAAATTCGGGTCGACCGCCCCGCCGATGCGAATCGACAGGTCATAGCCCTCGCGCACCAGATCGACGACGCGGTCGGTCAGATTGAACGACATCTGCAATTCGGGCTTGTCAGCGACGAACGCGGGCGCGTGCGGCGCGACGTGCATGCGCCCGAACGCCGCCGGCGCCGACACGATCAGATGTCCGCCCACCGCGCGCCGTCCCGCCGCGAGTTCGTTCTCTGCCTGATCCCATTCCGACAGCAGATTTTTGCAGCGGTCCAGAAACGCCGCGCCCTCTTCGCTCACGACGAGCCGCCTCGTCGAGCGATACATCAGCTTCACGCCGAGGCGCTTTTCGAGCGCGTCGATGCGCCTTCCGAGAATCACCGGCGACACGCCCTCCTCCAGCGCCGCCGCGGCCAGGCTGCCGGCTTCGGCCACGCGCACAAAGGTTTCTATCTGCTTGAAGCGGTCCATCTCTCGTCTCCAGCCGCCATATCGAGCGGAACGGACATTCGATACTTTTTGTTTGGGAAAAAGCGACTCCGGCTGATCTTATCAAACCTTTTTCACAGACTTAAAGTGCAACGGAACCCTGCTTGAATGCAGACAGCCATTTCGGATAGAGACCCCAGGAAGGAGACAACCATGCCCAAGATGAGAGCCGTCGACGCAGCCGTCCTCGTGCTGGAAAAAGAAGGAATCGACACCGCGTTCGGCGTGCCGGGCGCCGCCATCAACCCCTTCTACTCGGCGATGAAGAAGTCGGGCAGCATCAGCCACGTGCTCGCGCGCCACGTCGAGGGCGCCTCGCACATGGCCGAAGGTTATACCCGGGCCGCGCCCGGCAACATCGGCGTTTGCATCGGCACGTCGGGTCCGGCGGGCACGGACATGATCACGGGCCTCTACTCGGCCCAGGCGGATTCGATCCCCATTCTCGCCATCACCGGCCAGGCGCCGCGTGCGCGTCTGTACAAGGAAGACTTCCAGGCCGTCGACATCGAATCGATCGCCAAGCCGGTCACGAAGTGGGCCGTCACCGTGCGCGAGCCGGCGCTCGTGCCGCGCGTGTTCCAGCAGGCCTTCCATCTGATGCGCTCGGGCCGTCCGGGTCCGGTGCTGGTCGACCTGCCGATCGACGTGCAGCTCGCCGAGATCGAATTCGACATCGACACGTATGAGCCGCTGCCGGTCTACAAGCCGAAGGCAACGCGCGCGCAGATCGAAAAAGCGCTGACGATGCTCAACGACGCCGAAAAGCCGTTAATCGTCTCCGGCGGCGGCGTGCTGAATGCAGCGGCCGAAGATCTGCTCGTGCAGTTCGCCGAAACGCTCGGCGTGCCCGTCATTCCGACGCTCATGTCCTGGGGCGCGATTCCGGACGATCACCCGCTGATGGCCGGCATGGTCGGCCTGCAGACGTCGCACCGCTACGGTAACGCGACGATGCTCGCCTCCGACTTCGTGCTCGGCATCGGCAACCGCTGGGCGAACCGCCATACCGGCAGCGTCGAGGTTTACACCAAGGGCCGTAAGTTCGTGCACGTGGATATCGAGCCGACGCAGATCGGCCGCGTGTTCGGACCGGACCTCGGCATCGTGTCGGATGCGAAGGCCGCGCTCGAACTGTTCGTCGAAGTGGCGAAGGAATGGAAGGCCGCCGGCAAGCTGAAGGACCGCCGCGCGTGGGTCGCCGACTGCCAGCAGCGCAAGCGCACGATGCTGCGCAAGACGCACTTCGACAACGTCCCGATGAAGCCGCAGCGCGTCTACGAAGAGATGAATCTCGCGTTCGACCGCGACACCTGCTTCGTCACGACGATCGGTCTGTCGCAGATCGCGGGCGCGCAGTTCCTGCACGTCTTCAAGGCGCGTAACTGGATCAACTGCGGCCAGGCCGGCCCGCTCGGCTGGACGATTCCCGCTGCGCTCGGCGTGCGTGCCGCGGACCCGCAACGCAAGATCGTCGCGCTCTCGGGCGACTACGACTTCCAGTTCATGATCGAAGAGCTCGCGGTCGGCGCGCAATTCAAGCTGCCGTACGTGCACGTGGTCGTGAACAACTCGTACCTCGGCCTGATCCGTCAGGCCCAGCGCGGCTTCGACATGGACTATTGCGTGCAGCTCGCGTTCGACAATATCAATGCGCCTGAGCTCGAAGGCTATGGCGTGGATCACGTCGCGGTCGCCGAAGGTCTCGGCTGCAAGGCGCTGCGCGTGCACAAGCCGGAAGACATCGCACCGGCGCTCAAGCAGGCGCAGGCGCTGGCTGCCGAACATCAGGTGCCGGTCGTCGTCGAGATGATTCTCGAGCGCGTGACGAACATCGCGATGGGCACCGAGATCGACGCGATCAACGAGTTCGAGGAGCTCGCCGCGAGCAAGGTCGATGCACCGACCGCAATCACGCCGCTCGACTGAGTATCGCCGCCGCGTGTCGAACGACCGGACCGCGCGGCGCACATCCACTGACCGACCATCAGGACAAAATAATGCCGAAATTTGCTGCGAACCTGACCATGCTGTTCAACGAAGTCCCGTTCCTCGACCGCTTTGCCGCGGCGGCGAACGCGGGCTTCAAGGCGGTCGAGTTCCTGTTCCCTTACGCGTTCTCGATCAGCGACATCCAGAGGCGCCTGAAGGACAACGACCTGCAGATCGTGCTGCACAACCTGCCCGCGGGCAACTGGGAAGCGGGCGAGCGCGGTATCGCCTGCCTGCCGGATCGCGTCGCGGAGTTCCGCGAAGGCGTGCCGCGCGCGATCGAATATGCCAAGGCGCTGAACGTGCCGCAACTGAATTGCCTCGTCGGCATTCCGACGGCGGGCGTCTCGGCGGAACAGGCGCGCACGACGATCATCGAGAATCTGCGTTTTGCGGCAGACGCCCTGAAGAAGGAAGGCATCAGGCTGCTGGTCGAGCCGTGCAACGCGTACGACATTCCGGGCTTCGCGCTCAACCGTTCGAAAGAAGGACTGGATGTGATCCGCGCGGTCGGCTCGGACAATCTGTTCCTGCAGTACGACATCTATCACATGCAGCGCATGGAAGGCGAACTCGCGGCGACGATCACGAAGAACCTGCCGCAGATCGCGCATATCCAGCTCGCCGACAACCCCGGCCGCAACGAGCCGGGCACGGGCGAAATCAACTACGCGTATCTGTTCGGCCTGCTCGACGAGATTGGTTATCAAGGCTGGATCGGCTGCGAGTACAAGCCGCTCAACGGCACCGAAGCGGGCCTCGGCTGGCTGCAAAGCATCGGCGGCGTGAAAGCCACCGCTGCCGCTTAAATCTGACACACAGGAGGAGCTGGAAGCATGGCAACCATCGGTTTCATCGGTCTCGGCATCATGGGCGCGCACATGGCGCGCAATCTCATCAAGGGCGGTCACAAGCTCGTCGTGAACGGCAAGTATCCGGTGCCGGACGATATCCGCGCGCAGACGCAGGTCGTCGCGGATTCCACCGCGGTCGCGCAGGAAAGCGAGATCGTCATCACGATGGTGCCCGACACGCCCGATGTCGCCAATGTGCTGTTCGCCGATGACGGCGTCGCGAAGGGTCTCACGAAGGGCAAGCTCGTGATCGACATGAGCTCGATCGCCCCGCTCGACACGCAGGAGTTCGCGAAGAAGATCAACGCGCTCGGCTGCGACTATCTCGACGCGCCGGTGTCCGGCGGCGAAGTCGGCGCGCGTGAAGCGACGCTCACGATCATGGTCGGCGGTCCCGAGAAGTCGTTCGAGATCGCAAAGCCTTTGTTCGAACTGATGGGCAAGAACATCTCGCTCATCGGCGACAACGGTGCGGGTCAGACGTGCAAGGTCGCGAACCAGATCATCGTCGCGCTGAACATCGAGGCGGTCGCGGAAGCGCTGCTGTTCGCCGCACGTTCGGGCGCCGATCCGGAGCGCGTGCGTAAAGCACTGATGGGCGGTTTCGCATCGTCGCGCATCCTCGAAGTGCATGGCGAGCGCATGACGAAACGCACGTTCAATCCGGGCTTTCGTATCGAGCTGCATCAAAAGGATTTGAACCTCGCGCTCGACGGCGCGCGCAAGATGGGCCTCGCCCTGCCCCACACGGCGAGCGCGCAGCAATTGTTCAGCGTATGCGCCGCGAACGGCGGAAAGGCGTGGGATCACTCGGCGCTCGTGCGAGCACTCGAAATCATGTCGAACTTCCAGGTGGCCGAAGAGCCGCAGCAGGCCAAGGCTGCTGCGTGATTCGTATCGCCTGAACCGTGGGGCGTCCCGCGTATGGGCACGCGGGACAAATGTCGCTCTGGGCTGAGGGCGGCAAAGTGGGGTCCGAGAGCGGCACCCGGCGGTGCGCCGGGTAAGCCTTGGTCGGTCAGACGGTTTGTCGTCGGGTGTCCGCGTCGGATTGTTGCAGTCTGTGTCTTACTGCTGAAGCATGAGCGGTGTACAAATCCTTTTGTGAAAACTCAGAACTATCTGGTGGTCATCGCGACTAATCTGCCTAGACTTCGCGAGCCGTAACACCACTGTTAATCAAGGAGTTGAACAATGGGAATCCTCAGCTTTATCAAGGAAGCAGGTGAGAAGCTCTTCGGCGCAGTCTCGTCGAAGGCTGAAGCGGCGCCGGCCGCGGCGCCTGTCGATGTCGCGGCGCTGAATCAGAAAGCGGGCGAAGCCATCGCGACGTACATCCGTTCGCAGGGTCTCAATGCGGACAATCTGGATGTGAAGTATGACGGCGCGTCGCATACCGTGACCGTGTCGGGCCAGGCGCCGGATCAGGCGACGAAGGAAAAGATTCTCGTCGCGGCGGGCAATGTGCAGCACGTCGACAAGGTCGATGACCAGTTGACCGTGCCCAGTAGCGAGCCCGAGTCGCAGTATTACACCGTCGTGTCGGGCGACAATCTTTGGAAGATCGCCGAGAAATACTATGGCAACGGCTCGAAGAACGATGTGATCTTCGAAGCGAATAAGCCGATGTTGAAGAGTCCGGACAAGATTTATCCAGGGCAGGTGCTGCGTATTCCGGCGGCGAACTGATTTTTCTTGGTTTCGACGATTCGAACGCGGACTTCGGTTCGCGTTTTTTTGTCTTGCAATCAATCAAACAAACTAAAAACTAGTAAGCATCGAAAACGCGCTGCAGGTCTCCGACCCCCGAAGCCAGAGCAAGCATCAACAACACCCGCGCCTTATAGGCATTAAGCGTCCCCGCACTGACGCTCCCGAGCGCGTCATCATTCGCGGCGCCGTTGCGCATCACATGCCCCGACCCCACGCGCGACGCGCGCACCACCGCGACGCCCTGCCTTACCGCATCGGCGAGCGCCTGCGTGAGCGTCGCATGCATCGAGCCGTTGCCCGTGCCCGCGACGACGATCCCGCGCACACCCGCCGCCACGAGGGCATCGACCATCACGCGCGATGCATCCGCGTAACTCGCGACGATCTCGACCATCGGCCATTCATCGGTCACGGAAAACTCGCTGGCAGCGGTATGCGGCCGCACGACCGTACGCTGAAACTCGACGCGCCCGTCCTGCACGAAGCCGAGCACGCCGGTCTCGGGCGAACGGAACGCATCGACCGCGTAGGTGCTCGTCTTGGTGACATCGCGTGCGCAGTGGATCTGATTATTGAATGCGACGAGCACGCCCTTGCCCGCCGCGTCCTTCGAGGCCGCGACCGTCACCGCGTTCAGCAGATTGAGCGGGCCATCGGCGGACAGCGCGGTCGATGGACGCATCGCCGCCGTCAGCACGACAGGCTTCGCGTGCTTCACGGTGAGATGCAGCAGATACGCGGTTTCTTCGAGCGTATCGGTGCCATGCGTGACGACGACGCCATCGATATCGTCCTGCGCGAGCAGTTCATTGACGCGCGAGGCGAGCGCGGTCCACAGCGCAACGCTCATGTCCTTGCTGTCGATGCTCGCGATCTGCTCGGCGTGAATGCGCGCGACTGTACCTAGCGCGGGCACGGCATCGAGCAATTTGTCGACGCCGACGACGCCCGCCTTGTAGCCCGCCGTCTTCGATGCATCACCGGCGGACCCGGCGATGGTGCCGCCCGTTGCCAGCACGGCGATGCGAGGGAGAGAGGAAGTATTCATGCCGGCGATTGTAAATCAGCCGGCATGTGAATCACGCCGTTTCGCGAAGCTGGGCCGCGATCTGCGCTTCTTCGAGTTGCGGCGCGAACATCTCGATCAATCGATACGCGTACGCCCGCAGGAACGCGCCCTTTCTCAGCCCGACGCGCGTCGTGCTGGCCTCGAAAAGATGCTGCGTGTCGAGCGCGACGAGCTCGGTGTCCCGCTTCGCGTCGTAGGCCATCGCCGCGACAATGCCGATGCCCATGCCCAGCTCGACATACGTCTTGATGACGTCGGCATCGATCGCGGTCAGCACGATATCGGGAATCGCGCCCGCGCTCGCGAACGCCTGATCGACGTGCGAGCGGCCGGTGAAGTCCTGGTCGTAGGTGACGATCGGATATTCGGCGATCTGCTCGAGCGTGATGTTCTCGCGGCCGACGAGCGGATGATCCTTCGGCACGACGACCGTGTGATGCCACGAATAGCACGGAAACGTGACGATGTCCGGGTAACGGTCGAGCGCTTCGGTCGAGATGCCGATATCCGCCTCGCCATTGATGATCATCTGCGCGATCTGCTGCGGGCTGCCCTGGCGCAGCGCGAGATGCACCTTGGGGAACACTTCCGTGAACTGGCGGATGACCTTCGGCAGCGCGTAACGCGCCTGCGTGTGGGTCGTCGCGACGACCAGGTGGCCGTTGTCCTGATCCGCGAACTGGCGCGCGACGCGCCGCAGGTTCTCGGCGTCGAGCAGCATGCGCTCGATCAGCTGATGCACCTCCTTGCCCGGCTCGGTGAGTCCCGTGAGACGTTTGCCGCGTCGAATGAAGATATCGACGCCGAGCTCGTCCTCGAGATCCTTGATCTGTTTCGACACGCCGGATTGCGACGTGTAGAGCACGTTGGCGACCTCCGTCAGATTCATGTTCTGACGCACGGCCTCGCGCACGAAGCGCAGTTGCTGAAAATTCATGTGAACCTCTCCGCGATCCTTTTATGTCGTTATGTCATTGCGCCGGCGATGGCGCCGGAAAGACCCGCAGCGCGCGTGGCACGGCCGTCACGCCATCGCCGATATCGAGCTTGAGCGCGCGCCATGCCTCCCGATCCAGCTCCGCCTCGATCACGCTGCCCGCGCTGCCTTCGAGCTCGACGCGCACCGAGCCGCCCAGCGTCACGACGCGCCGCACGCCGACCACGATGCCATCGCGATGCGCGCCGTCGGCGGGATACAGTGCGAGATCATGCGGGCGCACATACGCAAGCGCCCGGCCGCTGAAATGCGCCTGTGTGGCGATCGGGCTCGCGGCGCCATCGGCGACGAAGCCGTTCGCATCGACATTGCCCTGCAGCCGGTTCGCCGCGCCGAGAAACTCGTACACGAACGACGTCTGCGGATGATCGTACACGTCCTGCGGGCTACCTACCTGCTCCACCCGCCCATGATTCATCACGACGATGCGGTCCGCCACTTCGAGCGCCTCTTCCTGGTCATGCGTGACGAAGAGTGTCGAGATATGCAGATCGTCGTGCAGGCGGCGCAACCAGCTGCGCAGTTCCTTGCGCACTTTCGCGTCGAGCGCGCCGAACGGCTCGTCGAGCAGGAGCACTTTCGGCTCGACGGCGAGCGCGCGTGCGAGCGCGATGCGCTGCCGCTGTCCGCCCGACAGCTCGGAGGGAAAACGTTCGGCGAGCCAGTCGAGCTGCACGAGCTTCAGCAGTTCATGCACTTTCTCGCGGATCGCGGCTTCGCTCGGACGCTCGCGGCGCGGCTTCACACGCAGGCCGAACGCGACGTTCTCGAACACCGTCATGTGCCTGAAGAGCGCGTAATGCTGGAACACGAAGCCGACTTGCCGCTCGCGCGCGCCGACTGCCGCGACGTCCTCTCCATGCAGCACGACTTGTCCCGCATCGGCGAATTCGAGGCCTGCGATGACCCGCAGCAGCGTGGTCTTGCCGCAGCCGGAAGGCCCGAGCAGCGCGACCAGTTCGCCTGCCGGAAAATCCAGCGTGACGTTGTCGAGCGCGGTGAAATCGCCGAAGCGTTTTTGCAGATTGCGAACGATGATGCTCATGATGTTGTCGGCCTCTTCAATGCTGGGCGGGTTTCCGGGCTTCGCTGACGGCTTGCGACATGCGCCGCTCCGCCAGGAGCTTGAGCGCGAGCGTGACGAGCGCGAGCAGCGCGAGCAGCGACGCCACCGCGAACGCGGCCGAGAAGTTGTATTCGTTATAGAGAATTTCGACGTGCAGCGGCATCGTGTCGGTCTGGCCGCGGATGTGGCCCGACACGACCGATACCGCGCCGAACTCGCCCATCGCGCGGGCGTTGCAGAGGATCACGCCGTAGAGCAGGCCCCACTTCACGTTGGGCAGCGTCACGCGCCTGAAGATCTGCCAGCCCGATGCACCGAGCACGTGCGCCGCTTCCTCTTCGTCGTTGCCCTGCGCCTGCATCAGCGGAATCAGCTCGCGGGCGACGAACGGGAACGTCACGAAGATGGTCGCGAGCACGATGCCCGGCACCGCGAAGATGATCTGCACGTCATGCGCGGCGAGCCACGGGCCGAACCAGCCCTGCGCGCCGAAGATCAGTACGTAAATGAGACCCGAGATCACCGGCGAGACCGAGAACGGCAAATCGATGAGCGTGGTCAAGAGCGCCTTGCCGCGGAAGTCGAACTTCGCGATCGCCCACGACGCCGCCAGTCCGAACACGACATTCAGCGGCACGGCGATCGCCGCGGTGACCAGCGTGAGCTTGATCGCGGACCACGCATCGGGATCCTTCAGCGACTCGAAGTAATAGTCGATGCCTTTCGCGAATGCCTGCACGAACACCGCGACGAGCGGGACGACGAGAAAGAGCGCAAGAAACACGAGCGCGATGCCCGTGAGCAGCCAGCGCACGGCACGCGGCTCGGTGACGGGGTTGAGGCTGTGCTTGCGCACGCGCACGGGTGCGTGCACCGGAAGCGCCTTGCTATCGGGCGTGCTCATGCGTGACCTCCGCCCGGATGTCCGACGTGCAGCGAAGGGCCGGCCGCGACGGCAGGCGCCGCGCCCGTCCTGCTCGTGCGCCGCTGCAGGAACCACTGCAGCGTATTGATGAAGAGCAGCATCAGGAACGACACGCACAGCATCACGACGGCGAGCGCGGTCGCGCCGGCATAGTCGTACTGTTCGAGCTTCGTGATGATGAGCAGCGACGTGATCTCGGATTTCATCGGCACATTGCCCGCGATGAAGATCACCGAGCCGTACTCGCCGAGTGCGCGCGCGAACGCGAGCGCGAAACCCGTCAGTAGCGCGGGAAAGACCGAAGGCAGCACGACGCGGCGAAACGTCAGCCAGCGCGTTGCGCCAAGGCACGCGGCGGCCTCTTCCTGCTCCCGTTCGAATTCTTCCAGCACGGGCTGAACCGTGCGCACGACGAAAGGCAAGCCGATGAACGTCAGCGCGACGAGCACGCCCAGCGGCGTGAAGGCGACCTTGATGCCGAGCGGCGCGAGATATTGCCCGATCCAGCCGTTGCCCGCATAGACCGCGGCAAGCGAGATGCCCGCGACGGAAGTCGGCAGCGCAAACGGCAGATCGACGATCGCATCGACGATGCGCTTGAACGGAAACGTGTAGCGCACAAGCACCCACGCGACGAGAAAGCCGAACACCGCGTTGATGAGTGCGCCGCCGAGCGCCGCGCTGAACGTGAGCCGATACGACGCGAGCACGCGCGGCGAGGTCACCGCGCGTACAAACTGCGCCCAGTCGAGCGTCGCCGTCTTCGCGAAGGTGGCGGCGAGCGGAATCAGCACCACGAGGCTCAAGTACGCCACCGTGATGCCGAGCGTCAGGCCGAACCCGGGAAGCGCGCTCGGCTTCTTGAATGTGAGGGTCGTCATCCTTGATTGATCCTTTTTTGCGCCGGGGTGAGGCGCGTTGCTGCTTCGGGCGCGCGGCGTCATGGATGCGCCGCGTCGCCCGCTTCTTCTGTTACTGCGGTTGATAGATCGAATCGAACACGCCGCCGTCCGCGAAATGCGTCTTCTGCGCCTTGGTCCAGCCGCCGAACGTGTCGTCGATGGTGTAGAGCTTCAGCTTCGGAAACTGCTTGGTGAGTTCGGCGGGCACCTTGTCCGAGCGCGGCCGATAAAAGTTGCGTGCGGCGATCTGCTGTCCTTCGTCGCTATACAGGTACTTGAGATAGGCATCGGCGAGCTTGCGCGTGCCGTGCTTGTCGACGACCTTGTCGACCACCGCGACCGGCGGTTCCGCGAGGATGCTCACCGTCGGCACGACGATCTCGAACTTGTCGGTGCCGAACTCTTTCACCGAAAGGAACGCTTCGTTTTCCCACGCGATCAGCACGTCGCCCTGGCCGCGCTGCACGAAGCTCGTCGTGGCGCCGCGCGCGCCGGAATCGAGCACGCCGGCATTCTTATAGAGCTTCGTCACGAAATCTTTCGCGGTCTGCTCGTTGCCGCCCGGCTTGTGCTGCGCATACGCCCACGCCGCGAGGTAATTCCAGCGCGCGCCGCCCGAGGTCTTGGGGTTCGGCGTGACGATCGACACGCCGGGCTTCGTCAGATCGTCCCAGTCCTTGATGTGCTTCGGATTGCCTTTGCGCACGAGGAACACGATCGTCGACGTGTACGGCGACGCGTTGTCCGGCAGGCGCTTTTGCCAATCCGCGCCGACGAGTCCCTTGGAGGCGAGCGCATCGATGTCGTAAGCGAGCGCGAGCGTGACGACGTCGGCCTGCAGACCGTCGAGCACCGCGCGAGCCTGTCCGCCCGAGCCGCCGTGCGATTGCTTGAAGGTCACCGTCTCGCCGGTATCGGCCTTCCACTTTTTCGCGAACGCCTGATTGAAGTCCTGATACAGCTCGCGGGTCGGGTCGTATGAGACGTTCAGAAACGACGTCTGCGCGAAGGCCGACGCGGCCATCCCAACGCCCGCCGCCGTCAGCGCCGCCGCCGCGAGCAGGCGCCGCGCGCCTTTGCCCAATCCCAGTCTGATGCTTTGCATTCCCCGTTCTCCGTCTTATCGAATTGACGGAATCAGTCTATCGAGGCGTCTATATGATTAGAAATAATCGTTATTCACTTTTTTATACGTAAAACTGCTAAGAACGATATTCCTGGATGGAAAAAGCGATCGCGGCCGCGAAGCGTGCGCGCGGCAGCCGCAGACGGGCGAACTTAAAGTAAAGCTTGAAAAGCGCGAAATACTGTATAAAAATACAGTCACCTGTCCATCCATACAGTGCACCAAGGGCCCGAGCCAGTGACCAAGACATCAAAACTTACCGCGCGGCAGCAGCAGGTGTTCGAACTGATCCAGCGCGCGATCGACCGCACGGGCTTTCCGCCGACGCGCGCCGAGATTGCGGCGGAACTCGGCTTCAGCTCGGCGAATTCCGCAGAGGAGCACTTGCGGGCGCTGGCGCGCAAGGGCGTGATCGAACTCGCGGCGGGCTCGTCGCGCGGCATCAGGCTGCTCGGCGATGCCTCGCGCTCCGATCGTTCGGAGGACATGCCCCATCAATTCACGCTGCCGCATCAGAGCATCATGCAGCTGTCGCTGCCGCTCGTCGGGCGTGTCGCGGCCGGAAGTCCGATCCTCGCGCAGGAACACATCTCGCAGCATTACGCCTGCGACCCCGCGCTCTTTTCCAGCCGGCCGGACTATCTGCTGAAAGTGCGCGGCCTCTCGATGCGCGACGCCGGCATCCTCGACGGCGACTTGCTGGCCGTGCAGAAGCGCACCGAAGCGAAAGACGGACAGATCGTGGTCGCGCGTCTCGGCGACGACGTGACGGTCAAACGCTGGAAACGCCGTCCGGACGGCGTCGAGCTCATCGCCGAAAACCCGGATTACGAGAATATTTTCGTGCGCTCCGGCAGCAGCGATTTCGCGCTGGAAGGCATCGCGGTCGGGCTGATTCGTTCAGGCGAGTTCTGAGGTCTCCGCGCGACATGGGCGGGAAGCGAAAGTCGGAGGCAAATCATTCGCTCACTTTCGCAACGGGACAAGAAATGTCTCATTGACATCGCAAGATAGCCTCACCAACCGCTTTCGACGTTCAGTCGAGCCGGTTCAAACATAACAAGCATGACGGCCGCCGTGCGCGGTGCGCCGCGGTGCGTCCTATCGTCTGGAGAGTCATCATGGAACGTTTTGCCCGGCTGCTGCCCTTCCGTCAATTCGGCCGCCTGCGCCATCTGCGCGCGCTGATCGCCTGCGGCATGCCGCGCGCCGAAACTACGTCGGATCTCTTCGACGAAATGCCCGCGCTGCCGTCCCAGCAGCCGGCTTTCGCGCGCGTGTCGTTGAACAGCACAGTGCATGCGGAGCCGGAACAGCGCGCGCCGGTGCGTGTCTATCGCGGCCAGTCACGCGTGATTCTGGTAGGCAAGATCGACGAAGTGTCGCGCATGATCGACCGTTGCATCGCGGAGGAAAACGCAGGGCTCACCGGCGGCATCCTCGCCTGAAACGAGGCGCACCGCCCGCAGAATGTGAATCAACGGGATTTATCACGCGCCTGCGAGGTCAATTTCAGATTCACGTTTTGCAGAGAGGCTTCGCCGTCGCATGTCCCGCACTAGCCGCTCCGTCGCCGCCGCAGTCCTCGTCCTGATTCTCGCCGCGGCGCTCGCTTTTATCTATGCGTCGCCTTACATCGCGCTGAACCGCGTAAAACGCGCAGCCGATGCGCGCGATGCGCAGACCGTCAACGAGTACGTCGATTTTCCCGCGCTGCGCGCGAGCCTCAAGGAGCAGGTCGGCGCGCTGCTCACGCGCCGCGTCGATATACAAAAGAGCAATCCGCTCGCGATCATCGGGGCGATGATCGGCGCAGCGCTCGTCGGTCCTCTGGTGGACTCCTATGCGACACCGGACGGCGTCGCGGCGATTCTGAACGGCATTCCGCCGCGCGGCGATCCGGGCGAGCAGCCGCCGCCGGCCGGGAGCGGCTCATCGGCGGCGCACCCGGACGCGCCGGCCCCCGGCGTCACGACCGCGCAGCAGGCACCGAAGGTGCCGCCCCAGACCACGGCCGGTTATCGAAGCCTGAACACGTTCGTCGTCACGTATCAGCACGGCGCCGGAGATGCGCGTTACTCGGCGATCTTCCATCGCTACGGCCTCGTGACATGGAAGCTCGTCGCGGTCGATCTCAACGGGTGACGCGTCGAACGTCCTCTTCAGGCGCCGGCTTCGGCCTTGACCGGTTTCGCGGCGTAGGCCGCTTCGTCTTCGGCCTCCGCCGATTCACCGGCCTGACAGACGGCTACAAGAATGCTGCACTTCACGCGGTCGAGCAACGGAGTGTTGCCCGCGCCCATCCACCAGCGCGCGAGACCGTTGCGGCAGCGATGCCCCACCACGACGAGATCGACCTGAAGGCTTTCCGCAAGCGCGGCGATTTCGTCGATCGGGTGCCCGAACGCGAAGTGTCCCTGCGCCTGAAGACCCCGCTCGCGCAGCCAGTCGACGCCTTCCTGCAAAATGTCGCGCGCGGCCTCCTCGAAGCGTCCGCAGGCCATATCGGTTAGCAGTCCGGCGCTCTGCGCAATGCTCGATCGCATGTCCACCACCGCGAGGACGTGCGTCTCGGCATTCAGGTCCAGCGCGAGATTCGCGCCTTGCCGCAATGCCTTGCGACCCTCTCTGGAACCGTCATAGCAGAGCAGGATTTTTCGGTAGCTTTCCATCATGACCTCCCTGGCCAACTTGCCCTTCGCGCCCGCTCGATGCGACCACAGCGCGATTTACCCGCGGCGTTGCTTCATCATCGTGTGTCGCCACATGGGTGGCAACGCTGGAAAACGCTTACCGGCGCGAACATGCTAGCTCGCACCGTGCCAGAACTCTGAACACGCCAACGGACAAGCCTCTGGCACTTTCGGCCGGAACCGGTTCAACGCTCACCGCACAGGTTTGAAACGCGCCCGCCGCACGCGGTTGCACGCCAGGCATCGCCTTGGTGCAATGGATTACACTAGCCCGCTGGATTTCCCCACGCGGTTTTCCCGGCACGAATGCATGACTGATCAAACATTGCAACAGCGCACTGCACGCGGGTCCGATGAAAGCGGCGCGCCCGCCATCGAGTTCAGCGAAGTAAGGAAGCACTACGGTGAACGCACCGTCGTCGATGGTCTCTCGTTCGATGTGCGGCCCGGCGAATGTTTCGGACTGCTCGGCCCGAACGGCGCGGGCAAGACGACGACGCTCAAGATGCTGCTCGGCATCACCTTCCCCGATAGCGGCGCGATTCGTCTCGTCGGCGAGCCGGTCCCCGCGCGCGCCCGGTTCGCGAGAGAACGCGTGGGCGTCGTGCCGCAGTTCGACAACCTCGACCCCGATTTCACGGTGCGCGAAAATCTGACTGTCTTCGGCCGCTACTTTGGTCTGACCGGCGCGCGCATGGATGCGCTCGTGCCTTCGCTGCTCGAATTCGCGCGTCTGGAGAGCAAGGCGAATGCGCGCGTCGGCGAATTGTCGGGCGGCATGAAGCGGCGTCTCACGCTCGCGCGCGCGCTCGTCAACGATCCCGATGTCCTCGTGATGGATGAACCAACGACCGGACTCGATCCGCAAGCGCGGCATCTCATCTGGGAGCGCCTGCGCTCGCTGCTCACGCGCGGCAAGACCATCCTTCTGACGACGCATTTCATGGAAGAAGCCGAACGTCTGTGCGACCGCGTCTGCGTGATCGAGGAAGGCCGCAAGATTGCCGAAGGACGTCCGCACGATCTCATCGAATCGGTGATCGGCTCGGATGTCATCGAGATTTACGGGCCCGATCCGCAGGCGCTCGCGACGGAACTCGAGCCGTTCGTCGAGCGCATGGAAGTGAGCGGCGAAACGCTCTTTTGCTACGTGGACGATCCGCAGCCCGTGCATGCGCGCGTGAAAGGCCGCGCGGACGTGCGCTATCTGCATCGTCCGGCGAATCTCGAAGATGTTTTCCTGCGTCTCACGGGACGGGAAATGGTGGACTGACTCAATGGATACGCTCGAACCATCCCGCATCGACAAGAACAAGAAACGCGAGCGGGCGCAGCCGAAACACGCGCAAAGCGTGACGCCGCTAGCCAGCGCGCTGCCCGCCAATGCAACGCACTGGATGTCGGTCTGGCGGCGCAACTATCTCGTCTGGAAGAAGCTCGCGATTGCCTCGATGATCGGCAATCTCGCCGACCCCATGATCTATCTCTTCGGCCTGGGACTGGGTCTCGGGCTGATGGTCGGGCATGTCGACGGCGTGTCGTACATCGCGTTTCTCGCGGCGGGCACGGCGGCATCGAGCGTGATGATGTCCGCGAGCTTCGAGGCGATGTACTCGGGCTTCTCGCGCATGCACGTTCAGCGCACGTGGGAAGCCATCATGCATACGCCGCTCACACTCGGCGACATCGTGCTCGGTGAGATCGTATGGGCCGCGAGCAAGTCGGTGCTCTCTGGCGTGGCGATCATGATCGTCGCGGGCGTGCTCGGCTATGCGAGCTTTCCGTCGATGCTGATCGCGCTGCCCGTCATCGCGCTGACGGGACTCGCCTTCGCCAGCACCGCGATGGTCATCACCGCGCTCGCGCCGAGCTACGACTTCTTCATGTTCTATCAGACGCTCGCGCTCACGCCGATGCTCTTGCTCTCCGGCGTGTTCTTTCCGATCGCGCAACTGCCCGCGCTCGCTCAGCACGTCACGCAGGTACTGCCGCTCTTTCACGCGGTCGAACTGATCCGCCCCGCGATGCTCGGCCGCCCGTTCGACGGCGCAGCCCTCCATGTGCTCGTGCTGTTCGCGTATGCGCTCGTGCCGTTCTTCCTGTGCGCATGGCTCTTCCGGCGGCGCATGATGAAATGAAAAACGGCGATGGACCGCTCAAGTCCATCGCCGTATTTACACCGTCGACGAAGCAACGCTACTTCGCGGGAAACTCGTGATGTCCGCCGAAGCCGAAGCGCATTGCCGAAAGCATGCGTTCGGGGAACGATTCGGCATCGCGCGAACGGAAGCGCGTGTAAAGCGCCGCCGACAGCACCTGCGCGGGCACCGCTTCCTCGATCGCCGCCTCGATCGTCCAGCGCCCTTCGCCGCTGTCCGCGACTTCCGCCGAGAAGCGCTCGAGCGTGCCGTCGCTGGCGAGCGCGCCCGCGGTCAGATCGAGCAGCCATGACGACACCACGCTGCCGCGCCGCCATACTTCGGCGATATCCGCGAGATCGAGCGTATAGCGTTCGCCTTCCGCGAGGTCCTTCGACTCCTTGTGCCTCAGGATGTGAAAGCCTTCGGCATACGCCTGCATCAGACCGTACTCGATGCCGTTGTGGACCATCTTCACGAAGTGCCCCGAACCGACCGGTCCGCAATGCATGTAGCCATTCTCGACGCGCGGATCGCGCCCTTCGCGGCCGGGGGTCTCGGGGATGTCGCCGCGTCCCGGCGCGAGTGTCGCGAGAATCGGATCGATCCGGCGCACGACCGCCTCATCGCCGCCGATCATCATGCAGTAGCCGCGCTCCAGTCCCCAGATGCCGCCCGACGTGCCGACATCGACGTAATGGATGCCCTGCTCGCGCAACTGCGCGGCGCGGCGGATATCGTCTTTATAGAAGCTGTTGCCGCCGTCGATGATCACGTCGTCCGCGCCGAGAATCTTGTGCAGATCGTTGAGCGTGTCTTCGGTGATCTTCCCCGCGGGCAGCATCAGCCAGACGACGCGCGGCGCGGCCAGCTTCGCGACGAGATCGCCCAGGTCCTTCGCGCCCGTCGCGCCGTCGCTTGCGAGCGCTTCGGTCGCTTGCGGATTGTGATCGTACGCGACGCAGGCATGCCCGCCGCGCATCAGCCGCCGCCCGATGTTGCCGCCCATGCGCCCCAGTCCCACGATGCCGATCTGCATGATGATTCACTCCTTGCCGTTGGATTTCACGCGTTCGATCTGCTTCTTCGCGGCTTCGTAGACCGCTTCCGGCGTGAAGCCGAACTTGCTCTTCAACGCCTTCAACGGCGCCGATGCGCCGAATGTGTGCATCACGATCTGGGTTCCCAGCCGGCCGACATAGCGATCCCAGCCGAGCGTCGCGGCCTGCTCGACGCAGACGCGCGCATTCACGTCCGGCGGCAGCACCGAGTCCTTGTACGCCGTATCCTGCTTCTCGAAGATGTCCCACGACGGCATGGACACGACGCGCGCCGCGATGCCTTCGGCCTTCAGTTTTTCGTAGGCCTCGACGCACAGCGACACTTCACTGCCGGTCGCGAGCAGGAGAACCTCGGGCTTCTTGCCGCCTTCGGCATCGGCGAGCACATACGCGCCATGCTTCACGCCATCGGCCGATGCGTACTTCTTGCGATCGAAAGTCGGCAGCGCCTGGCGCGTGAGCACGATGCAGGACGGCTCCTTCGAATGCGACAGCGCGACGCGCCACACTTCGCTCACCTCGTTCGCATCGGCGGGGCGCATTGTGCAGAGGCCCGGCACGCCGCGCAGGGAGGCCAGCTGCTCGATCGGCTGGTGCGTCGGACCATCTTCGCCGACGCCGATCGAATCGTGCGTGAACACGTAGATCACCGGCACTTCCATGATCGCCGAGAGGCGGATCGGCGGCTTCATGTAGTCGCTGAAGATCAGGAACGTCGATCCATACGGACGCAATCCGGAGAGCGCCAGGCCATTGCAGACCGCGCCCATGCCGTGCTCGCGAATGCCGAAGTGCAGATTGCGTCCGCCGTAGCTGTCGTGCTCGAAGCTGCCCGCGCCCTCGAACTTGAGATTCGTCTTCGTCGATGGCGAGAGATCCGCCGCGCCGCCGATGAGCCAGGGAAGACGCGGCGCGATGGCGTTCAGCACCTTGCCCGACGAATCGCGCGTGGCGATACCTTTTGCGTCGGGCTCGAAGGTCGGAATATCGGCGTCCCAGTTGTCGGGAAGCTTCGATCCGAGCATCAGCCACGCTTCTTTCGCGAGTTCGGGATTGGCCTTCTCGTAGGCGTCGAAACGCTGCTTCCACTCGGCATGCAGCTTCTTGCCGCGCGCGCCCATGCCGTCGGCGATGTGCTGCATCACACCATCGGGTACATAGAACTGCTTGTCCTCCGGCCAGCCATAGAACTTCTTCGCGAGCTTCACCTCTTCCTCGCCGAGCGCCTCGCCGTGCGCGCTCGCCGTGTCCTGCTTGTTAGGCGCGCCCCAGCCGATGATGCTCTTCACGACGATCAGCGTCGGCTTGTCCGTGTGCGACTTCGCCTTGTTGATGGCATCTTCGAGCGCCTGCGCGTCGTTGGCGTCGTCGACGTGCAGCGTGTGCCAGTTGTAGCCGTGAAAGCGCGCTTCGACGTCGTCGCTATACGCGAGATCCGTATGGCCTTCGATGGTGATGCGGTTGCTGTCGTAGATCCAGATGAGGTTCGAAAGCCGCAGATGCCCCGCGAGCGACGCGGCTTCGTGCGACACGCCTTCCATCATGTCGCCGTCGCCGCACAGCGCGTAGACGCGGTAGTCGAAGATCGTGTCCTCGCCCTTGTTGAAGTGGGCTTCCTTCCAGCGCGCGGCCATCGCCATGCCGACGCTGTTGCCGAGACCCTGCCCGAGCGGGCCGGTCGTGGTTTCGACGCCGGTCGTCATGCGGTATTCCGGGTGACCCGGCGTCTTGCTGTCGAGCTGGCGGAAATGCTCGATGTCGTCGAGCGACACGGCGGGCTTGCCGGTCGGCTTGCCCTCATCGTCGACTTCCTTCACGCCCGCCAGATGCAGCAGTGAGTAAAGCAGCATCGACGCATGGCCGACCGACAGCACGAAGCGGTCGCGATTCGGCCAGAGCGGCGCGTCGGGGTCGTAACGAAGATGGTTCTGCCAGAGATGGAACGCGACGGGCGCGAGCGCCATCGGCGTGCCGGGGTGGCCGGAATTGGCCTTTTGCACGGCGTCCATCGAGAGGGTACGGATGGTGTCGATCGCGAGGCGATCGAGATCTTTGGCCTGAGGTGTTGCTTGAGACATGAGCGACGACTCCTTTGCGAAGAGCGCGCTGTGGCGAAAGGCGCCGCAGCGGGCAACCAGGACCATCGAGCAAGTGTAGTGCCTTGAAACCGGCACCGCACCGCGAATGTTGCGAGGGGTGCGCCGGGGGGGGGGGGGGGGGGGGGGGGGGGGGGGGGGGGGGGGGGGGGGGGGGCGGGGGGGGGGGGGGGGGGGGGGGGGGGGGGGGGGCGGGGGGGGGGGGGGGGGG
>NZ_JALQDH010000016.1:0-127334 GCF_023631365.1 Caballeronia sp. INML2 | reverse complement strand
CCCGCCCCACCCCCCCCCCCCCCCCCCCCCCCCCCCCCCCCCCCCCCCCCCCCCCCCCCCCCCCCCCCCCCCCCCCCCCCCCCCCCCCCCCCCCCCCCCCCCCCCCCCCCCCCCCCCCCCCCCCCCCCCCCCCCCCACGACGGTATTACGAAAAGGATGCGCGCACTGCACGCCTGCGGCATCCTTCGGCACGATTTTCAGGCGACGCGCTGATCCGCCGCGCGAACGTCAATGCTGACACATTCGCGGCCAGCCCATCCGATTCTTCGACAAATCCCTGAGCCGACAGGAAATTTCAGGGCGCCGGATTCGGCTGGCGTTCGTGCAGCGCCTCGATTTCGCTCAGAATTTCCTCCGACAGTTCGACGTTCACGCTTTCGATGTTCTCTTTCAGCTGCGCCATCGACGTCGCGCCGATCAGCGTGCTCGTCGTGAAGGGCCGCGTGTTGACGAACGCGAGCGCGAGTTGCGTCGGCGTGAGGCCGTGGCGCTTCGCCAGTTCGACATACGAGGTGATCGCGGCGATCGCCTGGGGCTTGCTGTAGCGCTGAAAGCGCTCGAACAGCGTGATGCGCGCGCCGGCGGGACGCGCCCCGCCTTCGTACTTGCCCGACAGCCAGCCGAACGCGAGCGGCGAATACGCGAGCAGCCCGACGCCTTCCTTATGCGTGAATTCCGACAGGCCGAGCTCATACGTGCGGTTCACGAGGCTGTACGGATTCTGGATGCTGACGATCTTCGGCAGCCCCGCCTTTTCGGCCGCGCGCAGGAACTGGGCGACACCCCACGGCGTTTCGTTCGACACGCCCACATGGCGAATCTTGCCCGCCTTCACGAGATCGGCGAGTGCGGCGAGCGTTTCCTCGATGGGCACGCTGTATTCGTCGTCGATATACGGGTATGCCGGGCGGCCGAAGGTCATCGTGCTGCGATCGGGCCAGTGCAACTGGTACAAATCGACGTAATCCGTCTGCAGACGCTTCAGGCTGCCGTCGATGGCTTCGTTCAGGTTCTTGCGATCGAACTGGTTGCCCGCGCCGCGGATATGCCGAGGATTGTGCGGCTGGCGCGCGGGCCCGGCGATCTTCGTCGCGAGCACGATGTCGCTGCGCTTTGCGGGATGCTTCGCGAGCCACGTGCCGATGAATTCCTCGGTGCGGCCCTGCGTCTCGGGGCGCGGCGGCACCGGATACATTTCGGCGGCATCGATCAGGTTCACGCCCTCGGCCAGCGCGTAGTCGATCTGCTCGTGCGCTTCGCTTTCGGTATTCTGCTCGCCCCAGGTCATGGTGCCGAGCCCTATCAGGCTGACGTCGAGACCCGAATCACCGAGTTTCCGAAACTTCATTGCTCATTCCTCTTGTTGGCGTTCTGTTTGCGCGCTGTCGGCGCGTTGTCGGACATGCTGCGTGGCTGGTTTTCCGGCAATCGCAAAAACTACCATAGCCGCGAAAGCTCTGCTCTCGCGGCTAGAATGTCAGGCTTCCAATGAGACATGCAGGAGCGCCCGACCGATGCCGTCCGCAAGCAATCGCGAGAAAAAAGGCTCGTCGCTCATCGTCACGCTCGTCGCGGCGACCTTCTTCATGGAGAACCTCGACGGCACGATCATCGCCACCGCGTTACCGCAGATGGCGCGCTCGTTCAACGTGCATCCCGCCGACATGAGTCTCGGCATCACGGCGTATCTGCTCACGCTCGCCGTATTTATCCCGATTTCCGGCTGGGCGGCCGATCGCTTCGGCCTGCGCACCGTGTTCGCGAGCGCGATCGCCGTCTTCACGGCGGCGTCCGTGCTGTGCGCCACCACCTCGACCCTGCCCGCCTTTGCCGCCGCGCGCGTGCTGCAGGGCATCGGCGGCGCGATGATGGTGCCGGTCGGCCGGCTCGCCGTGCTGCGCGCGACGCCCAAGGAAGGCCTGATGCGCGCCATCGCGATCATCACGTGGCCCGGGCTCGTCGCCCCGGTGATCGGCCCGCCGCTCGGCGGCTTTATCACGACGTACTCGTCGTGGCGCTGGATCTTCTATCTCAATGTGCCGCTCGGTCTGATCGGCCTGCTGCTGACGCTGCGTCATATCGGCAACGAGCGCGAGGACCCGACGCGACGCTTCGACCTGCCGGGCTTCGCGCTCTGCGGCATCGCGTGCACGACGCTGCTCTACGCGATGGAGCTCGTCGGGCGCAGCGACGGCGACTGGACCTTCGTCGGCGTGCTCGTCGCGGTGGGCGTGGTGGCGGGCATCGCTTCGTGGTGGCATCTGCGGCGCGCGGCGCAGCCGGTCGTGGATCTGTCGGCGCTGAAGGTGAAAACCTTTGCCGTGGCGATGGGCGGCGGATCGCTCTTTCGCGTCGCGATCAGCGCGGCGCCTTTCCTGTTGCCGCTGATGTTCCAGGTCGGCTTCGGCATGAACGCGTTCGACTCGGGCCTGCTCACGCTTGCCGTGTTCGCGGGCAATCTCTCGATGAAGCTCGTCACCACGCCCGTAATGCGTCAGTTCGGCTTTCGGCCGGTGCTGATCGTCAATGGCGTGCTCGCGGCGCTGTCGCTTGCCGCGATGAGCCTGCTCACGCCGACGACGCCCAAGTATGTGATCGTCGTCGTGCTGTTCGCGAGCGGCCTGTCGCGCTCGCTGCAGTTCACGGCGCTCAACACCCTGAGTTTCGCCGACGTGCCGAAGGCGCAGATGAGCGGCGCATCGGCGCTCTCCAGCACGCTTTTTCAGATGACGATGGGCATCGGGGTCGCCGTCGGCGCGATCGCGCTGCGCATCGGCGAGTGGCTGCACGGGCACGATGCGCATGCCATCGGGCCGGAGGATTTCAGCGTCGCGTTTCTGATCGTCGCGTTCGTGGGGCTGCTCGGCGTGCTGGATTTGTTCGGGCTCGCGAGGGATGCGGGCGCGCTCGTGTCCGGGCATCGGAAGCCGAAGGTGTGATGCTTTTATGACATGAGGGCTCAAGCATTCGCCGCCGGTGCCGTAATCCCCGGTATGAACTCCCACACCCTCGACTCGCTCGCCGCCCTGACCGAAACGGTTGCCGCCATCCGCCACGCGCGCGGCCTGAAGAATCCCCACGATTTACCCGAAGGCTCGCCCGAGCGGCAGATCGCCGCCGACGCGTTCGCGGACGATTTCCTGCGCGCACTCGATGCCGAGCCGAGCATCGGCGCGTGGTGGCCCATCTGAGCGATCCGCAACATCGCGGCATCGTTTGACGCGATCCGCGTTAGCGGATTTCTCGAATCGCTGTCTTCTGAGTCAAGTTTTGCTATTTGGCGAAACGTTTGCGCGCGGCTATCAAGTCGCGCGCAGGCGCGCCGTCAACCCGCATATCACCATGACTCAATCAGGAGATGCCAGTGAAGGGGGCAGCGTCAATTTTTTTCGCCATCGCCGTCGCGTTCGCCTTGGCCGGCTGCGCGCCGATGCAGACGGCCAGCACGACCCAGACCGACAAGCCGGCGTTGAGCGCCGACATCATCCGCTTCGAGATTCCCGCCGACGCCCTCGGCGCGCGCGACCCGCAACTCACCGCGATCCTCGCGAAAGCCGGTGCGCTCGCCGCCGCGCAGAAGCAGCCGACGACCATCCTCGTCACCGCGCTCGCGCAGGACTTCCCGTATCTCAACCAGGCGATCTGGAAAGGCATTCCCACCCGGCACACGGTCAAGCTCAGCCTGGAAAACCTGACCGCCGGCGCGCGACAGCCGTACAGCGTGTCCATCAGGCCAACGCAGGGAGGCTGACGCGATGCGCCGAATGCTGATCCAGAGCCTTGCCTTCGCAATGTCGCTGTCGACGAGCGCCTTCGCCGGTCCGCTCGACGTGAGCGCGCCCGCCTCCGTGCAAACGCTCGCGGCGCTCGGGCCCGCCGTGCAGAAGGTCTATCCGCCCTTGCCCACGCTCGCGATGCTGCCCCCCGCCGCCACCGACGACGACGAACCGCCCGCCAGATCCGCGAGCAGGAAAGGCAGGAAAACGCGCCGCGTCGCCGATTGCAAATGCAGCGGCCCGGAACCGCGCCTCGTGGTGTCCGACGAATCGCGCACGTATATGAAGGACGTCGAGCATCGCATCGACATTGCGCTCGCGCCCTGAGCGATGCGCGTCCCATTCCCGAAGGAGCCACGCTTCATGTTCCATTCGACCCATGCCGCGCTCGCTGCCTGCGTGCTGCTAGGCGCATCGCTCGCGGCCAGCGCCGCTCGCGCCGACGATTGCTTCGAGCAGGCCGGCGCCTATCAGGGCGTGAATCCCCTCGTGCTGCGCGCGGTCGCCTGGCGCGAATCGAAAGGCGATGCCGCCGCGATCAATCGCAACGCCAACGGCTCGCTCGATATCGGCCAGTTGCAGATCAACTCGATCCATTTCCCCGACCTGGCGCGTCAGGGCATTCCGCATCGCGCGCTCGCCGATCCGTGCATCAACGTGTTCGTCGCCGCGTGGCTGCTGAAGCAGAAGATGGTCAAGTACGGCAACACGTGGCGCGCGATCGGCGCATATCACTCGGAATCGCCGAAACATCGGGACGCCTACGCGCGCAGCATCCAGCAGATTCTCGTCAACTGGGGCGAGCTGCAGCCGGCGATGCGTTGAGCGCGCTCCGTTCGTAGGTTCGCACCGGCGTCAGGAATTCGATCGTCCGCTCACGCGCGAGCAATTGCGGCAGCACTGCCTCGTATGCCTGCCGATACGGCCGCCCGAGATGATGCGCACGGAAATGCGCGGCAGAGCACGCCCACGTCTCATATAGCACGAGCGTGTCGGGATCGTCCGCGGCGCGATGCAGATACGTGTTGATGAAATCCGGCTCCTCGGACATGCGTTCCAGCACATCGAGAAGACGCGTTTCCAGTTCTTCGCGATGCTCGGGCTTGCCCGGCAGATGCACGACGAACGAAGTGATGTCACTCATGATGGATACCTCGCGTTGCACGGACCGCGCGTGCGGCCCGCGCGCTCGACTCAAAGCTGACTCATGCCGCCGTCGATCACGATCTCCGTGCCGACGATGAAGCCCGATTCCGGCGATGCCAGGTGCAGCACCGTCGCCGCGACTTCGCTCGACTTGCCGAAGCGTCCGAGGGGAATCTGGCTCTGGAGTTGCGCGGCGGCTTCATCGACGAGGCCGAGCTTGCCGTGCAGCGGCGTCGAGACGGGGCCCGGGCTCACGACATTCACGCGCGCGCCGCGCGGCAGCAATTCCGCCGACAGCGTCTTCGCGAGCGAGATGAGCGCCGCCTTGCTCGCCGCGTACACCGACGACATCGGCATGCCGATGTGCGCGTTGATCGAACCATTCAGCACGATCGACGCGCCTTCGTTCAGAAGCGGCACCAGCGACTGAATCTGGAAATAAGGCCCTTTCACGTTGATCGCAAAGGTTTCGTCCCAGGCCTTTTCGTCGATCTCGGTGAACGGCGCGAACGTGCCGACGCCCGCGTTAATGAAGATCGCGTCGAGCCGGATGCTTGCATCGACCAGCGCTTGCGCGAGTTCACGCGCGGCGCCGACCGTGCCGGCCACGTTGCGGATGGCGATGGCGTTCGCGCCCAGCGAAGCGCGCGCCGTGGCAAGCGAGCTTTCGTCGCGCCCGGTGATGACGACCCGCGCGCCTTCGGCTGCAAATGCTTGCGCCGCCGCGAGACCGATGCCGCTGTTGCCACCGGTAACCAGAACTGTCTTGCCGTCGAAGCGATTCATGACGTTCTCCTTGTGAACGTTGATCAGTGTGAAGTGATTATGGGCGCGCGTTTGCGTAAATCCGTACGATGCGGTTGCCGCACTCGTTCGATATCGTCGAACGTGTTCTCGTCTACGTGATGCGGCCCACATATCACCTTGAAGCTGACGGGAACGGGTCCTACAGTTACGCAGACTTTCCAGCCTGCTTACAGCTTCGCCATTTCCTCGTATCTTCGACAGGGAGGCGCATCATGCAAGACGCGCAAGGCGGCATGGCCGCACAGCCGAATCCGGAGCGGTTGCTGCAAATGGGAATGGCGTTCTGGGCATCGAAAGCGTTGCTCTCGGCGGTCGAGCTGGGCGTGTTCACGCAACTGGCGAGCGGAGCGCGCCAGGCGGACGACCTCGCACAGGCACTCGAACTGCATTCGCGCGGGGCGCTCGATTTTCTCGATACGCTCGTCGCGCTCAAACTGCTGACGCGCGAGGACGGCCGCTACGCGAACGCAAGCGACGCCGACTTCTTCCTCGATCGCAACAAGCCTTCGTATGTCGGCGGATTGCTGGAAATGGCGAACGCGCGCCTCTACCCGTTCTGGGGATCGCTCACCGAGGCGCTGCGCACGGGACTGCCGCAGAACGAATCGAAGCACGGCGGCAATGTCTTCGAGACGCTTTATAGCGATCCGGCGCGTCTGCGCGGTTTTCTGCAAGCGATGAGCGGCGTGAGCATGGGCACGGCTCAGGCGATCGCCCGGCAGTTTCCGTGGAGTGAGTACGGGACTTTCATCGATATCGGTGCGGCGCAGGGGGCGCTGCCGGTGCAGATCGCGCGGGCGCATCCGCATCTGACGGGAGGCGGCTTCGACCTGCCGGTGGTCGGGCCCGTTTTCGAGGACTACATCGCGGCGAATGGACTGCAGGACCGGCTGCGCTTTTATCCTGGCGATTTCTTCAAGGATCCGTGCCCGTCAGCGGATGTGCTCGTGATGGGTCACATCCTGCACGACTGGAATCTGCCGCAGAAGCTCGAACTGCTTGCAAAGTGCCATGCCGCGCTGCCGCCGGGCGGCGCGCTCATCGTGTACGACGCAATCATCGACGACGAACGCCGCGAGAACGCACTCGGCCTTTTGATGAGCCTGAACATGCTGATCGAGACGCCGGGCGGCTTCGATTACACCGGCGCGCAATGCTGCGCCTGGATGAAGGAAGCCGGATTTTCAGCGGCGCGCGTCGAGCCCCTGGTGGGACCGGATTCGATGGTGATCGCGACGAAGTGAATCCGTGGCGCGCCGCGCGCGTGACGCTTCGTCAGCGGTCGTTCGACATCCCTTTCAGGCGATCGTTGCCCGCGTCGCGGGCGGCGTCGGCGGTGGCGAAGTTTTCTTCGGAGACAAGGGTGCGCTTCACTTCGCGCGCCGAAAAATCGACGAGCGTCAGCACCCACACAAAACCGCCCGCCTGTTCCGCGGTCTGCACGAATGCGCGCAGATCGCCTTCATTCGACGATGCCATACCGACCTCCACGTTCATGTTGATGCGCCCTGCCGGCGCCACGCGCGGCGTGAGCGCAGGCTGACGATACGTCGGCTGAACGGGCGCTAACGGGCGGCAGCCGGCCGCCGTGATCAGGCTTCGAAATCGAGACCGCCGAACAGAACCGACGGTTCCGCCTGCGAGCGCGTCGCGAGAGCGACTTCGCGCGCGCCCTGCCAGGCGTCGAGCTTTGCGGCCATCGCGTCGAGATATCGCAGGAATCGGGCCTCGCCGCCGATGCCCATCAGGCGTTCGATTTCTCCATCGTCCCAGGTCAGAAATACATTCAGCGGATATGGATAGACGCACCGATCGTCGCCCTCGCGGTGCGCACGCTCGGCGCTGACACGCAGACGCGTCGGCACGGCCGTGCTCTCGTATGGAAGGATCTCGACGCGCACGCCGCGCCCGAGAACACGCGCCACGCGCTCGACGATGCGGGGCGCATACGCGGTCTCGAACCGGAGCGCCTTTTGTCTATTCAACGCTGGTCTCCGGTAGCGTCGTTTTGCAACGTGCTCAGACGGGCGGCAGGTCTTCGAGCGATTTCTCGATCTGCCCGTCCTGCACGCGCGCCTCAATGCCGATGTGCCCGTTCGTATACGGCAGGGCGCTGACTTTCGGACCGAGGAAGGCACGCCCGCCGAGCGTGAAGAGCGTGCGGACTTCCTTGCCGCTTTTGAGGGCGTCCACGACTTGCTGAACGTCCACGATGCTGGTGGGCGCGGCCCAGTCGTTCGTGGCTGGATCGAAACTGCCCCAGCGCACGCTGGTCACGCGGTCGTTGACCCAGCGCACACCGTCGATCGCCAAAGTAGTCATGTCTGCCTCCAATGTCGTCGTTGGGGGTGGTTTGGAAATCCTAGCATGGTGGAGCGACGCGGGTGAACGTTTGCGTCACAGACGCCGGAAAAGCAAAAAGCCCAGTCGAATGACTGGGCTTCTCGCATGAATTCTCGGTGGGGTGGCTGATGGGACTCGAACCCACGACGACAGGAATCACAATCCTGGACTCTACCAACTGAGCTACAGCCACCACTGGTACCGCGATCCTGATTGCTTCTGAACTGCTGCAGCAATCAAGAAGCGAGATTATACGAACAACGATCGCGCTTGCCTAGTACCTTTGAGCATCTTTTTCCGAAGTACGCGCATCAGGACTCGATTGCTTCCACGGCCTCGCGAAGGTGGCTGCGCGCCTCGTCGAAAATCGTCAGATCGCCTGTTGCGAGCCGGCGATTGTCGGATAGCACACGACGCCATCCCCGCGCGCCCGCAACGCCGCGATACAGGCCCAGCGCATGGCGTGTCACGGCGCCGAGATACGTGCCGCGAGATAGTTCGTGACGCGCGTAGTCGATGAGCCCCGCCTCGATGTCCTCGCGCAAGGGCACTGGCGTTGCAGCGCCGTAAAAGCGTGTGTCGACGCCCGCGAGCACGTACGGATTGTGATAAGCCTCGCGGCCGAGCATCACGCCATCGACGTGCTTCAGATGCTCTTCGACTTCGTCGAGCGTCTTGATGCCACCGTTGATCGAAATTTCGAGATGCGGGAAGTCGCGCTTCAACCGATACGCATACTCGTACTTAAGCGGCGGAATCTCGCGGTTCTCTTTAGGGCTCAAGCCTTTGAGGATCGCGTTGCGCGCATGCACGATGAACACCTCGCAGCCCGCATCGGCGATCGTGCCGACGAAATCGCGCACGAACTCGTACTCCTCGACCGCATCCACGCCGATGCGATGCTTGACCGTCACCGGAACCGATACGGCGTCGCGCATCGCCTTCACGCAATCCGCGACGAGCTGCGGCTCCTTCATCAGGCACGCGCCGAATGCGCCGCGCTGCACGCGCTCGGACGGGCATCCGCAATTCAGGTTGATTTCGTCGTAGCCCCACTGTTCGCCGAGCTTCGCGCTCTTTGCGAGATCGGCCGGCTCGCTGCCGCCGAGTTGCAGCGCGACGGGCGCCTCGGCGGGCGTGAATGCGAGATGGCGCGCGACATCGCCGTAGAGCAGCGCGCCCGTCGTCACCATTTCCGTGTAAAGCCAAGTCTGACGCGATACGAGGCGGTGCAGGGACCGGCAATGGCGGTCGGTCCAATCCATCATCGGGGCAACGGAAACGCGGCGCGGGCTGATCTTCGATACGGCTGACATGGGCGACGGCGGCCGCGCTTTCGCGCGAACCGCCTGAATCTAATAGGGAATCGACGATTTTACCGCAGCGCGGCGGATCGGTCGTCCGGCCCGAATCGGCCGGGCACCAGGCACGCGTCATGCACATCGAGGGTCTCCCCTTCGCGGAGAGCGATCATGACCCGACATCACCTCGCGACAGCCGCCCTTTTGCTCATCACTACGTTCACGGCGCACGCCCAGACCGCGCGTCCGGACGACAGCGCCTCGATGGTCAAGCCGCCGAGCGCGCCCGGTGCGCCATCCGCAAGCGCCACGCGCCCCGACAATCCCGACAACATGCCGGTGAAGCGCCCGAATCCGCCGCAAAACAGCGATCGCATGCTGCATCACAGCCCGGCGAGCGACGCCATCGCAAAATAACCCGCGACAGCGCCGGAACCGGCCTGGAAGCACGGGCGACGCCACTATAATGGCGCTCGTCACGACAATCGGAGAGAGCCGCGCCCTCCGGCTTCAAGCGGTCTAGCCAATGCAAAAAGTCATACTGCCATTAGTTTCCGGTTTTCTCGCCGCGCTTTTTTTTCGCGAATCGACCCTGGCGCTGCTCCACGCAGCGGGTCTCGTCGATCCGGCCGGCTTTTCCATCACACCATTTCTTCCGCTCGGCATCCCCGAATTCATCGCCAATGCGTTGTGGAGCTCCATCTTCGGTGTGCTGATGGTGTGGCTCCTGCGCGTTGCGCCCGAGCGCAGCGCACCGTGGATCGGCGCGCTCGTCTTCGGCGGCATCGTGCTGACGGCGGTCGGCGTGTTCGTGATCGATCCGGCGCGCGGCATCTGGCCGAGCGGCAACCTGCTGCCGCGTCTCACGCCCAACTTCATCGCCAACGCCATCTGGGGCTGGGGCGCACTCGTCTTCATGCGCGCGTTCATGGCGGGCAGCGAGTCGGACTGATCCCCCGTCAAAACCGCCCGCGCGGCATCAGTCCTTCAGAAGCCGTAGCGGATGCGCCGCGGGCGTCCACGCGCTTTCGAACATGCGGTCGATATCCGCGGCGTTCACGTCCTCGGCGCGCGCGACCTTCCAGCGCGGCTCGTTGTCCTTGTCGACGATGCGCGCGCGAATACCCTCCAGCACATCGCCGCGCTCGAACATCGTGCGCGTGAGGTCGAGATCGCGCCGCAGCGTCTCGGCCATGGTCGAGAACTTCGCGCGATCGACTTGCTGCAGCGCTACATCGACGGAAAGCGGGGAACGCTCGCGCAGTTCCGCGGCCGTGCGCTTCGCCCAGTCGTTGCCGAGCTCCGCCTCGCGCTCGAGCGACGCGAGAATCGATGCGCCGTTGCCCGCCGCGAAGTGCTTGTCGATCATCGTGCGCGCCGCGGCGAGCTCGCTCCTCTCGGGGATCGGCGCGACCTTGTACTTCGTCGTCTCGTTCTGCACGAAACGCACGATCTCGACACCATCGAGAAAGCGCTGATGCCTGAGCGATTCGACGAGTCCCGGCAGCGCGCCATCGTCGAGATAGGCGTCGGCCATGCGGGCGTAGAGCGCATCGGCTGCGCCGAGGCTCGCGCCCGTTGCCGCGAGATAGCGTCCGATCGCGCCGGGCGCGCGCGCGAGGAACCAGCTCACGCCGACATCGGGAAAGAGGCCGATACGCGTCTCGGGCATCGCCATCTTCGTCGACTGTGTGACGATGCGCAGGCCGCCCGTGTGATGCGCACCCTGCGAGATGCCCATGCCGCCGCCCATCACGACGCCATTCACGACCGCGATATACGGCTTCGGGAACGTGAAGATCGCGTGATTGAGCTTGTATTCGTCGGTGAAGAACGCGTCGATCGCGTCGCGCGCCCCCGCCTGCGCGGACTCGTACAGAAAGCGGATATCGCCGCCCGCGCAAAACGCCCGCACGTGCGGACTATAGACGACGACGGCGCGGATCGCCTGATCGTGGCGCCACGCGCGCAATGCCTCGCTGATCGCGCGCAGCATCAGCGGCGTCAGCGCGTTGAGTGCCTTCGGACGATCGAGCGCAATGAAGCCGATGCCGTTGGCGGTGTCGATACGGATGTCTTCGGTGGTCATCGTGTTGAAGTGTCGGATCGATCCGGTGCGTTGAATCGAGTTTCGGTTCCCCGAGGTTCAGTTCCGTTGACCGGCGCGTACCACGCGTCAAGCGACAGCTCGACGAGTGTCGCGGCCGGCGTCTCGGGCAACGCCGCGCCGTTCAGTTTCAGCGCGACGATGCCATGCAGATTCGCCCACAGCCCTTCCGCGCACGCAACCGGCGCAGCGCGCGGCGGCAGTCGGTCGGATGCACGCAACTCGACGAACGCATCCGCGATCAGCGAGAGCGCCGCCGCGCCGGAATCCGCCGCCCGACCGTTGCCATTGACGTTGTCTTTGGCATCGGCGCCTGCGCCGGCGAAACCTGCGGGCTCCATGAACATCAGCCGATACGTCTCGGGCTCGGCCAGCCCGAATTCGACATACGCGCGCCCCATTGCGTTCAGGCGCGCGGCCGGGTCCGCGATCGATGTATGCGCGAGGAACGCGTCGCGCAGACTCGCGTGCCCTTCCTTGCACAGCGCCCGCGCGATGTCGCCACGGCTCTTGAAATGAAGATAGAGCGCGGCGGGCGAGTAATCGATCGCCTCGGCGAGCTTTCTCATCGAGAGCGATGCGAACCCTTCGCGCTTTACGATCGCACGCGAGACTTCGAGTATGCGCTCGCGCAGCGCCTCGCGCTGTTCGCGTCTTTGCTCGGTGCGCCGCTCCTGCGATCCCATGCGAGGCATTGTCGGCACCGCCTCTTTCGAAGTCAAATCGCGGCGCGCCGGTGCGCGCTCAGATGGTCATCTTGCCGTTGTCGTTGCGGCGCGACGCCGCTCGATAAAGCGGCTCGTCCGAATCGCCGAGCACGACCGACGCGAACACGATGCACAGCGCAAGAATCAGCACACCAACGGCTGCCCAGATGAGCCATAGCGCATTGGACTCGACAAGTGAGTGAAGAAAGGAATGAAGCATGACGACCCCGCGCGATTTTTATATTTGATGCTCAGGAAAGCGCATGCCTTTGAGCAAATAATGTGCCGAGCGAATCGCATCGCGTGCGGCGAATAGAGCGATGGTACTCCGTTGCGCGATCACGCGGAAGCAGGCGCGATGTTTCCGCCGTCGATAACGAACACGGTACGTTGGAGGTCTTACATCGCGCCGTGTAAGAGACGAAGGCTTGCGTGTGTCAGCGCATCAGACCGTGACGCGCCCCGGCGGAAAGTGTCCGCTTTTCAGGAGCACCGGCATACCGTTGGTCACGCGCAGATGCTCTCGCGCAACGGCTTCGATGCGCGTGCGGCCCGCGGCGAACGCGTCGATCCAGCCGGCGGTGTCGTAGGACTGCGCGCCGAAATGATCTTCGAGCGCTTCGACGGAAATGGCGCATGGCACGCGCCGGCCGTCGACGATCGCGGCGAACTCGACGGTCAGATTGGCATCGCGGTAATCGGGCGCGTCCGGGAGGAAACGAATATCCATGATTGTCTCGTTGCTGATGCGTGGCGACCGGTGGGAGAGCATTGGGTCGGGGGCCACGCGAAGACGTTCAAGCGCTTATCGCTCCATTCGATGCGAGCACGTTGACTGCGCCGCCCACGCTCGCACGAATCGATTCGGCGATATGGTAACCGCGGTCGCGCCGCGCGGTCCAGCGCCCGTGCCGTTCACGCGGCAAGAACGCTTTCGTCGATATCCACGACGAGCAGCGAACTCGCCCGAGGATCGGCATAGTTGAAATCGAGCAGCCGGCTCATCTCGCGCACGCGCTCGCATACGCGTTGCCGCGCTTTCTCCGATAAGTGCGGATAGTCGCGCAGCACGTGCGCGTCGAAGCGATAGTGCACGCCCCAGGCGATGTTGCCCGGATGATTCGCGACGCCGCTCGTACGCCAACTCACGAAAAGCGCGGGCGTCGGCTCGAGACCGATTTCCGCGACATCCGCGCCGCTCGGAAAAAGGTCGATCAGGCAATTCGCGACGTCGTGCAGCACCATGTGTCGCAGGTGGACGGGACGCATTATGTCGCTTGCAGCAAGCGGTCGATGTAGTCGCGCGCGGCCTGCTCCACATGCGCGAGGGCCCCGCTCTCGGTTGCGAAGCGCCGCTCGGGTCCGAGATCGACGAGCGCCTCGAAGCGATGCACGTCATCCGGTCCGCCGCGCGCCAGACTGACCGAACCGACATAGATCGGCGCACCGCCGTCCTGTTCGCCGTGAGCCCGTACGAGCCGCGCCGAGGCGCTGATGTAATACCCGCGATATGGCCCCGTGACTCTTTCCGCCATGGCTTCTTCCCCCTCTTTAGCTTGCCGCGCTTTTTGCCGATTTCTCCCAGGTTCCCGGCAGGCAATTCCAACCGAAATCCCAGATGGATAAGGTGTGCGATCCGGAAAATAGTTCATCGGACAGGCACCTCCAATCGTCGATCCGCAAGCAACGCGCCCGCGCGACCTCGCCCTGCTCGCCCGCCTCGGGCGGATAACAACCGCTTACGAGTCGCGTAAGCCGCGTGTGGGACAATGCCTATCTCAAAAAATGCGCCCTCGCCGCGAAGACAAGGCCGGCGGCGCACATCGCAATTCGCTCTCACGAGGTAAAGATGAAGGAACCCGGTCGGCGCATGCGCCGTATCTCCGCTCGCGCCGCACATGGCGGCGCTGTTTCGCGTGTCTTCTGGCTGCGTGCCGCCGCACTCGGCGCGGCGGTCGTCGCCGTGGCGAGTCTCGGCGCGTGCGCGTCGTCGAACGAAGCATCGCTCATCAACCTGCCCGATGGACAGACCGGCTACGCCGTCAATTGCAGCGGCGCGGACGCGGGATCGAGCTGGGCGAGCTGCTATGTGCTCGCCGGCAAGAAATGCGGCGCGACGGGATACGACATCGTCTCAAAGGATAACGAGGAAGGCGGCCCGACCGGCGGCGGCATCACCAACGTGATATCGGCGAACGTCAAGAACCGCTCGATGATCGTGCGCTGCAAGTAAGCACGCAGGCGATGGACCGTGTCAGTGTGCGCTCATCTTCGAGAACGCATTGAGCACGACCACGCCGGCGACGATGAGGCCCATGCCGAGCATGGCGGGCAAATCCGGCGTCTGCTTGAAGAGCAGCGCCGCGACGAGCGTGATGAGCACGATGCCCGCGCCCGACCACACGGCATACACGACGCCGACGGGCAACGCGCGCAACGTCAGCGACAGCAGATAGAACGACAGCCCGTATCCGGTCACGACGATGACCGCGGGGAGCGCGCGCGTGAAGCCATCGGAGGCGCGCAGCGCGGAGGTCGCGACGACTTCGGCGACGATCGCGATCGCGAGGAGCACATAAGCGGTTGAGCGCATCTTTGTTGTCGTCAGTTGTCGTGTTCGTTCGAAGATGTCGATGGCGTCAGTCGCGTCCGAGCGAAAGATCGCCGAAGTTCTGGCCGAGCACGGCGCAAAGCGCTTCGACGACCATCTGATGATCGTCGCGCTGCGCAAGCCCCGACACCGCGACCGAGCCGATCACGCCCGCGCCGGATACGCGCAAGGGAAACGCACCGCCGTGCGTCGCGAACTCGGCGAGATCGAGACCGTACTTGTCGGCGAGCGTCGCGCCGGCCTGCTGCAGCGTAAGACCGATCGCATAGGAACTGCGGCGAAAATGCTCGACGGTGCGCGACTTTCGCTCGACCCAACGCGCGTTGTCGGGCGTGGTGTTGTCCATCGCGGCGTAGAAGAGCTTGCGGCCGAACGTGCGCACGTCGATGACGACGGCCGCGTCGCGCGCGAGCGCCATCTCGCGCAACTGCGCGCCGATCTGCCATGCATGCTCGGCGTGAAACTGGGGGAACACCAGCGTGTGTTCCTGATGCGCGATAGCCTGCAGAACGTGTGGAATGTCCATGAGCGAGGACTCCTTTAGCGTGCGTGGATTGGGATTGGCGTATGTGACTTCGCCGAGATTTTTGCGATTTTGACACGCGCGTGTGAAGTCGCCACGCGAGAGTCGGCCATGAACCGGTTCAATTGCGACCTGGGAGCTGGCACGCTGGACGCATCGCAATACGCGCGCGGAAAAGCAAAAAGCCCGGCTTGACCGGGCTTTTTGCGTAATGCTGGACGGTGTTGGTTGCGGGGGTAGGATTTGAACCTACGACCTTCGGGTTATGAGCCCGACGAGCTGCCAGACTGCTCCACCCCGCGTCCGTCGAAGAAAAGATTATAAGTCCTCGCTTAGTTTGCCGCAATACCCCGTTTGCTTCGATCTTCGAAAAAGAAGAAACGAAGCTGCGTCGCAGCGTCTCGCGTCGAAGCGAAGCCCGTAGAAACACGCGTGGCATAATCGTCCGTTCGTCATGGTCTCCATATCGACAACGGATCAAACGCGGCATGCATCACTTGCGTCGGGGCATCATCGGAAAGATCAGCGGGTTCGCGGCGATATGCGCGATCCTGCTGCTCTCGCTCGCGCCCGTCGCATCGCAGGCGTTCGAACATGCGCGCATCGAATCGCTGCTCGCTTCCGTGTGCGCATCCGATGCGCAGGCATCGCGCGATTCGCATCCAGCGAACCACCACGTCGCCGATCATCTTCAGGCATGCGCTTATTGCGATCTCATCGCGCACGCGCCAACGCCGCCGGTATCGCTCGATCGAGCTTTCTCCGCGTTTTCACCACGCGATGTATTCCCTTCCGCCCCGCTCACGGATGCGCCGCGACGCGAGTTGGTCAACGCTGCGCAACCGCGCGCCCCGCCCGCTTTCGCCTGAATCAATTTCCCATGCACGGGCTTCGTCCATCGCACAGCGCGATAGAAGTCTTTCATTCGCATGCAGCAAATATCGCCCGAAGCGTCGACTGCTTCGAGCACGCAAGGAACCATCATGCTTTCATCATCGTTCAGGCGGGGCGCGCTCGCGCTGGCGTTCTTCGGCTCGACGCAACTCGCGTTCGCGCACGCATTGCCTAAGCTGCAACAGCCCGGCCCCGGCGCGACCGTCAGTGGGCCGCACGAAGTCGCGATCGACTTCGGGGAGGCGCTCGAGCCGACCTTCAGCAAGCTCATCGTCACCAATGCGCGCGGCACGCAGGTCAACACCGCGAGCTCCACCGTCGATGCCGGCAACAAAAAGCACATGAGCGTCGCGCTTCCCGATCTCGCGCCGGGCGTCTACGAAGTGCAATGGACCGCTGTCGCGGCGGACGGTCATCGGACGCAAGGTCACTACAACTTCACCGTCAAGTGAGGACGATATGAAAAAAATCGCTGTACTCGTGGGCACGCTCGCCTGCGCATCGTTCGCCCAGGCCGCCACGCTCGAAGCCCGCGATTGCTGGATTCGCGCGATGCCGCCGAACCTGCCGTCATCGGGCTACTTCATCGTTACGAATAACGGCGACAAGCCCGCCACACTCACGGCCGCCGAGACCCCCGCCTTCGGCATGGCGATGATGCACAAGTCCGAGAGTAAAAACGGCACGGCGACGATGTCGCCGGTCGACTCGGTCGACGTCCCCCCGCACGGCACGCTGAGCTTCGCGCCCAAGGGCTATCACCTGATGCTCGAAGAACCCGGCAAGCCGCTCAAGGTAGGCTCGACGATTCCCCTCACCCTTTCGTTCGCGGACAAATCCACGCTCAACGCGAACTGCGAAGTGAAGTCGCCGGCGACGGTCGGTCATTGAGATCACGCAGCTCACGCTTCTTAAAAACAAAGCGCGCCGGATTTGCAGCCCGGCGCGCTTTTTTAGCGGCTACACAGCATTACTTCACGGCCTGCTGAACATGTCCATGATCTGCTTGCGTTCGTCGGTCGTGACTTGCGGCGTTGGGGGCGCCTGCATGCCCGCCGGTCCCACGCCGCCCATCGTGGTCGCATCGCCCGCCATGGGGTTGGTGTTATCCAGTCCGATGCTCGCGACGAAGCCGGCGCCCGGCGTGCGGTCGGCATAGAACAACTCGCCGTCGACGGTCGTAATGCCATCGGGCTTCGCCATCTGCTCCTGCGGAATACCCCGCAGCGCGCGTCCCATGTATTCGACCCAGATCGGCAACGCGAGCTGCGCGCCGAACTCGCGGCTGCCGAGCGTCTTGGGCTGGTCATAGCCCATCCACGCGACCGCGACGAGTTGCTTCTGATACCCGGCGAACCAGCCATCCTTCGCGTCGTTGGTCGTGCCGGTCTTGCCTTGCAGGTCGTTGCGCTTCAGGACGTTGGTGCCCGAGCCCGTGCCCTGCGTCGCGACCGTATGCAGCAGGCTGTTCATGATGTACGCGTTGCGCGGCTCGAGCGTCTGCGGTGCGTTGCTGCCGGCCGTGAGCGGATTCGCGCGCGAGATCACGGTGCCGCGCGCATCGGCGACATCGGCGATGAGATAAGGATTGATGCGATAGCCGCCGTTCGCAAACACCGAATACGCGCCGCTCAGTTGCAAAGGCGTGACGAGCCCGGCGCCGAGCGCAAGCGGCAGATAAGGCGGCGTCTTGTCCTTGTCGAAACCGAACTTCTGTGTGACGAAGTCCTGCGCGTAGCCCGTGCCGATATACGACAGGATGCGGATCGACACCAGGTTCTTCGACTTCTGCAGGCCGGTGCGCATCGACATCGGGCCGTCCGGCTGGTCGTCGTCCTTCGGTTCCCACGCGTCGCCGCCGCCCGCCGCGGGGAAGTACAGCGGCGCATCGTTGATGATGGTCGCCGGTCCGAGACCCTTGTCGAGCGCCGCCGAATAGATGAACGGCTTGAAGCTCGAGCCCGGCTGGCGCCAAGCCTGCGTGACGTGATTGAACTTGTTCTTGTTGAAGTCGAAGCCGCCGACGAGCGCGCGGATCGCACCGTCCTGCGGCGTCATCGACACGAGCGCGCCCTCGACCTGCGGCAGTTGCGTGAGCTGCCAGTTGCCCTTGTCGTCCTTCGCGAGGCGCACGATCGAGCCCGGCTTGATCGCAAGCGCCTTCGTCGCGTTGCTGCGCAGCCCCGCCGCCACAAAGCGCAGGCCTTCGCCGGAAATGGTCGCGGTATCGCCGCCGACGAACTGCGCCGTCACCTGCTTCGGGCTCGCGCTCGTCACGACCGCCGCAACGAGCTCGCCGTTGTCCGGATGTTCGACGAGCGCGTCTTCGATCGCCTCGGCGCGGTCGTCCGCGTTCGACGGCAGATTGATGTTGCCCTCCGGGCCACGATAGCCATGCCGGCGCTCGTAATCCATCACGCCCTTGCGCACGGCCTTGTAGGCGGCGTCCTGATCGGCGGAATCGATGGTCGTCGTCACCGTGAGGCCGCGCGTATAGGTCTCTTCCTTGTACTGCGCGTACATCATCTGCCGCACCATTTCCGCGACGTATTCCGCATGCACGCCGTACTCGGTGCCCGCGGACTTCGTGCGAATATCCTCGGCGATCGCCTGATCGTACTGCTCGCGCGTGATGAAGTTCAGGTCCAGCATGCGCTTGAGAATGTATTGCTGGCGCACCTTCGCGCGCTTCGGATTGACGACCGGGTTATACGCAGACGGCGCTTTCGGCAGGCCCGCGAGCATCGCCGCTTCGGCGAGCGTGATGTCCTTCAGATCCTTGCCGAAGTACACGCGCGCCGCAGCCGAAAACCCGTAGGCGCGCTCGCCGAGATAAATCTGGTTCATGTACAGCTCGAGGATCTGATCTTTCGTCAGCGCGCGCTCGATCTTGTACGCGAGCAGCATCTCGTAGATCTTGCGCGTGTAGGTCTTCTCGCTTGACAGGAAGAAGTTGCGCGCGACCTGCATCGTGATCGTGCTCGCGCCCTGCGATGCGCCGCCGTGCGTCAGATCGGTCACGCCCGCGCGCAGAATCCCGACGAAGTCGACGCCGCCATGATCGTAGAAGCGGTAATCCTCGATCGCGAGGACGGCCTTCTTCATCTGGTCGGGAATGTCCTGGAAGCGCACGAGGCTGCGCCGTTCCTCGCCGAACTCGCCGATCAGCACGTGATCCGCGGTGTAGACGCGCAGCGGCACCTTCGGCCGATAGTCGATGAGCGCATTGAGCGACGGCAGGTTCGGCCCCATGACGACGAGCGCATAACCGACGATGAGCGCGCCGATCACCACGCCGATCGCGGCGAGGCCCGCAAACCAGAGCGCGATGCGCGCGAAGGGCGAACGCCCTCGCCCGTCGCCGTTACGATCGTTGCGGCCGCCGCGGCCATTTCCGCCGTTACGTCCGCCGCCGTCGCGGCCGCCCGAGTCATTGCGTGAGTCGTTGCGAGAGTCGTTCCAGCGGGGCTCGCGATCGTATCGCGAAGACTTCGATGAGTCGGGTCGTTTGATGATAGGCATGTGTGGTTTGTTCAGCGTGCCTTGAAGCGCGCGCGCTGCCGGGCTGCGATGCGACGCGCCGAAGCCTCGGCGCTACTGCAAAGACGGGACGAACGAATGGGGCCGGTTTCGACCGAGAATAACTGCCCATTTTAAAGAATTCGTGCGCGCCACTACAAAACCAGCGGGAATTTTTTGTAAGTAAATGCCGCGCGCCTGGCGAACGCCTGCGTATGTCGGGTTACCCACAGAAAGTGTTGAGAGCCTTGTGGACAACCGTATGAGAAAATATCCAAGTTGTTGATCGCGCGCCGTTTTTGCGCGACGCTCAAACGCGTGCGATGCGAGGTGGCTCACACGCACGGCCGGCGCGCAAACCGATATGATGGTTGAGTGGATCGCGGGTTCCCCGCAACCACTCGGGCGTGCCTGAGATATAGATGTCGTGCCGTTTGATGAACCGAAGCCGCGATCTTTCCATACGATCGCCTTACTGTTTGCGAGCCGCTCATGACGACCAAACCCAGCGAACGCATCGTTGTTTTCGTGACTCCCGCGCAGAAGCTGGCCATCAGCAATACAGCGGACACCCTCGGCATCAGCGTGAGCGAGCTCATGCGACGCGCGGTGCTGAACTTCAACGCGACGAGCGAGCAGATCAAGGTGGCTGGCATCGTCGATCGTCTGCGTGCGCCGAAGGCCCCCGATCCGCTCAACGCCGCGCTGAAAAGCGTCGCCGCGAAAGCAGCCGCGCGAGAAGCCCGGGAAGCGGCGGCGAGCGCGACCAAGCGCGCCGCGCAGGCGCGCACCGTCACCCAGCCCCTTCCTGACCCCGCTTTAGCCGAAGATGAAGTCGTGCACGACACCGATCACGACGACGATGCCTCCCTGACGGACGACACGCGTTCCGAACGCTAGCTCTGCCCCGCTGCGGCCGCGCGCGTCGTTACACTCCTTAACCTTCCGTTAAGGCCCGATTAAGTCACGGCATGATTTAATGAGCGGGTAAACCCGGCGTGAACGCAAGGCTCACGCCGCTTGCAATCCCGCGCGTTGCGCCTCACATTCGAGCCGCGTGGCACGCTGATGAGCGCGCACGCCGCCGTCTTCATCCAGGAGAAATACATGTCGCTTTTCGATTCCATCACGCGCACCGTCAGAGGCCTCTTGAACGACGCCGCCGATACCATGCAGGACCCTTCGCGCGACGCGCGCCAGATCGTGCGCGAGCTCGACGACAGCATCGCGAAGGCGGAGAACTCGCTCATCGAGATAGAAGCGCAGGTCGCGACGCAGCAAAGCAAGCGCGACGCCGCCGCCGACAAGGCGAAGAAGTACGGCGACGGTGCGAAGCGCGCACTGCAGACAGGCGATGAAGGACTCGCGCGCGAAGCACTCGCGGCGCAGGCGAACGCCGAAACCGAACGCGACGCGCTCGCGGCGGAACTGCAGACGCTGGAGCCTTCGGTCGAGCATCTGAAAAAGCAGATCGCGGACATGCGTCAGCGCCGCAACGATCTCAACGCGCGTTCCAATATTCTTCAGGCAAAGCAGCAGATCGCGCAGGCGAAGGACACTGCGGCGACGGCGCTGGGCGGCATCGGCGGAAAAAATCTTTCAGAGGACTTTCAGAAGCTCGAAGACAAGGTTCAGCTCGCCAACGCCCGCTCGGACGCGCGTCTGAATTCGGCGGACCAGAAATCCGGCAAGGCGCTCGACGACAAACTCGCGGAACTCAATCGCGGGCCTTCGGTCGAGGATCGTCTCGAGGCGCTGAAGAAGCAGTTGAATACGCCGGCGCAATAAGTGCTGGTGTTGAAGGCGTCGACGCATGGCGAACTCCTGGGTTCGCGACGCGTTGCACGAACATGCGCTACTTTGAGTATCACCACTTGCATCACTCGTTCGCAGCATCGACAGGAGACGGACGTTCATCGCGTCCGGCCCGCATCATGAAAAAGACTTTGACGGCTCTGGCGTTGTCGCTGTCGCTTGCTTCCCCGCTCGCGTTCGCCGTGCCGACCGCGCAGCAGGTAGAGCAGTCGATGACGCAAGGCAACTGGCAACAGGCCGACTCCCAGTTGAGCGAAGTGCTTGGCGCGCATCCGAAGAATGCGCATGCGCACTATCTCTATGCGCAGGTGCTCGACCGCGAAGGCCGTTACAGCGATGCTCTTTCGCATCTTCAACAGGCGAAATCGCTCGATCCTTCCCTGAGCTTCACGGATCCGTCGCGCTTCGCCGCCACGCAAGCCCGCATTCAGGCCGATGCGACGCGCGCCAGCATCTCGCCGCGCTCGAGCAACGGCACGACTACATCGAGCGCGCAGAATCCCTTCAATCAGGATCAGGCCGCCGCGGCACCGCAAAAGCACGGCATCGGCATGGGCGCGTGGATCGGTTTGGCGCTGCTGATCGCGGCGATCGCGCTCGTGCTGCGCTGGGGCTTGCGACGCGCCCGCGCACGCGACGACGGTCAGGCCGAGAACGACCGCCGCTCGCAGATGAAGCGCGCGACCGAACTGCTCAACGACGTGCGCACGCTCAAGCTCGATGTCCGGCTGTCTACTGCGCCCGGTCACGAAGCGCTGCTGAGAGACGTCGAAGGCACCGAGACTCAACTGCGCGAGATGGTCGAGTCGCTATCGAACTCGAAGAATCCGGTGCCGCCGTATGCGATCGAAGATCTGGAAAATCAGGTCGCGAGCCTGAAGGCCCGTTCCGAGGGCCGTCCCGATCCGAACGTTGGCAACAACGCTCAGCCGGGCGCGCCGAACGGCTCGCCCTATGCGCAGGAAGCCGAGCGTTTCGGGCGCGGCCAGCAGTATCCGCAGCAAGGGCCTTATCCGCCTTATCCGCCCCAGCAGGGGCAGCAGCAGCCGCCCGTCATCATTCAGCAAGGCGGCGGCGGATTCGCCGGCGGCATGGGAGGCCTGCTCACCGGCGTGCTGCTCGGCGAAGCGTTGTCACATGGACGCGATCGCGTGATCGAGCGCGAGGTGCCCGTCGATCGTCCGCCGCAGAACGATAACGGCGGACTGGATTTCGGCAACAACAGCGGCGGCGGCCTCGATCTCGGCAACGGGTCGAACGACTGGAACGACGGCAGCGGCGGCGGCGGGCTCGATCTCGGCAGCAACGACGACAACTGGCGCGACTCCTGACCTTGCCACGCACGCATCAATGAGGGCCCCGTTTTCGCGGGGCCCTTTTTCGTTCTGACTTGAAGAACCGGCGCGCAGAAGTCAGCGCGTCACCCGCCGCCGAGAAAGCGCAGCAGGCCCCACAGAAACCTGAAGAAGCCGACGATGAACTCCCAGATGCGCTCGAGCTGATCCCAGCTCGCGACGTGCAGGATGGCGCGGAGGATCATGCCGTCGGCGTCGCGCGGCCTTCGACGAGCGCGCGTTCATGCTTGAATGAAACATCCATCGTGGAAAAAAGAAGGCGGCTCTCGCCGCCTCCTGTGCCTGTCGCAAAAATCGCATGATACCCGGTCGGGCATGGCGGCCCGCCGAGTCGAGCTTCACCCCTGCGCTTTCTTCTCCTCGCTTTCGGGCGGTGCTTCGTCGGTCAGCGCCTCCTCCAGTCGGTCAAAGATTCGCTTCGTTGCGCCGCGCGGCTGAAGCGCGAACAACAGCAACGAGCGGCCCGTCACCTGATATACGTCGTCCGAGCCGAACTCGGGCAACTCCTCACGGATCGGCGCGTTCGTGTCGATCAGACAAATCCACTCGTCCGGACCCGGGATGTCCGGCAGCGTGAAATCGACCACGTCGTGATACGCGTTCACGATGAGCAACAGCGTCGCGTCCGATGCCGGCTTGCGGATGCCTGACGCCCGCGCGCGGCCGTCGAAGACGACGCCGAAGCAGCGCATGTTCGGATCGTCCCATTGTTCCTGCGTGAGTTCGTCGCCGGTCGTACCGAGCCATCTGACGTCGGCCACCTGCAAGTCGGCGTTGTACTCGCCCGTGAGGAAGCGCTGGCGGCGCAGCACCGGCAGCGTGTGGCGCAGCGTCGTGAGCTTGCGCACGAACTCGGTGAGCGCGCGGCCATCGTCATCGATTTCCCAATTCACCCAGCTGATTTCGTTGTCCTGGCAGTACGCATTGTTGTTGCCCTTCTGCGTGCGGCCGAACTCGTCGCCCGCGAGCAGCATCGGCGTGCCTTGCGAGAACAGCAGCGTCGCGAGCATGTTGCGTTTCTGGCGCTCGCGCAGCGTGCGGATTTCCACATCGTCGGTCGGGCCTTCGGCGCCGCAGTTCCACGACTTGTTGTCCGAGTGGCCGTCGTTGTTGTCCTCGCCGTTCGCCTCGTTGTGCTTTTCGTTGTACGACACGAGATCGTTCAGCGTGAAGCCGTCGTGCGCCGTGATGAAGTTGACGCTCGCCCACGGCCTGCGTCCGCGCTTGTTGAACTTGTCGCCCGACGCGGTGATCCGCGTCCCGAGCTCCGGCGCGACGCCCTCGTCGCCCTTCCAGAATTCGCGCACCGTGTCGCGATAGCGATCGTTCCATTCCGCCCAGCCCGGCGGAAAGCCGCCGACCTGATAGCCGCCCGGCCCGCAATCCCAGGGCTCCGCGATGAGCTTGACGCTCGAGAGAATCGGGTCCTGCCGGCAACTGTCGAGAAAGCCGCCGCCTTCGTCGAAGCCGTACGGCTCGCGGCCGAGAATCGTCGCAAGGTCGAAGCGGAAGCCGTCGACATTCATCTCCGTCACCCAGTAGCGCAGGCTGTCGGTGACCATCTGCAGCACGCGCGGATGCGAGAGATTGAGCGTGTTGCCCGTGCCGGTATCGTTGATGTAGTAGCGCGTCTCTTCCGGCATCAGCCGATAGTACGACGCATTGTCGATGCCGCGGAACGACAGCGTCGGCCCGCGCTCGTTGCCTTCGGCGGTGTGGTTGTACACGACGTCGAGGATCACTTCGAGGCCGGCTTCATGCAGCCGGTCGACCATCTCCTTGAACTCGGCGACGACGCCCGGCCCGCGCGCGAAATAGCGCGGATCGGCGGCGAAAAAGCCGATCGTGTTGTAGCCCCAGTAATTCGTGAGACCCTTGTCGAGCAGGTAACTGTCGTTGACGAACGCGTGAATCGGCATCAGCTCCACCGACGTCACGCCGAGGCTCTTGATGTATTCGACGACCTCTTCCTGCCCGAGCCCTTCGAAGGTGCCGCGCATGTGCTCCGGAATCGCCGGATGCAGCTTCGTGTAGCCGCGCACGTGGGTCTCGTAGAAGATCGTGTGCTCCCACGGCACGCGCACGCGCGTCGCATGGGTCCAGCTAAAAGTCTGATCGACGACCTGGCACTTCTGCATGAAAGGCGCGCTGTCGCGTTCGTCGAAGGTGAGATCGTCGCCTTCGGCGTCGAGCGTGTAGCCGAACAACGCCGGGTCCCATTCAAGCGTGCCGACGTGCGCCTTCGCATAGGGATCGAGCAACAGCTTGTTCGGGTTGAAGCGATGTCCGGCTTCCGGTTCGTATGGACCGTGCACGCGGTAGCCGTACACCGTGCCGGGTTCGAGCCCGTGAACATAAACGTGCCAGACTTCGTCGGTATATTCGGGCAGCTCGATACGCTGCGTTTCCTTCTCGCCCTTCTCGTCGAAGAGGCATAGTTCGACCTTGGTCGCGTTCGCGGAGAAAAGCGCGAAATTGACGCCCTTTCCGTCCCAGCTCGCGCCGAGCGGAAACGGGGAGCCTTCAGCAATGCGGAGTTCTTTCGGCATGAGATGATGTGTTCGAGTGGTTGACACGCGGTGCGTCGGGATTGTGCGTGGGCATTGCGGGGCTTCCAACGGATCGTAAGGAGCATTTAGCGTGCCCATGCGCTGATTCGGCGCGCGGCTCGCTTCAGATTGGCTGCAACGTCCGAAGCGTTACGCGCGCACCGCCCCGCGTGTAAAACGTTCGCTTACCGGAGCGCGAAATGCTCGGCGCCCGAATGACGTTCGACACACCCGCCCATCGCAGCAGGAGAACACGCCTTGTCCACACGCCCAGGTCCCGCCATGTCGATTTCCCCGATCAACGGCACAGCCGAAGACAGCCGCGCGGCCGGCCGCGCGCTGCGCGACGCCGTTCCGTTCGAGGCCCACGGCGCGTGGTCGCCCGAGCCCGACCGGCCCGACCCGGTCGAGCGCGTGCTCGCGGGCAACGCGGGCCGGCAGGAGCGGCTCATTCCACTACGCATGCAGCGTATGGCCGAGTCGCCGTTCGCCTTCCTGCGCGGCTCCGCGACCGTGATGGCGTGGGATCTGGCGAAGTCGCCGTCGATCGGGCACAACGTGATCATCGACGGCGATGCGCATGTCAACAATTTCGGCCTCTTTCGCACGCCGCGCCAGGACGTGGTGTTCGATCTGAACGATTTCGATGAAACGCTCGTCGGCCCGTGGGAGTGGGATCTGAAGCGCCTGACGGCGAGCATCAACGTCGCGGCGCGCGAGAACGGCGTGGACGCCGCGGGGCGCGAGCGCGCGGTGCGCTCGGCCTGCTTGGCGTATCGCACGACGATGGCCGGCCTCTGGCAAGTGAGCCCTTACGATCTCTGGCAGATGCGCTCCTACGCGAGCGCGCTGCACATGGACGCCCCGACGAAGCTTAACGCCGAAGAAAAAGCGACCATCGAAAAGACCGTCGAGCGTGCGATGAAGCGCTCGCACGCGACCATGCTCGCGAAAGTCGCGGAACCGGTCGGCAAGAGCTATCGCTTCAAGGTCGATCCGCCGATCCTCACGAGCCTCGACGCCGCCGAGAAAAATCATGTGATCGACGGCCTGAAGGCGTATCTGCAGACCATCGCGGGCGAATGGCGCATGATGCTCGAGCGATACGACGTCGTGGATGTCGCGCATCGCGTCGTCGGCGTGGGCAGCGTCGGCACGCGCGCGTATCTCGTGCTGATGCTGAGCCGCGCGCTCGGCGATCCGCTTTTCATTCAGGTCAAGGAAGGCATCGTGCCCGCCGCCGCGCCGTTCGTGCCACCGCTCGAGGAGCCGTATCGGCACCAGGGACGGCGCGTCGTGCATGGCCAGCGGCTTTTGCAGAGTTCGTCGGACGCGCTGCTCGGCTGGACGACCATCTCCGGCCGCGATTTCTACGTACGACAGATGAAGCAGATCCGCGGCTCGATTCCGATGGACTGGCTGCACGGCGCCACGTTCGATTTCTACGCGTGGTGTCTCGGCCTCCTGCTCGCCCGCGCCCACGCGCGCACGGGAGACGCCGCGCTCATCGCGGGCTATTGCGGCAATTCGGATCGCCTGGATGCCGCGTACGCGACCTGGGCCGAGCGCTACGGCGCACAGACGGTCGCCGATCACGCCGCCTTTTGCGCGGCGATCAGCGTGGGCCGCGTCCCGGCCGCCTGATGGTCGAACGGGCGCGATTCTCAGCGCGCGGGCGGTCCGCAGTCGAATTGACTATCATTGTCGGAGCCCGCAATGGAACGCACTTTGCCGCATGTTTCGCGGGCTTTTCAATGGCATAGCCCTTGCTGCCGCTTTGGCCCGCACAACCGTCTAACTCAAACTGGAGGAAGCCGCGCATGAGCATGATCGATGAATTCAAGAACTTCGCGCTAAAGGGCAACGTCATGGACCTCGCGGTCGGTGTGATCATCGGCGGCGCTTTCTCGACGATCGTGAACTCCGTCGTGAAGGATCTGATCATGCCGGTGGTCGGTCTCGCCACCGGTGGCCTCGACTTTTCGAACCTCTTCGTAAGACTCGGTCAGATACCGCCTACCTTCAAGGGCAATCCGGATTCGTACAAGGATCTGCAGACCGCGGGTGTCGCCGTGTTCGGCTACGGTTCGTTCATCACGACGCTGATCAATTTCATCATCCTCGCGTTCATCATCTTTCTGATGGTCAAGTTCATCAACAATCTGCGCAAGCCCAATGAAGCCACGCCGCCGCCCGCGACGCCGGAAGACGTGCTGCTGCTGCGCGAAATTCGCGACGAACTCAAGAACGCGCCGCGCGTCTAGCCGGACAAACCCGCTCGAAACAGATTGAACCCACGCGGCTCGCGCGGGTCTGCCCGGGTAGCCCACCCCCGCTCGCTTGGTGCGCCCACCCGCTTTTTTCTTTACGAAAGCTGTTCGCGCGGGTAGCAGCAGGACTATTATTGGGATAGATGCTCAGAGGGATGCCAAGCGGGCCGCCAAACGGTCATCGGCACGAATCATGCGCCACGGACGTGCACCGGCACCTTGCCGGTCACGACGAGATGGCCCGATTCACCGTGACCTAATCACATCGATGCGCTATAAAAGATCGACGTGCGGCGCGCAAGACGGGAGTGGCCGCATGAGGACGCTGCGTTTCTTGCAAATCTTTTTCAGGCGAGTTTTTATGTCCTTCCCGAAAAGGCGTAAGCGCGTGAAGGCCGATGGCGACGAGTCTTTTCTCGCCGTGCTGCGGCATTTCAAGCCATTTGGTCAGCTCGACACGAAGATCGCCCGGGCTCGCGCCCAGGATGAACCGGTGCTCTACGCACACGTTCTGCCCGGTCTCGATGTCCTTCTGTGCAGCGTGCGAGGCGCACAGCCACCGTACCCGGCCATCGACGACTTACACAGGCGCTGCGTCGAATCGATCACCAATGCGCTCGAGCAGCCGCTCGACGGACTGGAGAACGGCGGCTACTGGTACGAGGCAAACGGCTTTGGTTTCCTCGTGTTCGCGAGCCGCGCCCGTGCGCAGATCCTGAGCGAATTCGGTGCGACGGTGTCAGCGCGCAGGCGTCGCGGCACCCGCCGGCAGGACGCGGGCGATGCCGCATCGCGGCCGCTGCGTTGATCCCTCTCTGACCTTTCCCGTGTGTCTTTGATGCGCGCGGGCCTCGTGAACGAGGCCCGGCGTGCCGTCGGCTGCGCGTCGAGGCGCTTCGCGCAAACCCCGACTACTCCCGCGCGCTTTCGTGTTCTTTAATGGAAGCCACGCGCGAAAGCGTGATGGCGCGTGCCTTGCTGCGTCGGGATTGCAAGCTGCCTACCCGATCCATCATGCCCCGAGGAAATCGCCTTGGGGACTACAAGGAGAACACCATGTCGGAACACGTCTACAAGCAGATCGAATTGACCGGCTCCTCGACGCAATCGAGCGATGACGCCGTACGCGTCGCGCTGGACAAGGCGTCGAAAACGCTGCGCAACATGCACTGGTTCGAAGTGGTGGAAACACGAGGGCACATCGAGGACGGCAAGATCCTGCACTGGCAGGTGACGATCAAGGTGGGATTGCGCATCGATTGATCCGCTCGCTGCATCGCATGAAAAAACCGCGCTTCGTTTTGCAACGAAGCGCGGTTCGTCATTGCGCGGACTGAAGATAGAGACGCGAGCTTACTTCGGCAGCGAGCCGTCAACGCCCTCGACATACCAGTTGATGCGCTGCAGTTCCGGATCGGTCAGCGTCTTGCCAGCCGGCACTTTCTCCGCGCCCGACTGATCCTTGATCGGACCGCTGAACACATCCCACTTGCCCGCGTGCAGTTCGTCACGCTTCGCGGCAACCGCCTGCACCGCCTTCGCCGGAATCACGCCGGTGTTCAGGTCTTCGAGATCCACGGCCTTCTGCGGAATGCCGAGCCACACCGGATCGTTTTTCCACTTGCCGTCGAGCACTTGCTGGATCACCGAGTTGTAGTACACGCCCCAGTGCGCGACCACCGAGCCCAGATGCGCGCCCGGGCCAAACTTCTTCATGTTCGAATCCCAGCCGAACGCGAAGACCTTCTTTTCGGCGGCGGTGTTGAGCGTCGCGTTCGAGTCCGTGTTCTGCAGCAGCACGTCGGCGCCCTGGCCGATCAGCGTCTCGGCAGCCTGCTTTTCCTTGCCCGGATCAAACCAGCTGTTGATCCAGATGACCTTCGTGTGGACCTTCGGGTTCACGGAGCGCGCGCCCATCGTGTAGGCGTTGATGTTGCGCACGACTTCCGGAATCGGCACCGACGCGACGAAGCCGAGCGTGTTGGTCTTCGTCACGTAGCCCGCGGCGACGCCGGCCAGATACGCGCCCTGATACATGCGCACGTCATAGGTGCCGAAGTTTTTCGCTTTCTTGAAGCCGGTTGCCGTCAGGAAGATGGTGTCCGGGAAATCCTTCGCGACCTTCAGCGCAAAATCCTGATAGCCGAAGCTCGTAGCGAGGATGACCTTGTTGCCCTTGTTCGCGAGGTCGCGGAACACGCGTTCCGAATCCGCCGACTCCGGCACGTTTTCCACGCGCGTGATCTTGATCTTGTTGCCGAACTTCGCTTCGGCTTCCTTGCTGCCCGCATCGTGCGCGAAGGTCCAGCCCGCATCGCCCGGATTGCCGAGATAGACGAACGCGACGCCCGGCGCATCCGCCGCCTGCGCGCTCAGCGCCGCGACGGTGGCGGACAATGCGACCGTCGCGGTGATCGCCTTCAGCCATGGTTTATTCATTGTGATTCTCCTGGTCGATGTTGTGTGTGAAACGATATTTCAGGCCCGCATCAGTGTGGTCGGTCAAAAATGAGAGCGGAACCGCGATGCTGCGCAAGAACAACAGCATCAGCTCGCCGCGAAAAACGGCTTGCCGAGCGATGCGGGCGCGTTGAGCTTGATGGTGTTCGGGTTGCGTGAGATGAGCACGAGGACGACGATCGTCGCGATATAAGGCAGCATCGCGAGAAATTGCGTCGGGACGGGCACGCCGATCGCCTGTGCGTAGAACTGCAACGCCATCACCGCGCCGAAGAGCAGCGCGCCGATCAACAGGCGGCCGGGGCGCCATGTCGCGAACACGACGAGCGCGAGCGCGATCCAGCCGCGACCTGAAGTCAGTTGTTCCTGCCAGACATGCAGATAGACGATCGAGTAATAGCCGCCCGCGATGCCGGCCATCGCGCCGCCGAAGAGCGTCGCGCCATAGCGCACGCCGACGACCGGAAAGCCCACCGCATGCGCGACCGCCGGCGACTCGCCGACCGAGCGCAGCACGAGGCCCGCGCGCGTCTTGTAGAGAAACCAGCCGATGACGGCGAACATGATGAACGCGAGATAGCCGAGCGGCGTGAGCGAGAAGATCGCGGGTCCGAGCACGGGAACGTTCGCGAGGCCGGGAATCGGCATCACGTCGATGGTCGAGCGCACCGCCGCCGACGTATAAGGCTTGCCGACATACGCCGAAAAGCCGATGCCGAAGATCGTCAGCGACAGGCCCGTCGCGACCTGATTGGCGAGCATCGTGATGGTGAGAAAGCCGAAGAGCAGCGCCATCGCGAGTCCCGCAAACACGGACGCGACGATCCCGAGCCACGGACTTCCGGTGATCGCCGTGACGGCGTAGCCGGTGACGGCGCCCATCAGCATCATTCCTTCGACGCCGAGATTCAGCACGCCGGATTTTTCCGCGACGAGTTCGCCCGCGCCCGCGTACATCAGCGGGATGGCGGCGATCACGGCGCTCGACGCGAGGTTGCTGGCCTGATTGATGTCCATTTCTTATTGCCTCGTCATGCGGCGTGATGCGCAGGCGTCCTGCGCTTGATGCGGAAATTCACGAACAGATCGCAGCCGAGCAGGCAAAAGAGCAGCAAGCCCTGGAACACGCCCGCGAGCGCTTGCGGCAATTGCAGCGAGGTCTGCACGGCTTCGCCGCCGAGATACAAGAGCGCCATCAGCAGGCTGGCGAGCACGATGCCCACCGGATGCAGACGTCCCACGAACACGACGATGATCGCCGTGAAGCCGTAGCCCGGCGACCAGCCCGCCTGAAGCTGGCCGATCGGGCCGGCCACTTCGCCCATGCCGGCGAGTCCCGCCAGGCCGCCGGAGAGCAGGAGCGATGTCCAGATCGTTTTCTTGTCGGAGAAACCGGCGTAGCGCGCGGCGAGCGGCGCGAGACCGCCGACGTTCATGCGAAAGCCCGCGAAACTCTTGCGCATGAAGAGCCACACGCACGGAATCGCGATCGCCGTCAGAAACACCGACGCATTGATGCGCGTGCCCTTGAGCCACGTCCAGTGCCAGTCTCCGTAGAGGCGCGGGAACAGCGCGTCGTCGCCGAACATCGCCGAGATCGGGAAGTTCATGCCTTCCGGGTCGCGCCACGGGCCGCTCACCAGATAGATCAGCAATTGCGTCGCGACGTAGGTGAGCATCAGGCTCGTCAGGATTTCGTTGGTGTTGAAGCGGCTCTTGAGGAGCGCGGGAATCGCCGCCCACACCATGCCGCCGACGACGCCGCCCGCCATCATCAGCGGCAGCGTCCACCAGCCGGACGCATCGCCGGCGTGAATCGCGATGCCGCCCGCGACGATTCCGCCGAGCAGCATCTGCCCTTCCGCGCCGATGTTCCACACATTCGCGCGATAGCCGACCGCGAGCCCGAGCCCGATCAGGCACAGCGGCGACGCCTTCAGCACGAGCTCGGACCAGCCGTTGATGCTGGAAAGCGGCTCGATGAAGAACGCGTGCATCGCGCGCAGCGGGTCCTGTCCGACGAGGCTGAAAATCAGAAAGCCGATGACGAGGGTCGCGACGGCGGCAACTACCGGCACCGCGAGCTGCATGACGCGCGAGGGCGTCGGGCGCGCTTCGAGTCGATAAGGAAAGGTCATCGTGCTTAATGCTTCAAGAGAGAGTCGGGTTCGGCGGCGGGCGCGGTCTTGCCTTCGAAAAGACCGGCCATGAAGAGGCCGACCTCCTCCGCGTTGGTTTCGCTCGTCTTGCGCACCGGCGAGAGCTTGCCGCGCGCGATCACGGCGAGCCGGTCGCAGATGTCGAAAAGTTCTTCGAGCTCTTCGGAAATGACGAGGATGGCGACGCCGCGCGCCGACAGATCGAGCAGTTGCTGACGAATGAAGCCCGCCGCGCCCACATCGACGCCCCAGGTCGGCTGCGCGACCACGAGCACCTTCGGCTCCTGAAGAATCTCGCGCCCGACGATGAACTTCTGCAAGTTCCCGCCCGACAGGCTCTGCGCGAGCGCACCGCTGCCGCCGCAGCGCACGTCGAACGCCTTGATGCAACGCTCGGCGAACGATTTCACCGCCGCAGTTTTTATCCAGCCGCCGCGCACCATGTTTTCGCGGTGCGCGGTGAGCAGACCGTTATCGGCGAGGGACATCGCCGGAACCGCGCCGCGCCCGAGGCGTTCTTCGGGCACGAAGGCAAAGCCGAGCCTGCGCCGTCCGCCCGCGGTCAGACGTGCGGCGGGCTTGCCGCAGATCGAGACGGCATCGGGCGCGACGTGCCGGTCGCGGATCTCGCCCGAGAGCGCCGCGAGCAGCTCCGCCTGTCCATTCCCCGACACGCCCGCAATACCGAAGATCTCGCCCGCGTGCACGGCGAACGAAACGTTCTCCAGCGACGTGCCGAACGGATCGGGGCTCGCCACCGACAGGTTCTTCACCGCGAGCCGCACGTCGCCCGGATTGTGCTCGCGCCGCGTGTAGTCGGGCAGCGAATGGCCGACCATCAACTGCGCGAGCGACGCCTGCGTCTGCTTGCGCGGATCGACGTTGCCGGTCACGCGCCCGCCTCGCATCACGGTGGCGTTTTCGCAGAGCGACTGAATTTCGTCGAGCTTGTGGCTGATGTAGAGAATGCTGCAACCTTCAGAGGCGAGGCGTCGCAGTACTTTGAAGAGCTTCTGGACGGCCTGCGGCGTGAGCACCGAGGTCGGCTCGTCCATGATGAGCAGACGCGGATTCTGCAGCAGGCATCGCACGATTTCCACGCGTTGCCGCTCGCCGACCGTCAGGCTGTGGACGTGCCGCTGCGGATCGACATCGAGACCGTAATCCTTTGAGACGTCGCGGATGCGTTTGCCCAGCGCCTTCATGTCGAACTTCTCGTCGAGCGCGAGCGCGATGTTCTCGCCGACCGTCAGCGTCTCGAAGAGCGAAAAGTGCTGGAACACCATGCCGATGCCGAGCTTGCGCGCGGCGGCCGGGCTGCCGATCTCGACCGTTTCGCCCTGCCAGCGGATCTCGCCTTCGTCCGGACGCACCGCGCCGTAGATGATCTTCATCAGCGTGGACTTGCCCGCGCCGTTCTCGCCGAGCACGGCGTGAATTTCCCCCGGCATGACGACGAGATTCACGCCGTCGTTCGCCTTGACGGACGGATACTGTTTGCTGATACCCGACAACGCCAGGCGCGGTGGCGTCATCGACGTGGAAATGGCGTCGCCCATTGAGATCCAGAAATGCGCCCGGCCACCGAGCAGGCCAGGCTGGAAAGGTTACCGCTCATGAGCGCGAGACAGGTCATGTCGCACGAACTCATATCGCGGGCAGAATTTACAGAATTCGGGGCCCTAAGTCGATAACTCAAAATTAGTGTTGCGTGCCGGTAAAGCCAGTGTTTGCGGGTATCCCACACCTTGACGAATTTTTCACGTCATATTAAAAACGATATGTCGCACCCCCGCGTCGATCAGCCAGAACATATAGTGGAGATAACATGAGTCAGCAGCGCGAGGCGATCGATACGTATCTGTTACGCGTCTTGCATACCCTTCTGATTGAACGCAGCGTGACGCGTGCAGCCGTCAAGCTCAATCAGTCGCAACCCGCCATCAGCGCCGCCTTGCGCCGGCTGCGCGATATCACCGGCGACCCGCTGCTGGTACGCGGCAAGTCCGGCATGGTGCCGACCGAATACGGTCTGCGCCTGCTCGAGCCCACGCAGAACGCGCTGCGTGAAATCGAGCGCATCAAGGTCCAGCAGCACAACTTCGATCCGTCGACCTCCGTGCGGTGCTATCGCATCGGCTGCCCCGACTATCTGAACGTGCTGTTCGTGCCGACCGTCGTCGAACGATTCCGGCAGGCTGCGCCCAACGCGACGCTCGAGTTCCATTCGCTCGGCCCCGCGTTCGATTACGAACTCGCGCTCGAGGACGGCAAGCTCGATATCGTCGTCGGCAACTGGCCTGAGCCGCCCGAGCAGTTGCATCTCTCAAACTTGTTCGTCGACAAGATCGTGTGTCTTGTCAGCAACACGCATCCGTTCGCCAAGCGCGGCGGGCTTACGCTCGATCAATACCTCAACGCGCCGCATCTCGCGCCGACGCCCTATTCCGTCGGCCAGCGCGGCGCAATCGACGTGCATCTCGCGCGCGAGCGCCTGAAGCGCCATGTCGTCGTCACGCTGCCGTATTTCAACCTCGCGCCTTACGTGCTGATCAAGTCGGATCTCGTCTTCACGACCACGCGCCTTTTCGCGGACCATTACGCGCGGTTCCTGCCCCTCGCGGTCGTGCCCGCGCCGCTCGATTTCCCGCCGATGCAGTATTACCAGCTCTGGCATGAGCGCTGTCATTATTCCGACGAAGTCCGCTGGCTGCGGGGGCTCGTCGCGGAAGCGACGCGGTCGTTGATCGATCAGCCTTAGGGCGTGGTTGCCGCTTGTTTGATCGTCGCGAAAACTGGTGTTCGTGTTGGTGTATTTGCACTGCCCCTGTGCGGGGCGCAGTGCTCATAACCAACACGTAGACAGGTTTCACGAACGCAAACCAAACCAGACAAGTCAAGCCACCGCGCAGCCGACCCTCACACACCCGAAGCCTCAACCAGCCCCCGCGCCAGGCGATTGTGGCGCTCCACCACCACGCCCAGATCGACTGTCGTCAGCCGCCCTTCCTTCACCACGATCTTCCCGTCGATGACACTCGTCGACACCTGCGACGGCGCGCAAAACACGAGCGCCGCCACCGGATCGTGCAGCGCGCCTGCAAACGCCGCCTGCGACAGGTCGAACGACACGAAATCCGCCGCCATGCCGGGCGCGAGCGCACCGATGTCGTCGCGATTGAGCACTTTCGCGCCACCGAGTGTCGCGATTTCGAGCGCCTCGCGCGCAGTCATTGCGTCCGGCCCGAAGCCGACACGTTGCAAAAGCAGCGCCTGACGCACTTCCGCGACCATCTGCGCACCATCGTTCGACGCCGAGCCATCCACGCCGATGCCCACCGGCACGCCCGCGTCACGCATCGCGCGGATCGGCGCGATGCCCGACGCGAGGCGCATGTTCGAGCAAGGGCAATGCGCGACCCCCGTGCCCGTGCGCGCGAACAGCTCGATGCCCGCCCTGTCGAGCTGCACGCAGTGCGCATGCCATACGTCGTGCCCGACCCAGCCGAGGTCCTCCGCATATTCGGCGGGCGTCATGCCGAATTTCTCGCGGCTGTACGCAACATCGTTCACATTCTCAGCCAGATGCGTGTGCAGCGACACGCCGTATTCGCGCGCGAGCAGCGCCGAATCGCGCATCAATTCGCGGCTCACCGAAAACGGCGAGCAAGGCGCGACGACCACGCGCAGCATCGCGTAGCGGCCCTCGTCGTGATACGTCTCGATCAGGCGCTGCGAATCCTTCAGAATCGCGTCTTCCTTTTCGACGACCGAATCGGGCGGCAAGCCGCCATCCTTCTGCCCGACGCTCATGCTGCCGCGCGCCGCGTGAAAACGCATGCCGATTTCCCGCGCCGCCGCGATGCTGTCGTCGAGCCGGCTGCCGTTCGGATAGATATACAGATGGTCGCTCGACGTCGTGCAGCCGGAAAGCAGCAGCTCCGCCATCGCCGTCTTGGTCGAAACGTCGATCATTTCGGGCGTGAGATGCGCCCAGATCCGGTAGAGATTCGTGAGCCAGCCGAAGAGTTCGGCGTTCTGCGCCGCGGGAATCGCGCGCGTCAGGCTCTGGTACATGTGATGGTGCGTGTTGACGAGGCCCGGAATGACGAGATGGCCGCGCATGTCGAGCACCTCGTCGGCGGATGGCGGCAGCTCGCACGTCGGTCCCGTCTGGACGATCCGGTTGTCTTCGATATACATGCCGCCGTCGCGAATCTCGCGGCGATGCTCATCCATCGTGACGAGCATGTGGGCGTTCTTGACCAAAAGACTGCGTGGCATCAGCGTTATCTCCAGAGACGGTGAGGGAAACCAGTAAAAGCCCCGGTTACCCAGCGTGTGCCGCCGTCTTCGGGACGCCGCCATATGCAACAGATATTGCGGGCATTGCCACTGTCCGCAACCAAAAAATCGGACGCAATCAAGCCGCCGTCATAGTCGTCTTCACGGCGGCGATATATTCCCGAATTTTGGCGCGGGTAGCATCGCCGGAAAAGCCGTCGGGAAGCCGCCGGAAACGCCGGCGAACCCTTTGCCGCAAGGCTTACGCGCCGCTGTCATGCGTTGGGCATTATCTTTCCTATCGCGGGCGCACAGCGCGTCTCAAATTCCTACAATGCTGTACACGGCGCGCATCTGAAACGCCGACGGGTATGTAGCCACTGACGTGGAGCCTCGATCCGCCGCAGACGCACTGACGTTTCAAGGTGCCGAATTTCGGATCGATGCGCAAAGCCGGATCTCGCACAACTCAAGGAAACTGCGAATGGGCAAGCTCACCACCCACGTCCTCGACACCGCGCACGGCCGCCCGGGCGCAAACATCAAAGTCGAGCTGTTCGCGCTCAACGGCGACGCCCGCCGCGCGATCAAGACCATCCACACCAACGACGACGGCCGCGCCGATGCGCCGCTGCTCGAAGGCGCCGATCTCGAAACCGGCGAATACGAACTGGTGTTCCACGCGGGCGATTATTTCGCCGCGATCGGCGTAAACGTGCCCGAACCGCGCTTCGTCGATCGTGTGGTGCTGCGCTTCGGCATCGCGGATTCCGGCGCGCATTATCACGTGCCGCTGCTCGTGTCGCCTTGGGCGTACAGCACGTATCGCGGCAGCTAATAAAAAAGACATCCAGGCACATCGCGCCCGTCCCCATCAACTCGACGATGTGCGCATAACGAATCGGTAGTGGAGGAGTACATGGAAGGCTTTGTCACCGACTGGCTCAATCTTGTATTGCGCTGTCTGCACGTCATCGTCGCGATCGCGTGGATCGGCGAATCGTTCTATTTCGTTGCGCTCGATAACAGTCTGAAACCGCCCACGGATCCGAATGCGCGCCGTCGCGGCGTGTTCGGCGATTTCTGGCACGTCCACGGCGGCGGCTTCTATCACATGCAGAAGTATTCCGTCGCGCCGCAGGACATGCCCGAGAACCTGCACTGGTCGTTCTGGCCGTCTTACACCACGTGGATGTCGGGCTTCGGCCTCTTCTTGGTGCTGTATCTGTTGTCGCCGAGCACCTATCTGATCGACAAGAGCGTGCTCGACATGGGCCCGGTCGTCGCGGTGTCCGCCGCGCTCGGCTTCCTGATGGCCGGCTGGATCGTGTACGACACGCTGTGCCGCGTACTCGGCACCAACGACAAGCTGCTCGGCATCTGCGTCGGCATCTACGTGCTGATCGCGGCATTCATCGCGTGCCAAGTGTTCGCGGGCCGCGCCGCTTATCTGATCACCGGCGCGATGATCGCGACGATCATGTCGGCGAACGTGTTCTTCGTCATCATTCCGGGCCAGCGCAAGATGGTCGCCGCGATGCTCAAGGGCGAGACGCCGAACGCGATCTACGGCAAGCGCGGCAAGCAGCGCTCCGTGCACAACACGTATTTCACGCTGCCGGTGGTGTTTGCGATGCTGTCGAACCACTACGCGATGACCTACACGCACAAGTTCAACTGGCTGATTCTCGTGTTGATCATGCTGGCGGGCGCGCTCATTCGCCAGTTCTTCGTGATGCGCCATCGCGGCCAGGTGCTGTGGTACATGCCGGTCGCGGGTCTGGTGCTGGTGCTCGGCGCATTCGCATGGACGATGCCCGCGCCCACCGTGCCGGTCGCACAGGCCGCAGGCGCGCCGACGATCAAGGTCGCCGACATCCAGCCGATCATCCAGCAGCGTTGCGCGACATGCCACTCCGCGCATCCGACGATGATGGGCAGCGCCCCCGCCGGTGTCTTGCTCGATACGCCCGCGGAGATCAAGCAGAACGCCCAGCGCGTGCATCAGCAGGCCGTGACGTTGAAAGCGATGCCGCTCGGCAATGTCACGCAGATGACGGATGCCGAGCGCCAGAAGGTGGCGGCCTGGTTTGCAGGCGGCGCCGTCGAATAAATCTGCCGTTCCGAGGCGCGAATGCCCCGCTCATGTTTCGAGCGGGGCATTTTTCATTTACCGCGAAAAATAGTCCTTCACCGCTCGAATGACGCTATCGAGATCCGCGCGCGACACATCGCGGTGGGTGACGAAGCGCGACGCATAGAGCATCTGCATGAGGATGCCGCGCTCTTTCAGAAAGGCTTCGAGCGGTGCGCAATGCGACTCGGGAATCTGCGCGAAGACCATGTTCGTTGCGTGCGATTGCACTTCGATCTGATCGATCTGGGCGAGGCCGGCGGCGAGATACGCAGCGTTGTCGTGATCCCGCGCGAGGCCGTCGACGTGATGATCGAGCGCATACAGACACGCCGCGGCGAGCAGGCCTGACTGACGCATGCCGCCGCCGAGCACCTTGCGCCAGCGGCTCGCGGCATCGATCAACGCCTTCGATCCGACCAGCACCGAACCGACCGGCGCGCCCAGCCCTTTCGAGAAGCAGATCGACACGCTGTCGAACGGTGCGCACAACGCGCTGACCGGTTTGTCCGACGCCACCGCCGCATTGAACACGCGCGCGCCGTCGAGGTGCGTGGACAAGCCGCGATCGCGCGCGAGCTGCGTCGCCTTCGCCACGTACTCGGCCGGCAGCACTTTTCCGCCGATGGTGTTCTCCAGCGCCAGCAAGCGCGTGCGCGCGAAGTGATTGTCGATCGGCTTGATCGCCGCCGCGATCTTGTCGAGCGGCAACGAGCCGTCGGGCGCGTTTTCGATCGGCTGCGGCTGGATGCTCCCGAGCACCGCCGCGCCTCCGCCTTCGTACTTGTATGTGTGCGCAGACTGCCCGACGATGTATTCGTCGCCGCGCGCGCAATGCGCCATCAACGCGGCGAGATTGCTTTGCGTGCCGCTCGGGAAGAAGAGGCCTGCTTCCTTGCCCGTGCGTTCGGCAAGCGTGGACTGAAGCCGGATGACGGTGGGATCGTCGCCCCAGACATCGTCGCCGACATCGGCGGCCGACATCGCGGCGAGCATGGACTGGCTGGGACGGGTGACGGTATCGCTGCGCAGATCGATCATCGTTGGGTCGGGGTCGTCGGAAAAGAACTGCTTATCTTAACGCCCCAAGAGCAAAAGGACCGGCCCTACCGCACCGGTCCTTCCCTGGCCCGAAAGAAGCGTCCTAGCGCATTGCCTCTTCCGTCAGCCACAGCGATTCCTTCAGATCCAGCTCGTTGAGGTTGTGCCCTTCGCCACCGCCGCGATCGACGACGATGTAATCGCTCACCTTCCCCAACGCGAGCAGCGGATGGTGCCACACGCCTTTTGCATAGTTCACGCCCTGCCAGCCGCTCGTGACGAACGCGCGGATCTTCGACTCGTCGAGATCGCCCGCGGGCGCTACGACGACGAGATACGGCCGGTCGTCGAGCGGAATGAACGCCTGGCTGCCGAGCGGATGCCGTTCCATCATCTTGCATTCGAACGGCAGCGTGCGCGGCTGCCCGCGAAAGAGATTGACGATCGCATGGCCGCCCTGATCCGTCACGTCCACGTTGCACAGATCGTGAAAGCGGATCGTGGTGCCGAGGTTGATCGGGATCTGCTTCGCGCCATCGAGTTCGATGACATCGCCATAAGGCTTGAACGCGGCGCGCGTCAACGGAACGATCTCGAGCTTTTTCATTATGCGAGGGTGCCGAAGAGACGAAGACGCGACACGCCGCCGTCGGGATAAATATTGAAGCGCACGTGCGTCACCGGGCCGAGCGCAGCCAGTTCCGACTCGAAGAAATGCTGCTTGTCCATCTGCAGTTTCTGCTCGCCGAGCAGCACCGGCCAGAACATGGCCTGCGTCACGAGGGAACTGTCCGTGCCGCCCTTCACGTAAGCGGCCTGAAGCGAGCAGCGATCCGGGAAATTGCCCTTGAAGTGCGCGGTGTCCACTTCGACCTTCTTGATGACGCCCGGCTGCGCCAGCGCGACGATACACCAGTCGTTGCCCGGCTCCCGACGGCGACGGGTTTCCCAGCCATCGCCCATGTTCACGCCGCGGCCGGGCATCAGCAACGTCGATGCGAGACCGAAGTGCTGGTTGTTCGTGCCCACCATGTACGCGCCGTTTTCCATCGCGCCGAGATCGACGAGCTGGTTGCGGTCGGCGTTGCTCCAGTCGAGCTGCGGCTGGCCGTACACGCGCAGACGCGCAATGCCGCCGTCCGGATAGATGTTCACGCGCAGGTGGGTGAACGGCTCTTCGGCCTTGACTTCGAGATAGTGGTGACTGTTGCCTTGGAGCGTCGTCGAGGGGACGATTTCCGTCCATTGCGTCGACTGGTTCGGCGACCCCTCGGCGACATGCGCGCCTTCGATCGACGCCGCGGGCGGGAAGTTGCCGGTGAAGTGGCTCGTGTCCACGTCGATGCCCTTGATCACGCCCGGACGCGCCAGCTTGACGATGCACCAGTCGTAGCCCGTCGTGCGCTTGCGGCGCGTTTCCCAGCCGTCCATCCACTTGCCGTGATCGTCGTACTTGCCGGGAATGAACACCGCCGGCTCCGGGTTCAGCATGCGTTCCTTCGGCGCGAAGAAATCGTCGCTCGCCTCGAGTGCCTGCGCGCCCAGACGCGGGTCCGCGAGATTCACATAGCGGCGCGTGAATTCGGGCGCGTTGGGATCGAGTGTCGGAATTGCCATTGTCTTCGTCCTTGCTCTTCGTTACGTTCAGTTCGGTTACGGTTGATGCGGAATCACGCGGCCTGGATCAGGTCGTTCAGCCTGAAACGCGCGATCCGGTAAATCTGGTCGAGACTCGTGCGCAGCTCTTCGGCGCGATCGTGATTCACGCGCTTTTCGAAGTTCGCGATGATGCCGTGACGGTCATACCCGCGCACGGCGAGAATGAAGGGAAAGCCGAACTTCTCGCGATACTGCGCATTGAGCGATTGCAGCCGGTCGAATTCTTCCTGCGTGCAGAGATCGAGGCCCGCGCCGCTTTGCTCGCGCGTCGATTCGGCCGTCAGTTCGCCGCGCACCGCGGCCTTGCCCGCGAGTTCCGGGTGCGCGTTGATCAGCGCGAGCTGCCTGTCATCGCCCGCGCTTTCGACGATATGCGACATCGCCGCGTGCAACGTGTCGATGTCCTTGAAAGGCCGCTGCTTCGCCGCCGCTTCCGGCACCCACGGCGAATGTTCGAAGATGCCCGCGAGCACCGTCACGAACGTGTCGGCGGGCATGGTGTTGAGTTGGTCGAGTGTGTATTGCATCGCCTTCATGCCGCCGTCCCGGTGTTGGTTCTTTCGAAAGGATGTTGCTCGCGCCAGTGACGCGCGATGTCGACACGCCGCGTGACCCACACGCGATCATGCTTTTCGATGTGATCGAGAAATTTCTGCAGACCGCGGAAACGCCCGGGACGCCCGAGCAGGCGGCAATGCATGCCGATGGACAGCATCTTTGGCGCTTCGTCGCCTTCTTCGTAGAGCACGTCGAAGGCGTCCTTCAGATACGTGAAAAAGTGATCGCCCGTGTTGAAGCCCTGTGGCGTCGCGAAACGCATGTCGTTCGTGTCGAGCGTGTACGGCACGATCAGATGCGGCTTCTTCTCGCCGCCCGTCACTTCCACTTCGGTCCAGAACGGCAGGTCATCGCCGTAATTGTCCGAGTCATAGAGGAAGCCGCCGTATTCCGCGACCAGCCGATGGGTGTTGGGACTGTCACGCCCGGTGTACCAGCCGAGCGGACGCACGCCCGTCACGCGCTCGATCGCTTCCATGCCGAGGCGCATGTGCTCCGCCTCGCGCTCCGGCGACATGTCCTGATAGTGAATCCAGCGATACCCGTGACACGCGATTTCATGCCCCAGTTCGACGAACGCCTTCGCCAGTTCCGGATGCCGTTCGATCGCCATGCCGACGCCGAAGATCGTCAGCGGCATGCCGCGCTTTTCGAACTCGCGCAGGATGCGCCACACGCCCGCACGCGAGCCGTATTCGTAAATCGACTCCATGCTCATGTGCCGCGAGGGGTACGCCGCCGCGCCCACGATCTCCGACAGAAACTGCTCCGAGCCCGGATCGCCGTGCAGCACGCAATTCTCGCCGCCTTCTTCGTAATTGAGCACGAATTGCACGGCGACGCGCGCGCGTCCCGGCCAGTTGGCCTGCACCGGGTTGCGGCCGTAGCCGATCAGGTCGCGTGGATAGTTCGGATCGAGTGACATGGCTGGCGTTGAGCTCAAGCGTTTAAAAAACGGGATTGTTGACGATCGAGTGTAGCTAAAAGACCCGGACGCGCCCATACATCAGGGCAGATAATCCGGGTCACGTCGGGAGTATGTGTCCCTCGGAACCGCGATCAGCGCGGGCTGAAATCCGACAGCACGCCGTCATACCGTTTCGCGAGCGGGCGCGCATAGTCGCCGCGTTTCGCGGTGTGGAGTTTCAGCGCGATCAACGCCTCCGCCCATTTCACCGCCGCCGTCACACCCTCGACCACCGGCGCGCCGATCGCGTCCTCCACCTCGCGGCAGAACTCCGCCATGCCCGCGCAGCCGAGGACGATCGCATCCGAGCCGTCCTCGTCGAGCGCGCGCCGGCATTCGTCGATGATCGTCTGGCGCGCGGGCGACCCCGGCACGTCCAGTTCGAGCACGGGAACGTCGGTCGCGCGAACGTTTTTGCAAAAGCGCGTCATGCCGTAGCGCTCCGCCAGATGCCATGCCATGCCGACCGTGCGCTGCAACGTCGTGACGACGGAAAATCCCGGCGCGATCACGCTCGCCGCGTGCATCGCCGCTTCCGCGATGCCGATCACCGGACCGCGCGCCAATTCACGTGCGGCGTAAAGGGCCGGATCGCCGAAGCAGGCAATCACGTAACCGTCGAAACCCTGCTTTTCTCCCGCTTCCACTTCCGCCAGAAGTCCGAGCGAGGCGATCGCTTCGTCGTAATAGCCCTCGATGGACGGCGGGCCCATCGTCGGGCTCACGGCGACGATCTCCGTGCCGGGCGCCGCGACTTCGCGCGCGCAGCGGCCCATCGAATCGGTCATGCGCTGCGTCGTGTTCGGGTTGATCAGTTTGATGCGCATTGCTGTTCTCCACACTGCTTTGGAAGGTTCTCTCAGGTTCTATCGTGTGTTATAGGCGATGGGTCAGACCGGACGCTTGCGATCCGCCAGGAAGTAATAGAACACCGCGCCCAGGCCCGCACCGATGAACCAGGAGAAGTTCGCGGCGCCTTCGAGCGACGGCAGCATCACACAGAGAATCGCGATGACGGCGGCCGGCAGGAGCGCCATCACCGCACGGCGGTTCACGCCCTTCGTGTACCAGTACTTGCCTTCTTCGGACACCGAGTAGAGATCGTCCACCGCGAGCTTGCCGCGCTTCACGAGATAGAAGTCGAGGATCAGCACGCCGTACAACGGTCCGATGAAGCTGCCGAGAATATCCAGCGTGTAGTGGATCACCGCCGGATTGTTGAACAGGTTCCACGGCGTGATGAAGATCGACGCGGTCGCGGCCATCATGCCGCCCATACGCCAGCTGATGAGCTTCGGCGCGACGTTGGAGAAGTCGAAAGCCGGCGATACGAAGTTGGCCACGATGTTGATGCCGATGGTCGCGATCGTGAAGGTCAGCGCGCCGAGAATCACGGCGGTCGGATGATCGATGCGGCCGACGGTTTCGACCGGATCGGTGATCAATTGGCCGAACACCGGCAGCGTGGCCGCGGTCGTGATGACGGTCACCAGCGAGAACGCCAGGAAGTTGACCGGCAGGCCCCAGAAGTTGCCGCGCTTCACGCTGCGAAAGCTCTTGCAGTAGCGGGAGAAGTCGCCGAAATTCAGCATCGGGCCGGAGAAGTACGACACGACGAGCGAGATCGCGGTAATCATCACGGGAATCACTTCCATGCCGTGATACTTCACGCCGCCCAGATTCAGGCCGATGTTCTTGATGCCCGCGCGCCACACCATGTAGCCGGCGAGCAGGAACATCACGACGTAGACGGCCGGACCTGCGAAGTCGATGAACTTCTTGATCATCTCCATGCCGCGCCAGAACACGATGGCCTGCAGCACCCAGAGCAGCATGAAGCCCGCCCAGCCGAGCGCCGACAGACCCACGAAGCCGTACTTGTGCACGTCGGCGTAAGGCATCAGCGACGGCACGAACTTCAGCACGACGATGACGAGCGCGCTCGAAGCCAGATACGTCTGAATGCCATACCACGCGACCGCGATGAGCCCGCGGATCACGGCTGGAATGTTCGCACCGAGCACGCCGAACGTGGCGCGGCACGCGACGGGATACGGCACGCCGGCCACCTGGCTCGGCTTCGCGATCATGTTGCACAACGCGTTCACCAAGCCGATGCCGATCAGCAACGACACCAGCACTTGCCAGCTCGTCAGGCCGAGCGCGAAGAGACTGCCCGCGAACACATAGCCGCCGACGCTATGCACGTCGGACATCCAGAACGCGAAGATGTTGTATGCGCCCCAGGTCTGGTTCTTGAGCGGGGCGAGGTCTTCGTTGTAAAGGCGGTCGCTGTAACCGGCGGGTAGATTCGGATCGTGTTCCGCTGTCTGCTCTTCGTATTGCGGCAAGGCTGAACTGCCGGGTGCACTGAACTGGGCCATGACGTCTCCTTCATTGGCTGCTTGCGTAAGAAAAAACTGCAAATGCTGCTGTGACGAGCTTCGATCGGACACCTTCGCTGACATTTCGAATCAGCGCGGCATTCTTCGGATTTGCGTTTTCGCTTTGGGGCGTCAAGCCAGAAGCGCGCGAGCACATGGCCCGGCACGCTCGCCCTGCGGCGACTTTCATCTCACGCTCACATGAGCGTCGTGTTCGATGCAGTGCACGCTGCTGATTTTTTTGCGCGTGCGACTCTCCACGCGCCGGCGCGGGGCGCGAGCACGGTCTTCAATTATTTAGTCCTGCTATCTTCAGCCGATGGCAGATTCTGCGATCTGCACTGTCACTGCTGCCTACGTATCGAGCGCCCTTTCGCGCTCGGCGGGCCTTGTGAATACTTCCTTCAAATCGACCGCGCCACGCGCCGGCCGCTCCAGCATCTTCAGCTCGACATCGCGCAGATGCTGCGCCATCAGGTCGCCGGCTTTCGCTGCATCGCCGGCATCGAGCGCGGCAAGAATGTCTTCGTGATCCTCGAATGAGCACGAGCTCTTTCCGAGCGACTCATACAGCGCCGAGATCAGCGTCGAGCGCGCGACGAGTCCCGACAGACATTCGCACAACACCGTATTGCCGGTGAGCGCCGCGAGCTCGGTGTGAAATTCGCCGGACAGCCGGATCCACGAAGAAAAATCGTGGCTCTCGAATGCGCGGCGCTCCTTGCCGATGGTCGCGCTGATCGACTTCAGCCGGCGCATGCCGTGTCCCTGCGCAATCCGCTCCACCACCGCCAGCTCGATGATGCGGCGCATCTCGAACACCTCATGCACTTCCTGCAGCGACGGACTTGCGACGAAGGCGCCGCGGTTCGGCTCCAGATCGACGAGCCGTTCGTTCGACAGTTGCGCGAGCGCCTGACGGACGGTGCCGCGCTTCACTGCGAACACCTCGCACAACTGCGCTTCGGTCAGCTTCGCGCCCGGCGCCAACCGATGTTCGAGAATCGCGGCGCGGATACTCTCGGCGATCGACTCGGCATTCGCCCCGTTCGGAGCGACCGGTGAAGCATCGGATGCAGCACTACGTTTGGCGTCGGACATGATGTGCTCGCTTGCATGTTAAGTATCTTAGAATCGACATAAAGATTGTCAACAATTCATTTCAAAAACCGAGGTCTCGAAGCGGTTCTTTAGGCAGAGCACTGGCCTGCGAGCCTGCTCCGGCAGGCCTCTGCGCCAATTTCACACGTTTTTGTCAGCATTGCCGGCAACTTTTTGTCGACAATTCATGCGTTTGATTTAGGGTGTAGTTGAATTCCGGATGGTGCACTTTAAGACCGTTAGTTGCACATATCCATTAAAAGAGAGGCGCTCGCTGGAGCGCCTTTTGTGCTCAAGTCAGGCCAGATGCGGGTAATCGGACAGTTTCAGCGTAAATCCCCGCTCGGTCGCGACGAGGTGCGCCGTCGCTCCGAAAGGAAGCGTCAGAAGATTTTCCACGTGTCCGAACTGCAACCCGGTCACCACAGGAATGCCGATCACGGATCGGACCTGCTCGATCATCGCGTCGAGCGAATAGCCGTTGTCGTAATCCGAAAGCCGCCCGCCCGAAAATTCGCCCATGACGATCGCCTGCTGACGGCCGAGCATGCCCGACTGATGCAACTGATAAATCATCCGTTCGATCCGGAACGGATGCTCGTTCACATCTTCGACGTAGAGAATTCCACCGTCGATCGGCGGCATATACGGCGTGCCGACGAGCGAGGCCAGAATCGCGAGATTGCCGCCCCACAGCGTGCCGGTCGCGTCCACTGACTGGCGCTGCGGCGTGTTGCTCGTCACGGTGAAACTAGAATGCGATATCGCGTTCCAGAAGTGCTGCATCGTGAACGGGCTCACCTGTTCGGCGCCGAAATCGCCTGCGAACATGGGGCCGCCGAAGCTTTTCACGCCGGCGTGCGCAAAGAGCGCGCACTGGATCGCCGTGAAATCGCTGTGACCGATGATGGCGACCGGCTGATCGGCGAGTCTGCGCAGGCCGAGATAGTCGAGTCCGTGCAGAATGCGCGATGCCCCATAGCCGCCGCGCACGGCAAGTACGATGTCAGGCAACGGCCGCGACGCGTCCGCGAGCCGGTTGAGGTCGGCCGCACGCTCGGCGTCGGTGCCGCCGAAGCGTTGAAAGCGCCGCCGCGTGGCATTGACGTTCTCCAGGCGATGCCCTTCCCTGCGCAAGCGTCCGAGGGCGCGCTCCACAGCCGCCGGATCGTGCGGATAGCCCGAGGGCGCGACGAGGTCGATGGTGCGTGATTTCACGATGTTGTCGTTGGATTCGTTGTCGGATCGGAGGTATCGGTCGCGGCGAGCAGGCCGGCTTCGCGCGCACGGCGCGCATCGCGCTCTTCACGTGCCAGGCGGCGGCGCTCGGCGAAGAAATTCTTGAGCGCGTGCCCGCATTCGTCTGCCAGCACGCCGCCCGTCACCATGGTGTGATGATTGAGCTGCGCATTAGCGAACATGTTGACGACACTGCCGCACGCGCCCGTTTTCGGGTCCGTCGCGCCGAAGACGACGCGTGCAATCCGCGCGTGCATGATGGCGCCCGCGCACATCAGGCACGGCTCGAGCGTCACATAGAGTTCACAGCCCGGCAGACGGTAGTTCTCGAGCTTCTGGGCGGCGGCGCGCAGCGCGGCCATTTCGGCATGCGCGGACGGATCGTGTCCGCGAATCGGATGATTGAAACCCGTGGCGATGACTTCATCGCCCAGCACGATCACCGCACCCACGGGCACTTCGCCCGCACGACGGGCTTCGTCGGCGGCGCTTTGCGCAAGCGCCATGAAGCGGCGATCGCGTTCGCTTGAAGGATCGGCGATGGCAGCGCTGGGCGCGGGCTCCGGCGCGTCCGGTGTCCCGATCACTTGACTTCCACCGCCACGCGCGACTGTGCGCGCTCGGAGAGCCGCTCGGCGATGCGCCGGCGGTACTCATGCGGCACGCAGCCGCCGCCACGGAGCGATTCGAGCGCCATGTCGAGCGCGAGCATCTTGGCTTGCAACTGACAACGGGCCGCGGGGTCCGTCACCTTGTCGAACTCTTCCTGCAGCCCACGCAACGCGCGCAGCTGTTCGACGGCGGGTGGGACGAAGCCCGCATTCTTGAGGATTCGATTGGCGACACGCACTTCCTCGGGCACGAGGACGTCGTCGTCGAAGTGCAGCGGAGCGCCCGCGCCCGGCAGGTTGTTGAACTCGCCACGCGCAGCGGCTTCGTTGATCCGCTGTTCGACCAAAGCATCTAGCAATTTCATCGGGGATTACGACCGGCTTTCACCCGCGAGCGGGCGCGGTCTGTCACGATTTCCGTTGGTTAGCTCGAAGTCGGAAGGCAGCCGGAAAACCACGCTCGCGCGTTGTTCGGCACGTCTCGACAATCCAAGCCCTATTCTATCAGCGGCTGCCGCGAGGTTTTCGGGCGACGCACGCCTGTTCGCGGCGCTTCACCGTATACCGGGCTTATCGCTGTCCATATGCGTCGTTTGCGCAACATTCGTTGACTGCTTCGTGGCAACTGTGCTTGTACGATGACTACGTGCCCGGCTCGCGCTCCAGACGCGTGGCGCTGTCGCGCGTGTAGCCCTCCGTCGCGAGAAGCAGCCGGCGCGTATATTCGTGCGCGACATCGCGCGAGCGCACCGCGTCCACGTCCAGTTGCTCGACGATCTCGCCATTGCGCATCACCGCGACGCGCTGACACAGAAAGCCGATCACCGCGAGGTTGTGGCTCACGAGAATCATCGTCAGCTTGCGCTCGCGGTGCAGACGCCGAAGCAGGTTCAGAATCTCGGCCTGCACGGACACGTCGAGCGCGGAGGTCGGCTCGTCCAGCAACAGGACGCGCGGCTCGACGATCAGCGCCCGCGCGATCGACACGCGCTGGCGCTGGCCGCCCGACAACTGATGCGGATAGCGAAAGCGGAACGCCGGGCCGAGTCCGACTTCGCCGAGCGCATCGAGGATGCGCGCGTCTTCGTCACCGATGCCGTTGATCGCGAGCGGCTCGCGCAAGGTCTTGTCGACCGTGAAGCGCGGATGCAGCGCGCCGTAGGGGTCCTGAAACACCATCTGCACATCGCGCCTGACGGGACGCGAACCGATGCGTATGCTGCCACCCGCGAGCGGCGTCAGTCCGGCGAGCGCGCGAAGCAGCGTCGACTTGCCGCTGCCCGATTCGCCGACCAGCCCAAAGACTTCACCCTCTTCCACGCGCAGGGAAACGTCGCGCACCGCGTCGACGTGGCCGGTCTTCGTCTTGAAACGGATGCAGGCGCGCTCGATGTCGATCATCGCGTCGTCCTTTCATCGAGCCACGCCGGGTCCCGTCGCAAGGTCGGCAGTTCGTCGGGCGGATTATCGAGCGGCGGATTCGCTTCGAGCAGCCCGCGCGTGTACGGATGGGTCGCGTGCGCGAGATCGCGCGCCGCGCACGTCTCGACGACGCGTCCGCCATACATCACCGCGACGCGGTCGCAAAACGACATCACGAGCGGTAGATCGTGGCTGATGAACACGAGCCCCGTGTCGTGGCGCTCGATCATCTCGTCGAGCACGGCGAGCACCTGCATCGACACGAGGACGTCCAGCGCGCTCGTGGGCTCGTCGGCGATCAAGAGGCGCGGCCCGGCAGAGACCATCATCGCGATCATCACGCGCTGGCCCATGCCACCTGAAAGCTCATGCGGATATGCATCCGCGACGCGCTGCGGATCGCGGATATGCACCGCTTCCAGCGCCGCGACGATGCGCTCGCGCAGCACGCGCCGGCTCTCTTTCACGCCTTGCCGCACGAAGGTTTCGCGCATCTGCTGCGCGACGGTCATCACCGGGTTGAGCGAGAACTTCGGGTCTTGCAGGATCATGCTCATGCGTGTGCCGCACAAGCGGCGGCGCTCTTTGGGGCGCATCGCGAGCAGGTCCCGATCTTCGAAGCGCAGCGCCTTGGCGGACCATTTCGCCTCGGGCGGCAAGAGCCCGAGCAACGCGCGCCCCGTCAGCGATTTGCCCGATCCCGATTCCCCGACGATGCCGAGCCGCTCGCCCCGCCGCACCGTCAGCGATACGCCGCGCACCGCGGGCATGAGCGCGCCGTCGTGGCCCGTGAAGGCCACTTCCAGCTCGTCGATATGCGCCAGCGCGTCGGACAAGTCAGCCTCCATGACGCGGATCGAAGACGTCGCGCAGACCGTCGCCGAGCAGGTTAAAGGCGAGGCTCACCGCGAGGATCGCGAGGCCGGGAATCGTCGCGACCCACCACGCGTCGAGCAACACATTGCGGCCCGCCGCAACCATGTAACCCCATTCCGGGCTCGGCGGCTGAGCGCCCAGGCCGAGAAACCCCAGTCCCGCGACGGCGAGAATGATGCCGGCCATGTCGAGCGTCGCCCGCACGATCACCGACGACGAGCACAGCGGCACGATATAGCGCAGCAGAATGCGCAGGTGCGATGCGCCTTGCAGACGCGCGGCGTGGATGTAATCGGCCCGCGCGAGCCGCAGCGATTCCGCGCGCGCGAGTCGCGCATACGGCGGCCATGCGGTGATGGACAGCGCGATCACCGCATTGAGCACGCCCGGCCCGAGCGCGGCGGCGAACGCGAGCGCGAGCACGATCTTCGGAAACGCGAGCGCAACATCGGTCACGCGCATCAGCACCGTATCGACGATGCCGCCGCAGTAGCCCGCCACCGTGCCGATCGCGAGGCCGACCGGCACGACGAGCACGACGACGAGCATGGCGATGGCCAGCGTGAGGCGCGAGCCGTGCACGAGCCGCGAGAGAATGTCGCGGCCGAGCTGGTCGGTGCCTAACCAGTGCGCCGCGCCGGGCGGCGTGAGACGTTCGGCGAGCACTTGCTGCAACGGATCCTGCGAGACGAGTATCGGCCCGACTGCCGCAACCACGACGAGCAGCAGCAGGATCGCGAGTCCGAGCATGCTGAGCGGATTCGACGAGAACCGCCGCCAGCGCCGATAAGCCCGGCCGAGCGCGGCCTGGCGCGGGGACGCGGGCGTATCGGTGAGAAGCCACGTGCGCAAACCCGATCGCGCCGGTTTCATCTGCGCAAAGTCCTCCATGTCAGCGCGTGCGCGGGTCGAACACGCGGTAGAGCGCGTCGGTCAAAAGATTGAGCGCGATGAACGTCGCGCCGATCACGAGCGTGCTGCCGAGCACGGCGTTCATGTCGGCATTGAGCAACGCGCCCGTCAGATACGAACCGATGCCCGGCCACGCGAACACGATCTCGGTCAGCACCGAACCTTCGAGCAGATAGCTGTACGCGAGCGCGATCACCGTCAGAAGCGGCACGGCGATATTGCCGAACGCATGCCGCCAGATCACGCGGCGCTCGGGCAGGCCTTTGGCACGCGCGGTCGTCACGTATTCCTGGCTCAGTTGTTCGAGCATGAACGAGCGCGTCATGCGCGACAGATACGCGATCGAATAAAACGCGAGCACGCTCGCCGGCAGCGCGATATGAGAGAACGCGTTCCTGAAGACATCCCATTCGCCGGCGACGAGCGAGTCGATCAGCAGACTGCCCGTGCGCGTGTCGACCATGCCGTCGTAGACCGGATCGATGCGCCCCGGCCCCGACACCCAATGCAGCCGCGCATAGAACAGCAGGAGGCCCATCAGCGCGAGCCAGAACACCGGCACCGAACTGCCCGCGAGCCCGATCACGCGCGCAATGTGATCGACGATGCGATTGTGCTTCACCGCGGCCGCGACGCCGAGCGGCACGCCGATCGCAATGCCGATGAACGTCGAGAGCGTCGCGAGTTCCAGCGTCGCCGGAAAGACGCGTTTGATGTCGTCGATCACGGGATTGGCCGTCAGCAATGAGACGCCGAGATTGCCGTGCAGCACGTCGCGCGCGTAGATCACGAACTGATCGATGAGCGGCTTGTCGAGCCCGAGCCTCAAGCGCGCGGCGGCATACGCGCCCGCGGACGCGCGGTCGCCGAGAATTGCAAGCACCGGATCGATCGGAATCTTGCGGCCGATGAAGAACGTGATGGCAAGCAGGCCCGTGAACGTGATGACGAGCATCGCGATCCAGTGCGCGAGCGCAAGCGCGATGCGCACGCCGCCCCGATGCGCGCTCATGGCGCGCACGCGCTCGATGAACGTGACCCTACTCACTGCTTCCTGATGTTTCGGTAGGACACGAGATCGTTGATCGGCCCGACTTCGAGACCGGTCACACCGGGACGCGCCGCGACCTGCGACACCTTCTGGAACATGATCACGAACGGCGACTTCGCGAGCACTTCACGCTGCATTTTCTCGTAGAGATGCGCACGCTTTTTCGTATCGCTTTCGGCGAGCGCCGCGTTGGTTTCCTTAGTGAGTTGCGCAATGTCCCACGCGTTGCGCCATGCAAGCATCTTGTAGCTCGATGCATCCGAGTTGTCGGGGTTCCACACGAAACCCTGCGCGTTGCTGTGCGGATCGATGTAATCCGCCGACCACTCGCCGATATAGATGTCATGCGCGCGCGCCCGATAGCGTCCGAGCGTCTGCTTGTTATCGCTCGGCATGAGCTGCACCTTGATGTTGGCGAGCGCGAGATTCGCCTGCACCGCCTGCGCGATCTCGCTGTACGGATAGTCGTTGCGCACGTCCATCTTCACGGTGAACCCGTTGGCCAAACCCGCCTTGGCGAGCAGCGCCTTCGCCTTCGCGACGTCCTGGTGATACGGGTTCTCGTTCAGCGCGCCGAGAAAGCCTTCAGGCAGAAACGTCTCGTGAACCTTGTAGGTCGTGCGGATCACGTTTTTCTGGATGCCCTGATAGTCGATCAGCCACTTCATTGCTTCCCAGACCTCGGGCTTCGCGAGATTCGGGTTCTTGTTGTTGAGGCCGAGATACATGAGCGTGGCCTGAGGCACGGCCGTCGCCTTGATGACGCCGCTCTTCGAGAGCGTGTCGAGATCGTCGGGGCTCAGATCGCGCGCGACGTCGATGTCGCCGTTCTGGATCATCAGGCGCTGGCTTGCCGCCTCTGTCACGTGACGCAGCACGATGCGCTTCATGGCGAGCGGAATGCGATAGCCCTCGAAGCGCTGCAGCACGATACTGTCGTTCGCGGTCCACTTCACGAGCTTGTAGGCGCCCGAGCCGGCTTCGTTGGTCTTGAGCCACTCATTGCCGTAGTCGTTGCCCTTCGCGTGCGACTCGACGAGCTTGCGATCCACCACCGACGCCGGCCACGAACCGAGCACGTTGAGCACGAAGGTCGGCGCGTAACGTTGGTCAGTCGTGATCGAGACGGTCGTATCGTCGATCTTCTTCACGTTCTGCAATGCGTTCGCCTTGGTCAGGCCGATGCCCGCGAGCACCGCCGCCGCACCCTTGTCGAGCAGCGCGGTGCGCTGAATCGACCATGCGACGTCGTCGGCTGTCAGCGGATTGCCGGAGTGGAACTTGAGGCCCGGGCGAATCTTGAACGTGAACGTGAGGCCATCCTGACTCGCGCTCCAGGACTCGGCGACGTCGCCATTGAATTTCGACGGGTCTTTCAGGTCGACGCGCACCAGCCGGTCATACGTGTTCGCGACATATTCCTCCGGCACCAGTTCGTAGATTTCGCCGGGATCGAGCGAAGTGAATTCATCGAGCAGCGTCGCCATGACGAACATGTCCTTCGGCGTCGCCGCCTGCACGCCCGACAAGCCCGTGAATGCCGTCAGCGCCGAGGCGAGCATGACCGCCGCCAATGCCTTTTTCATGTGATGTCGTCCTGTTGGTATCGGGTTCACATCAGCCGCAGCGGGCCGCTTTCTTCGTTGTCGATCAGAGCAAGTTCGCGCGAGCCTGGCAATTCGTAATGCCACCACTCGCTTTTGATGTGCGTGAAGCCCGCGCCGTGCATCACGCCGAGCAACAGCGTTCGATTACGCTGGACGTGCTCCGGCAGGCCGAAGTGGAAATGCTCCGATTCGACGACCATCGCGTCGAATTCGGTGCCCATGTCGAGCGCGTTGCCATCGCGATCGACGAGTGTCAGGTCCACCGCCGTGCCGCGGCTATGGTTCGAGCCGCGGCCGAGTTCGGCGATGAACGTCGGATCGGGCAGGAAATCCCACAGCACCTTCTGCGCTTGCGGCGGACGATAGGCGTCGAAAATCCGAAGCGTCGTGCCGATGCTGCGCGCGATATCGACGGCCTTTCTTAGCGCGGCTTCGGCGGGTTCGAGCAGCAGGCAATGCTGCGCCTTGTAGATCGGCTTGCCGGTGAAGTTGCGATCGGTCGCGTAGACGAGATCGATCTGGACATTGTGCGTTTCGGGCGTGATATGCAGCAGGCGGGACCGGGTCATGTAAGCGCTTCGTATCGATTTATTCCGATACACGAACCTTAACGCGTTAGAAAAATCCGCGAAACCCTTTATTTCGGGTGGTTCCGGCGATTCACGACAGGAGCGGCCAGCGCGCGAGGACTTCGTATTGCGACCGGCCGATGAAGCTGCGCACGAGCGCGAACTCGTGCGCGGTCCATGCGATGGGTTCGACGGCCTGGCGCGCGATGCGGTGCTCGTCGTAGAGCAAGGTCACGTGGGGCGTGAAGCGGGGATGGCGTTTGAGGGCGATGCCGGCGGCTTCGAGCGCGGTGCCGAGCGTGTGTTCGAGGGCGCCGAGTGGCTCGGCGACATCGCCCGACAGAACGAGCGGGCGCTTCGCGCGGCGGCCGGCAAAGCTCCCGATGCGATCGAGGACGAGTTCGACGGGCGGCGATGCGATTCGGCAAGCCGCGGTGCGTGCTTGCGCGACCACATCTGCGGGAACGCCTGCGAAGGCGCCGAGATAAAGCAGCGTGACGTGAAGGCGATCGGCGGAAATCGCCCTCGCCTTCAGCCTATGTTCGATGCGCAGCCGCGCCGCCAGTTCGGCGATTCGTGCAGCGGCGGCTGCGTCGGGATAGAGCGCGAAGAAGAGCGAGTCGGTGATGCGCTCGCCCGGTTTGAGGTCGGGTGCCGTGTCACTCATGCGCCCGACTCGTGGTCAATGTGAAGCGACGCGCGGTCACTCCCACTCGATTGTCGCCGGCGGCTTCCCCGAGATGTCATACACCACCCGATTGATGCCACGCACTTCATTGATGATGCGGTTGCTCACATGCCCGAGCAGTTCATGCGGCAGATGCGCCCAATGCGCGGTCATGAAGTCGAGCGTCTGCACGGCGCGCAGCGCGACGACGTACTCGTACGTGCGGCCATCGCCCATCACGCCGACGCTCTTCACCGGCAGGAACACCGCGAACGCCTGGCTCGTGAGGTCATACCACGACTTGCCGGTTTCCTTGTCGATGGTATTGCGCAGCGTCTCGATGAAAATCGCATCCGCACGACGCAGCAAATCCGCAAACTCGCGCTTCACTTCGCCGAGAATCCGCACGCCGAGACCCGGACCCGGGAACGGATGGCGATACACCATCGCAGGCGGCAGTCCGAGCTTCACGCCGAGCTCGCGCACTTCGTCCTTGAAGAGTTCACGCAACGGCTCGAGCAACTTGAGATTCAGCGTCTCCGGCAGGCCGCCGACATTGTGATGGCTCTTGATGGTGTGCGCGCCCTTCTTGCCCTTGCCCGCCGATTCGATCACGTCCGGATAGATCGTGCCCTGCGCGAGCCACCTGGCGTCGGTGAGCTTGTCCGATTCCTTATGAAACACTTCGACGAACTCCGCGCCGATGATCTTGCGCTTCGCTTCCGGATCGGTGACGCCTGCGAGCTTTTGCAGAAACTCCTCGCTCGCGTCGACGTGAATCACTTTCACGCCCAGATGATCCGCGAACGTCGACATCACCTGCTCCGCCTCGTTCTGGCGCAGCAATCCGTGATCGACGAACACGCACGTCAACTGATCGCCGATCGCGCGATGCAACAGCGCCGCCGCCACCGACGAATCGACGCCACCCGAAAGGCCGAGAATGACGTGCTCACCGCCGACCTGCGCACGGATCTTCTCCACCGCCTCGTCGATGTAATGGCCCATCTCCCAATCCGCTTTCGCGCCGCACAGCTCCAGCACGAAGCGCTCGAGCATCGCGCGACCCTGCACCGTGTGCGTGACTTCCGGATGCCATTGCAGGCCGTAGAAGCGGCGGTCGTCGTCGGCCATCGCGGCGATCGGGCACGACGGCGTCGAGGCCATCAGCCGGAAGCCCGCAGGCAAGTCGACGACCTTGTCGCCGTGGCTCATCCACACCTTGAGCATCGACTCGCCCTGAGCGGCCTTGAAGTCCTCGATGCCTTCCAGGAAACCCGTGTGATTCAGCGCCTGCACTTCCGCATAGCCGAATTCGCGCACGTTGCCCAGTTCGACTTTGCCGCCGAGCTGATCGGCCATCGTCTGCATGCCGTAACAGATGCCGAGCACCGGCACGCCGAGATCGAAGACGATTTGCGGCGCGCGCGGCGACTTGGCCTCGGTGACCGAGCTCGGCCCGCCCGACAGGATGATGCCCTTGGGATCGAATTCGCGGATGAACGTCTCATCGACGTCGTACGGATGGATTTCCGAGTAGACGTGCGACTCGCGGATGCGCCGTGCGATCAGCTGGGTGACTTGGGAGCCGAAATCGAGAATCAGGATTTTGTCGTGCATGGCTGCGGCCAAAGGCTAGTGAACGATGAATGTCTGTGCTGCCGGACGCGACGTCGCGCAGCCCGTCTGCAAATAAATCGACGGCCGGCGAAAGGGCCGACCGTGCTTGTCTTGCGTGTTTGTCTTGCGTGTTTGCGCTGCATGTTTGCGCTGCTGCACGTGCGTGCCTTGCGGCATGTGCTTCGCGCCCTCAACGTGGTGCGCGGCTCGCGTCGGGCCCGAGCGGATCGACTCTTCGACCCGTCGCCGGATCGATCTCGCCGCTGATCAGGGGTTCGATGCGCTTGCCGGTGACCGGATCGATCGCGCGGCCCGTCACCGGATCGAGCGTGCCGCCCGTGACGGGATCGACGGCGCCGTCCGGATGCGCGCGTATCGCGGCCGATGAGATCGGTGAAGCCGGATCGAGCGGACGCCCCGTTGAATCGATCGCGCGACCGGAAACCGGATCGATGGCCGTCGCTCCCGGCGCGCGCGCCGCGGGACGGACGCCGGCATCGATCGGCTCGACGCGCGACGAAGGCGCCGTGGCGCCCGTGCGAACGTCCTCGCGCTTTTGCGCCGCCTTCTTCTCCGCGCGCTGGGCCGACGCGGCGCCAGCCAGCGCCGCGCGCTCGCGTCGCCGCACCACCGACGACAGTCTCACGCTGCCCAAACCGAGTACCAGAAGCACGGCGCCGACCACCGCTGCGCTGATCTGTCCGAAGCCATCGACCTGCGGCGCATGCAGACCGAGCAGCCACACCAGCACCACGACCCCCGAGAGCCATTGCACATGACCCGAGACGCGGGCGGCCCGGGCCGACAACGCGCCATCGACGGCCGCATGAAACGCGAGCCACGAAAGCCCGATGAGCGCGATGCCGAGCAGTTGCCCGGCAAACGCCGGCTGCACGCGGATCGAATCCAGTTGCAGCGCGCCGTACAAGCCCGCCCACGGCGTCAGCAGAAATAGCAGACCGAACGCCAGAAAAATCAGGGCATTGATGACGAGCACGACCCGCAGCAACGGCTTCATGATCGCTCCGCTTGATTAGTCGACGTGATAGTTGGGTGCTTCCTTCGTGATCTGCACGTCGTGCACATGCGACTCGCGCATGCCGGCCGCCGTGATCTGCACGAATTCCGCCTTCTCGTGCATTTCGCCGATGGTGCGGCAACCGCAATAGCCCATGCTCGCGCGCACGCCGCCGACGATCTGGAACAGGATTGCGTTGACCGAGCCCTTGTAGGCCACGCGGCCTTCGATGCCTTCCGGCACGAGCTTGTCGATGTTCGCCGAGTTGTCCTGGAAGTAGCGGTCCGCCGCCCCGTCCTTCATCGCGCCGACCGAGCCCATGCCGCGGTACGACTTGTATTGACGGCCCTGGTACAGGAAGACGTCGCCCGGGGATTCTTCCGTGCCGGCGAGCATGCTGCCCATCATGACGACGTTCGCGCCCGCCGCAAGCGCCTTCGAGACGTCGCCCGAGAAGCGCACGCCCCCATCCGCGATGACCGGCACGCCGGTGCCGCGCAGCGCTTCGGAGACGTTGGCGATCGCCGTGATCTGCGGCACGCCGACGCCCGCGACGATCCGCGTCGTGCAGATCGAGCCCGGGCCGATACCGACCTTCACCGCGTCCGCGCCGTATTCGACGAGCGATTTCGCCGCCGCTGCCGTCGCGATATTGCCGCCGATGACCTGCACGCGCGGGTAATTCTGCTTGACCCAGCGCACGCGCTCGAGCACGCCCTGGCTGTGGCCGTGCGCGGTATCGACGACGATCACGTCGACGCCCGCCTGCGCCAGCAGGTCCACGCGCTCTTCATTGTCCGGACCTACGCCGACCGCCGCGCCCACACGCAGCTTGCCGTCCTCGTCCTTGCAGGCGTCCGGGTTTTCGGTCTGCTTGGTGATGTCTTTCACCGTCATCAGGCCGCGCAGCTCGAAGGCGTCGTTGACGACCAGCACGCGTTCCAGGCGATGGCTGTGCATCAACGCCTTCGCTTCGGCGAGCGACGTGCCTTCCTTGACCGTCACGAGACGCTCGCGCGGCGTCATGATGTTGCGCACCGGCTCGTCGAGACGCTCCTCGAAACGCAGGTCGCGGTTGGTGACGATGCCGATCAGTTGCGCGCCCTCGACCACCGGGAAGCCCGAAATGCCGTGCTGCTGCGTCAGCGCGATGACGTCGCGCACGCGCATCTGCGGCGGCACCGTGATCGGATCACGCACGACGCCCGACTCGAAGCGCTTCACTTTCGCGACTTCGCGGGCCTGTTCCTTGGCGGTGAGATTCTTGTGGACGATGCCGATGCCGCCCATCTGCGCCATCGCGATGGCGAGCCGGCCTTCGGTGACCGTGTCCATGGCTGCGGACACGAGAGGCATGTTCAGGGAAATATTGCGAGTCAGCTGGGATTTCAGGCTGGTGTCGCGCGGGAGAACGCTGGAGAACGCAGGCACGAGGAGCACATCATCGAACGTGAGTGCTTTCTGGATCAGACGCATGGCAAATCCTATGGGCGCAAAAGCAGATTATACCGATAGTTCCCTGCATTTTCACTGCCCGAACAGCAGCTTAGGCCATTCCGGCGCAAAATCCGCGCCGTGCGCGCCCGCGTGCCGGACACACCCGCCGTTGCAGTTTTCGACAAGACGGCCGCCCGGGGCCGCGTGCTACGCTTCGCGCCGTCAAGTGAAATAACGACCGGAGTCGGGCAATGCAGCGCGGTGTGATGTACGGAATGGCAGCGGGTGCGATCTGGGGCTTCATCTTTCTCGCACCACGGCTCTTGCCGGATTTTTCGCCGCTCGCCCTGAGCGTGGGACGCTATCTGATGTACGGCGCCGTGTCGCTCGCGGTCGCGCTGCCGATCGCTCGAAGGCTCCTCGCCAAACTCACGCGCGCCGATTTCATCGCGCTCGTGAAGCTGGCGCTGGTCGGCAACCTGCTCTACTACATGCTGCTCGCGAGCGCGGTGCAGCTCGTGGGCGTCGCGCCTTCGTCGCTGATCGTGGGGATTTTGCCCGTGACCGTCACGCTCGCCGGACGGCGCGACCACGGCGCGATCGACCTCAGGCGGCTCGTCGGGCCTTTGCTGCTCGTGCTGGCGGGCATCGCATGCATCAACCTGGACGTGTTCAGCGACGTGCTTTCACCCGCGGTCAGCAGCGAGCACGCGACCAGCGTGCTCACGCGACTGACCGGTCTGGCGTGCGCCCTCGGGGCGCTTGCGTCCTGGACCTGGTACGCGGTTGTCAACGCGCGCTATCTGCAAGCGAATCGCCACTTCGACGGCAACGAGTGGTCCGTGCTGTGGGGCATCGTGACGGGCCTGCTCGGACTCGTGCTCGGCGCGGTCATCTGGATGTTGCCCGCGGGCACGGTTCAGGGGAGCGTGCCGGTCGCACGCTGGCACCTGTTCTGGATCGTCTGTTTCGCGCTGGCGACCGGCGGCTCGTGGCTCGGCAACATGCTGTGGAATGCGGCGGCCAAGCGCTTGCCGCTCACGCTCGCGGGCCAGATGATCGTGTTCGAAACGCTCTTCGCCTTGCTTTACGCTTTCGTCTACGACGGCCGCTGGCCCCGTACGCCGGAAGTGCTGGCGATTGTACTGCTGCTCGTCGGCGTGCTCTGGTCGGTCAGACAACACACGCTGGAGCCCGCCCCGGCGGGGGCGAAGGAAGCGCCCGCGCATTGAATCCGCTCAGCGCGAATCCTTCGACTGCCACTTGCGCCCTTCGATCGACCCAGCCTTGCGCGCCTTGTCGACACGGCGCTGACGCGCGGCCTTCGGATCGACCAACAGCCGCCGATAAATCTCCACGCGGTCGAAATCGGCGAGCGCCGTATCGAGCGCCTTCACCTTGCCGAACACGCCGACCTTTTGCGTCGTCAGGTCGATGTCCGGATGCGCGCGCAGCACGCCGCTCGCGTCGATTGCATCGCGCACCGTCGCGCCCTCTTGCAGATCCACGCGCTTCAGAAACGCGCCGTCGGGCAGACCGTAGCAAACGTCGATATGCATCATGGCTTGCCGTAGCGCTGATCCGCACGCTTCACGAAGGAATCGACGAAAGTGTTGGCAATATGGCTGAACACCGGCCCGATGAGCTTCTCCAGGATCACATTGGAGAATTCATAGTGAAGCGCGAATTCGATCTTGCACGCGTCCGCGCGCAGCGGCGTGAAGCGCCAGTAACCGGTGAACTTCTTGAACGGGCCGCTCAGGAACTCCATATCGATGTTGGTCGGACGGTTCTGCGTGTTGCGCGTTGCGAAGTGCTGTTTGATGCCCTTGAAGCTGATGTCGATCTTCGCTTCCATGCCGCTTTCGTCCTGGCGGCCGATTTCGACGCCACCGCACCAGGGCAGGAAATTGGGGTAGTCGGCGACATCGGTGACGAGGTCGAACATTTCTTCCGCTGAATGGCGGATCAATACGGTTTTCTGGACGTCTGCCATATAGGGCGCAGCGGTGGCTGAATTGGGCGGCAACGCGCAAGAGAACGCGGGAGAAGTTCGAATGCCCGCCGGCGCGCTGCTAAAATCGTGATTTTAAACGAGTTGGGCACTTTCCATTCATGAGCATCATCGACAACAGAAAAGCCTTCTTCGATTACTTCGTCGAAGAGCGCTACGAGGCCGGTCTCGTGCTCGAAGGCTGGGAAGTCAAGGCGCTGCGCGCGGGCCGCGCGCAGATCAAGGAAGGCTATGTCGTGATCAAGAACGGCGAGCTCTTTCTGATCGGCACGCATATCAGCCCGCTGCCCGAGGCGTCGAAATTCGCCAATCTGGATCCGGTGCGCACGCGCAAGCTGCTGCTGCATCGCGACCAGATCGACAAGCTCATCGGCAAGGTCGAGCAGCGCGGGCATACGCTCGTGCCGCTCAACTTCCATTACAAGGACGGCCGCGTGAAATGCGAGATCGGGCTGGCGAAGGGCAAGAAGCTGCACGACAAGCGCGAGACCGAAAAGAAGCGCGACTGGGAACGCGAGCGCGGGCGGCTGATGCGCACGGCTTCGCGTTGAACGAATCGGGGCGCTTTGCAGCGCCCCGATTGCTTTGCCGCGTCAGCTCTTTCTGATGACGCCGCCGCCCTCGCCTCTCACGATGGTCAACGCCGACGCGATCATCGAACTCATATCGGACAGGTTACCCGGCACGATCAACGTATTGCCCGTCTTCGCAATGTTGCCGAACGCGCCGACATACTGCTCCGCGATCTTCAGGTTCACCGCTTCCATGCCGCCCGTCGTCTGAATCGCCGTGCCGATTTTCTGAATGGCCTGCGCATTCGCCTCGGCCACCGCGAGAATCGCCGATGCCTCGCCTTGCGCCTGATTGATCGCCGCCTGACGCTCGCCTTCGGACTTCTGGATCGCGGCTTCGCGCGCGCCGGCGGCGAGATTGATCTGCTCCTGCTTGCGGCCTTCGGACGCGGCGATCAACGCGCGCTTTTCGCGCTCCGCGGTGATCTGCGCCTGCATGGCGTGGAGGATTTCCTTCGGCGGCGTCAGATCCTTGATCTCGTAGCGCAGCACTTTCACGCCCCAGTTCGACGCGGCTTCGTCGAGCGCATTCACGATGCTCTGGTTGATGAAATCGCGCTCCTCGAACGTCTTGTCGAGCTCCAGCTTGCCGATGACCGAGCGCAATGTCGTCTGCGACAACTGCGTGATCGCGAACACGAAGTTACTCGAGCCGTACGACGCCTTCATCGCGTCGGTGACCTGGAAGTACAGCACGCCGTCGACTTGCAACTGAGTGTTGTCGCGCGTGATGCATACCTGGCTCGGCACTTCGAGCGGAATCTCCTTGAGCATGTGCTTGTACGCGATGCGATCGATGAACGGCAGCACGATATTGAGACCCGGCGTGAGCGTCGCGTGATAGCGGCCGAGCCGTTCCAGCACCCACGCATGCTGCTGCGGGACGATCTTGACCGTGTTCATCACGATCACAATGGCGATGATGAGCACGATGAGCGCGAAATACATTGTGTGACTCCTTCTTGTTGAGCGAGCTTGCTAGCGTTTGGCCGCGACGATCAGCCGATTCCCGTCCAGCGCCGTGATCCGGTAGTACCGCGCGCCTTCGGCTTCACCCGGCGCGAGTTCGACGTCCCACTGCGCGCCGCGGTACATCACGCGCGCGCGACCGTCGCGCCATTGATCCACTTCCAGCGTCGCGCCGATATCGAGATTCACGGCCACGTCCCGCGACGCGTCGCGCCGTTTCCGGCTGCCGAAGCGCGAGCGCCGCAGCACCGCGACGGCGATCAGCGCGATCACGGCCGCCGCGCCCATTTGCACATGCGGCAACGCGCCTGACACGTAAGCGATGCCGCCGGCGATCATCCCCAGCGCGATCATGAGCAGATAGAACGTGCCGGTGAACAGCTCCGCGACGATCAGCGCGCCCGCCGCGACCCACCAGATCAATCCACTCGTCACCATCGCCGGTCTCCAAACGAAAACACCCCGGAGAAGTCCGGGGTGTTTTTTATAGCACGCTCGCGCCTTTCCGAAAGCATCCGGAAAGGCACTTCTGACTTATTTTGACAAGGTCTTAGCCAGTTGCTGCCATGTCTCGATGATCGTGTCCGGATTCAGCGACATCGACTCGATGCCCTGCTTCGCGAGCCACTCCGCGAGGTCCGGATGATCGGACGGGCCCTGGCCGCAAATGCCGACGTACTTGTTCATCCGCAGACACGTTTCGATCGCGCGCTTGAGCATGAACAGCACCGCTTCGTCGCGCTCGTCGAAGTCCGCCGCGAGCAGCTCCATGCCGGAGTCGCGGTCGAGGCCGAGTGTCAACTGCGTCAGATCGTTCGAGCCGATCGAGAAGCCGTCGAAGCGTTCCAGGAACTGCTCGGCGAGAATCGCGTTGGACGGCACTTCGCACATCATCACGAGCTTCAGATCGTTCTTGCCGCGTTCGAGACCGAACTTCTTCAGCAGTTCGACGACGCGATCCGCCTGCTTCACCGTGCGCACGAACGGCACCATGATCTGCACGTTGTCGAGACCCATTTCCTCGCGCACCTTCTTCAGCGCGATGCATTCCATGTGGAACGCCTCGGCGAAGTCTTCCGCGATATAGCGCGAAGCGCCGCGGAAACCGAGCATCGGATTCTCTTCGTCCGGCTCATAGCGCGAGCCGCCGATCAGCTTCTTGTACTCGTTCGACTTGAAGTCCGACAGACGCACGATGACGGGCTTCGGATAGAACGCCGCCGCGATCGTGGCGATGCCTTCGGTCAGCTTGTCGACGTAAAACGCACGGGGCGACGCGTGACCGCGCGCGACGCTCTCGACCGCCTTCTTGAGATCGGCATCGACGTTCGGGTACTCGAGAATCGCCTTCGGATGCACGCCGATGTTGTTGTTGATGATGAATTCGAGCCGCGCCAGACCAACGCCCGCATTGGGCAACTGCGCGAAGTCGAACGCAAGCTGCGGATTGCCGACGTTCATCATGATCTTGACCGGAATCTTCGGCAGTTCGCCGCGCTGCACTTCGGTCACTTCGGTTTCGAGCAGGCCGTCGTAGATCTTGCCTTCGTCACCTTCCGCACACGATACCGTGACGAGCGCGCCGTCCTTCAGCACGTCCGTGGCGTCGCCGCAACCGACCACGGCCGGTACGCCCAGTTCACGCGCGATGATCGCCGCGTGGCACGTACGGCCGCCGCGATTCGTCACGATGGCCGATGCGCGCTTCATCACCGGCTCCCAGTTCGGGTCGGTCATGTCGGCGACGAGCACGTCACCCGGCTGAACGCGTTCCATTTCCGACGGATCGTGAATCACGCGCACGGGACCCGCGCCGATCTTTTGGCCGATCGCGCGGCCAGTCGCCAGCACGTTCGACTGACCCTTGAGCTTGAAGCGCATCTCGGCCTTGCCGGACGCCTGGCTCTTGACCGTTTCCGGGCGCGCCTGGAGGATGAAGATCTTGCCGTCGCGGCCGTCCTTGCCCCACTCGATGTCCATCGGACGCTGATAGTGCTTCTCGATGATGACCGCGTACTTCGCGAGTTCGATCACGTCTTCGTCGGTGATCGAGAAGCGGTTGCGCTGCTCGTGCGGCACGTCGACGGTCTTCACCCGGCCCGGCTCACCCGGCTTCGTGAATTCCATCTTGATGAGCTTCGAGCCGATCGAGCGGCGGATGATCGGATACTTGCCCTGCTCGAGCGTGGTCTTGAAGACGTGGAACTCGTCCGGATTCACCGCGCCCTGCACGACCGTCTCACCGAGGCCGTAGCTCGACGTGATGAACACGGTTTCCTTGAAGCCCGATTCGGTGTCGATGGTGAACATCACGCCCGCCGCGCCGACGTCCGAGCGGACCATGCGCTGCACGCCCGCCGACAACGCAACTTCGGCGTGCGTGAAGCCCTTGTGGACGCGATAGGAAATGGCGCGGTCGTTGTAGAGCGACGCGAACACGTGCTTCATGCGATCGAGGACGTCCTCGATGCCGACCACGTTCAAATAGCTTTCCTGCTGGCCCGCGAACGATGCGTCCGGCAAGTCCTCGGCGGTCGCGGACGAGCGCACGGCGAATGGAAGCTCTTCGGGCGAGCTGTTCTGGAGCACCTCGAATCCACGGCGGATTTCGTCTTCGAGACGCGGCTGCATCGGCGCGTCCACGATCCACTGGCGGATTTCCTTGCCCGCTTCGGCGAGCGCTTTCACGTCGTCGACATCGAGCGTCTCGAGACGCTTGGCGATGCGGTCGGTCAGGTCGTTGTGCTGGAGAAAGTCGCGGAACGCGAGCGCAGTTGTGGCAAAGCCCGTCGGCACGCGAACGCCGGCTTCGGAAAGCTGGCTGATCATTTCGCCGAGCGACGCATTCTTGCCCCCGACGATTTCCACGTCGGTCATTCGCAACTGCTCGAATGGAACTACATACGCCTGATCCTTTGCGACATCTTTCGCAACATTGACTGCGTTAGTCATACAAGCCCCTAAGGTGGATGGAATTCACGATCGCACGAGTGGGCTCATATGCGGCGGCGCTCATTGGAAGCGCGGACGCATCTCGTACAACCTGTTTGATAAACCATCGGGGAGCGCGTCACGGGAGCCGGCGCGCGTTGCAAAAAGAAGCGGGACGTCTGAAATCTGCTCGAAACCGTGGGTTTTTGCTGCCAAAACCGACGAACCGACCGCGATTTGACGAAAATCCGAATCAATTTCTCCGCAATTGCTTATCGAACAGGTTGCCGCTATTCTACCGTGCCGATTCTCAATTTGTTTCGGCAGAGACGGCAATTCCACGGCAGAATCGAAGACTTTTACGCCGTTGGGTTCGCCGGCGCTCATCGCTGGGCAACCAATGTAACACAGGCGCTTTCGTCCGCCGTGCCGGGCGTTCCCGCGGTTTGTTTCGCGTGTTACCGTTTGAGCGCGCCCGCCCCAACTCGTTCCCATTTGGTCCTTTGCCGATGCCGCCTTCCGTATTCATCGTTTCCGACGGGACCGGGATCACTGCCGAAACGTTCGCGCATTCGATCCTCGCCCAGTTCGATCAAAAATTCCGGCTCGTGCGCGTGCCTTTCGTCGATTCGATCGACAAGGCGCACGCGACGGTCGAGAAGATCAACGAGGTCGTGGAACTCGATGGCCGCCGGCCGATCGTCTTCACCACGCTCGTCGACAGTGCGTCGAACGAAGTGGTCAAGCGCTGCAACGCGCTCGTTCTCGACATGTTCCAGACCTTCATCGAGCCCCTCGAGCACGAACTGGAAATGAAGTCGACGCACGCGATGGGCCGCGTCCACCAGAACGCCGACACCGAGGAATACAAGAACCGCATCGAGGCAATCAACTTCTCGCTCGCGCACGACGACGGCCAGTCCAATCGCAACCTCGCCGACGCCGATGTCATTCTGGTCGGCGTGTCGCGCAGCGGCAAAACGCCGACGAGCCTCTATCTGGCGATGCAGTACGGCGTGAAGGCCGCGAACTATCCGCTGATCCCGGAAGATTTCGAGCGCGGCAAGCTGCCTACGCCTTTGCTCGAACATCGGTCGAAGATGTTCGGTCTGTCGATCGACCCACAGCGGCTCGCGGAAATTCGCAACGAGCGCCGCCCGGGCAGCAAGTACGCGGCGCTGGAGAACTGCCGCTACGAGATCAACGAAGCGGAAATGATGATGAAGCGCGAAGGCATCAAGTGGCTTTCGTCGACGCACAAGTCGATCGAGGAAATCGCCACGACGATCCTGCAGGAAATCAAGCCGGAACGGCCGTCGTATTACTGAATCTCCTGCTCAGCGCTGCTGGCGGCACTGCTCGAAAAGACAGATCGCCGCCGCGGCCGCCACGTTGAGCGACTCCATGCCGCCCGGCTGCGGAATGGTCACGCGATGCGTCACGGCATCGCGCCAGATCTGCGACACGCCCGCGCCTTCGTTGCCGAACACCCACGCAAGCGCCCCCGACAGATCGCAATCGTAGAGCGGAACGGCGCCGTGCGAATCGGTGATGGTCACGGGCGCATCGAGCCGCGCGATCAGATCCGCAGGCTCCACGTCCTCGAAAATATCCAGCAGGAAGTGCGCACCCATTCCCGAGCGCAGTACTTTCGATGACCATGCATATGCGGTGCCCGGCGCGCAGAACACGCGCGTGATGCCCGCAGCCGCCGCGCTGCGCAGAATCGAGCCGACATTGCCGGCGTCCTGAATGCCGTCGAGGATCACGCACGTTTCGGCGACGCGCGCGGGCAACGCGGCATCGATCTTCTCGACCTGCAGCAACATTCCCACGCCGTGCACGACGCTCGAAAGCTGTCCGAAAAGCGCGTCCGGCAACACGACGACACGCTTCTCCTCGATACGCGCGACGATTTCGCGGGCTTCCTCGTGCGTGAGCGCGCCTTCGGTGACTACGCACGTTTCGGGCTGTCCCGCTGCATCGAGATAAGCCGACGCCAGATGCAGCCCTTCGAGCAGGGCATGCCCGCTGCGACGCTGCTGCGCGGTCGAGCCGGCCAGCGCCTTGATACGCTTATAGAGCGGATTGTCCCGCGAAGTGATGGATTTCACGTTTGGATTAGTGCCGCTCAGAAGGCACGCGCGTCCGGATCGTCTTCGAGCGTCGAGGCGGCCTGAAGCACTTCAGGCGCGATCTCGGGCAGGACGGAGCCGAACAGGAGATGCGCCTCGCGCACCGGCGCGAACGAACGCCGATGATGCTCGCACGGGCCGTGCTCGCGCAGCGCCCTGAGATGCTGCGGCGTGCCGTAGCCGGAATGCGCATCGAAGCCGTAGACCGGATAGGTTTCGTGAAGCTCGACCAGCATGCGATCGCGCGTGACCTTCGCGAGAATCGATGCCGCCGAAATCTGCTTGATGAGCGCGTCGCCGCCAATCACGGCTTCGGCGCGAATCGACAGAACCGGGCAGCGGTTGCCATCGACCTTGACGAGCGTCGGCGCGACCGACAGTCCTTCCACCGCGCGCTTCATCGCGAGCATGCTCGCATGCAGGATGTTGATCGTGTCGATTTCCTCGACGCTCGCCGACGCGACGCAATACGCGAGCGCGCGATCGACGATCTTCTCGTAGAGCTCCTCGCGTCTTTTGGCGGTCAGCGCCTTGGAATCGTCGAGACCGTTGATGCGCGGCCTGGCGGGATCGAAAATCACGGCCGCGGCCACGACCGGGCCGGCCAGCGGACCGCGCCCCGCCTCATCGACGCCGCAAACGATGTCGAAAGGTGAACTGAAATCGAGTCCGGCCTGAGCCGATCGTTTCGCCGCCATTATCGCGGGCTCCGCGTTTCGAGCACTCGCGCAACCGCCTCGGCCGCCTTCTGCGCCGTGTTCTGGCGCAGCGCGATGTGCATGTCGGTGAAGATTTCTGTCAGGGTACGGCGGTTGGCGTCGTCATTCAACTGTTTCAGCGTCGCGTCGGCGAGCGCTTCGGGGGTCGCGAAGTGCTGGAGAATTTCCGGCACGACGAAGCGGCCCGCCAGAATGTTCGGCAAACCGACATACGGCAGATAACCCTGCCGCTTCATGATCTGACCAGTCAGCCAGGGCACCTTGTACGAGATGACCATCGGCTTCTTGAGCAGCGCCGCTTCCAGCGTCACCGTGCCGCTCTTCACGAGAATCGCGTCGGCGGCGGTCATCGCGGTTTGGGCGCGGCCGTCGGTGATCGTCAGTGACAGATGCGGATGCGCGTCCACGAGCGGCTGCAGCAGCGCGCGCAACGCCGGATTCGCGGCGGGCATCAGAAAGCGCACGCCCGGTTCGCGAAGCTGCATCAGTTCCATCGCGTCGAAGAAGGTCGGACCGATCAGCGAAATTTCGGAGCGTCGGCTGCCCGGCAGCACGGCGATCACAGGGCCGCCTTCCGCGATACCGAGTTCGCGGCGCGCGCCCATGACGTCCGGCTCGAGCGGAATTTCGTCTGCGAGCGGATGACCGACGTAGCTCGCCGCCACGCCCGCCTTCGCCAGCAACGCAGTCTCGAACGGAAACACGCACAGCATGTGATCGACCGCTTTCGCGATCTTCTTGATGCGGCCGCCGCGCCAGGCCCAGATCGACGGGCAGACGAAATGCACGGTCGGAATGCCGGCTTCGCGCAGCGGCTGTTCGAGGCCGAAGTTGAAATCTGGCGCGTCCACGCCGATGAACATCGACGGCGGCTCCGCAAGCAACTGGCGCTTGATCTCGTTGCGGATACCGAGAATCTCGGGGATATGCTTCAGCGCTTCGACATAGCCGCGTACCGTCAGCTTGTCCATCGGCCAATGCGCTTCGAAGCCCTCGGCTGTCATGCGGGGGCCGCCGATGCCGCTGTAACGCGTGCCTTCCGGCAGGGTTTGCGCGAGGCCCTTGAGCAGCGAGGCCGCGAGCAGGTCGCCGGACGGCTCGCCCGCGACCATCGCGATGCGTGGCGGGTTGGTGATCAGGGTCATCGGGCAGCGTGCTAGCGGATGATGCCGCGCTGCGACGCCGCGATGAAATCGGAAAATGCCGTGACCGGCTCGTCGCCCTCGCCGCCGGCCGTGCTCAGTTCCTTCAACTGCGCCTTCGCCTCTTCGAGCGACAGACCGCTTTTGTAGACGATGCGATACGCCGAGCGCAGCGCGGAGATCGCCTCGGGCGTGAAGCCCCGGCGGCGCAGGCCTTCGACGTTGATGCCATGCGGCTCCGCCTTGTTGCCGGCCGCGATGACGAAGGGCGGCACGTCCTGCACGAGCGCGGAGGCGCCGCCGAGCATCGAATGCGCGCCGATGCGCACAAATTGATGCACGCCCGACATGCCGCCGATGATCGCGTGATCGCCGACGAACACGTGCCCGGCCAGTTGCGCATTGCTCGACATGATGACGTTGTTGCCGAGCCGGCAGTCGTGGCCGACGTGCACGTACGCCATGATCCAGCAATCGCTGCCGATGGACGTCAGCCCCTGATCCTGCACCGTGCCCGTGTGCAGCGTCGTGAATTCGCGGATGGTGTTGCGGTCGCCGATTTCGAGGCGCGTCGGCTCGCCCTTGTACTTCATGTCCTGCGGACGGCCGCCGATCGACGCGTAGTGGCCGATGCTGTTGTCGCGGCCGATCGTCGTATGGCCTTCGATTACGCTGTGCGAGCCGACGGTCGTGCCCGCGCCGATCACGACGTGCGAACCGACGATCGCGTACGGTCCGATTTCGACGGACTCGTCGAGCTGGGCGCCCGGCTCGATGATCGCGGTTGGGTGAATCTTGCTCATGCGCATTTCGCCTATGCTGTTCGTGCTGCTTGTTACGATGAACGCGGGATGAACGCAAATGCGCTCAGGCGTCCGTGGTCTTGACGGTACACATGAGCTCGGCCTCGGCGGCGGTCGCGCCATCGACCTCGGCGCGCGCCTTGAACTTCCAGATGCCTCGCATGTACCGCTCGAAGTGGACGTTGAGGATCAACTGGTCGCCCGGCTCCACCACGCGCTTGAAGCGCGCACCGTCGATGCCGACGAAGTAATAGAGCGTATTGGTCGGATCGTGCGGCTCTTCCGCGAACGTCAGGAGCGCCGCGGTCTGCGCGAGCGCTTCGAGGATCAGCACGCCCGGCATCACCGGGCGCGTCGGGAAGTGGCCCTGGAAGTACGGTTCGTTGATCGTCACGTTCTTCAACGCTTTGATGCTCTTGTGCGGCTCGAGTTCGAGCACGCGGTCCACGAGCAGAATCGGGTAGCGGTGCGGCAGCAGCGTGAGGATCTTGTGGATGTCGAGATTGATTTTTTCTGTGCTCATGGTCGTTCTGCTCACGCGCGCGTCGGGCGCGGAAATTTGGGTGGCGGGGCGTATCGGACGCCCGCCCGGAATTGCCTTCTTGCTTCGGCGGCGTGAAAGAGCCGCTCTGCTCGAGGTTCTTGCTTATGCGCCGCCGCTCGTATCGTCACGCTTGCCCGCATCGGCGAGCGCTGACTCCAGCGCCTTGATGCGCTCACGCATCTTGTCCAGATTGCGCATGATCGCCGCGTTCTTGTTCCAGTCGCCGTGCGGCACTGCCGGAAACGCGCTGGTGTACATGCCGGGCTTCAGAAGCGACTTCGAGACGCCCGATTGCGCCGTGACGATCACGTAGTCCGCGAGCGTCACATGGCCCGCAATACCGACCGCGCCGCCGATCATGCAATGCTTGCCGATGTTCGTGCTGCCCGCGATGCCCGCGCACCCGGCGATCACGGTATACGCGCCGATGCGGCAGTTGTGACCGATCTGCACGAGGTTGTCGATCTTCACGCATTCCTCGATGACGGTATCTGCCATCGCGCCGCGATCGATCGTCGTGTTCGCACCGATTTCGACGTCGTCGGCGATATCCACCGCGCCGACCTGCGGAATCTTGACCCAACTGCCGGTGCGCGCATCGCCCTCGCAGACGAAATCCGGCGCGAAGCCGAAGCCGTCCGCGCCGATCACGGCGCCCGCGTGCACGATCACGCGCGCGCCGAGCTTGCAGCCGTGATAGACGGTCACGTTGGGATACAGATGCACGTCGTCGCCGAGCTTCACGCCGCGGCCGACGACCACACCCGCATCCAGCTTCGCGCGCTCGCCGACGACCGCGCCCGCCTCCACCGTCACGTGCGGCCCGATCACGGCGCTCGCCGCGACCTTCGCGTCCGGATCGACGTAAGCGCTGGGATGCACGCCTGGCCTCGCCTTGGGCGTCGCCAGGTCGATGAACGCCTGGGCGACGCGCGCGAAATAAGCGTAGGGGTTCGGCGTGACGATGAAATTACTGCCCGCGCGATTCGTCACCTTCTCGAGATCGCCCGGAGAAATCAACACTGCGCCGGCGCGCGTCGTTTCGACTTGCGCCAGATACTTCTGATTCGCGAGAAACGCGAGTTGCGCGGAGCCAGCCTTGTCGAGGGGCGCGAGACTCCCGACAGCGTGCGCGCCGTCGCCGACCACCTCGCCGCCGAAGCGCTTCACCAGTTCGTCGAGCGTGATCGCCATGCCTGATGCCATCTCGTCTCAGTCCTCGTCAGTTCGGGCTCGTGAGCGAGCCCGTGCCGGTCGCACCCGCGGCCAGCGCCTTCAGCACCTGATCGGTGATGTCGATGCGCGGGCTCACGTACACCGCCTCCTGCACGATCAGGTCGTAATGCTGCTGCTCGGCAATCTGCTTGATCACCTTGTTGGCCCGGTCCAGCACTGCCGAGAGCTCCTCGTTGCGGCGCTGGTTCAGGTCCTCGCGGAACTCGCGCTGCTTGCGCTGGAAGTCCGCGTCGAGTTGCGCGAGGTCACGCTGGCGCGCCGCGCGGTCGGTCGGCGACATCGATGAACCGTTCTTATCGATGTTGTCCGACATCGCCTTCAGGCGCTGCGCCATGTCCTGCAGCGCCTTGTCGCGCTTGGAGAATTCCTGCTCGAGCTTCGACTGAGCGGCTTTCGCCGCAGTAGATTCGCGCAGGATGCGGTCCGAATTGACCGCAGCGATGCGCGCTTCCTGAGCACTGGCGGACATCGCCGTACCCAGGCCGAGAACCATCGACAACGCAAGCGCCAGCGCCCTATGTTTCGAATGCTTACCGGTTCCCAAAGTGTTCCTCACGTTACGTCTGAATGGATGAAGTTCGTGTCCGTCCGGGCGCCTTTAGAAGGCCGTACCGATCTGGAACTGGAACTTCTGATACTGGTCGCCATCGTGCTTCTGCAGCGGGAAGCCGAGGCTCAGCTTGAGCGGGCCGATCGGCGAGATCCACGCCAAACCCACGCCGTAGCCGTAGCGCAAGCCGTTCGCGCCGCCGCTCGTGCCGCCCTGGTTCGGATCGCCCCAGACGTTACCGGCATCGAGGAAGGTGAAGACGCGCAGGGTGCGGTCGTAGCCCGTGCCCGGAAGCGGGAAAGTCAGCTCGATGTTGCCGACCGCCATGCGCGAGCCGCCGATCGGATCGTTCGTCTTCGCGTCGCGCGGACCCAGCGAGCTCGGCGAGTAGCCGCGCACCGAGCCGATACCACCCGCATAGTAGTTCTTGAAGATCGGGTACGTCTGACCTTGCAGGCCCTTGCCGTAACCGCCCTGCAGGTTGAAGCCGAGCACGAAGCCGCGCGCGAACGAGTAGTAATACTGGAACTGCGCGTCGAATTTCGCGTAGGTCGTATTGCCGAGCGGCGTGCCGTATTCCGCGTTCGACTGGATGTAGTAGCCGCGGCTCGGAACGAGCGCGCTGTCGCGATTATCGCGCGACCAGCCCACTGTCAGCGGATAGTTGTTCACCACGCGGCCGAACTCGTTCACGTAGTTGATGTACGACTGCGGCGTGTTCGAGTCCACGTCCATCGTGTTCTGCTCGGCGCCCACGCCGAAGAACACGGTGTCCTGCTCGGAGAACGGGATGCCGAACTTGGTGTCCGCGCCCATCGTCACGATCTTGAAGCTCGAATCGGTCGAGTAGTACAGCGGCTGATACGTGCGGTAGTACGCGTCGGTGATCCGCTTGATGCCGTCGATCGTGAAGTACGGATCGACCTGCGTCACCGTCAGCGTGCGGTACGTCTTCGCGGTGTTCACGTTGACCGCGAGACTCGTGCCCGAGCCGAACACGTTGTCCTGCGACACGCCCGCCGACAGCACCACCTTGTCCGTCGACGAGAAGCCCGCGCCCAGCGTGATCGCGCCGGTCGGCTTTTCCGCGACCTTCACGTCGACGTCGACCTGGTCGTTCGTGCCTTCCACGGGCGTGGTGGTGACGTCCACGTCGGTGAAGTAGCCGAGACGGTTGACCCGGTCCTTCGACAACGCGAGGCGGCTCGAATCGAACCACGAGCTTTCGAGCTGGCGCATTTCACGGCGCACGACTTCGTCGCGCGTGCGCGTATTGCCGACGATGTTCACGCGCCGCACATAGACGCGGCGGCTCGGGTCCACTTGCAGCGTGAGCGCCACGGTGTGGTTGGACTGATCGATCTGCGGCTGTGCGTTGACCTGCGCGAACGCGTAGCCGTATTCGCCAAGCTTGTCGACGATCGCCTTGGTCGTCGCCTGCAGCTTCTCGGCGGAGAAGCGCTCGCCCGGCTTGATCTTGATGAGCTTGTTGAGCTCGGCTTCGCGGTCGAGCAGATTGCCCGAGAGCTTGATGCTGCTGATCTTGTACGGCTCGCCTTCATGCACGGCGATCGTCAGATACATGTCCTTCTTGTCCGGCGAGATCGACACCTGCGTGGAGTCGATGCTGAACTCGAGGTAGCCGCGGTTCAGGTAGTACGAGCGCACGTTCTCGAGGTCGCCCGTGAGTTTTTCCTTCGCGTAGAGATCGCTCTTCGTGTACCACGAAAACCAGTTCGGCGTGGAGAGCTGCATTTCTCCGAGCAGCGTGCTCGAACTCACCGCCTTGTTGCCGACGAAGTTGATCTGGCGAATCTTGGCGCTCGGGCCCTCCGCGACGGAAAACAGAATGGCGACCCGATTGCGGTCGACCGGCGTCACCGTCGTTGTGACTTCCGCCGCGTAGTAACCGCGCGTCAGATACTGACGCTTGAGCTCCTGCTCCGCCTTGTCGACGAGCGCCTTGTCGTACGAGCGGCCTTGCGACAGACCGACCGAACGCAGCGCCTTCGTGAGGTTGTCCTTGTCGAACTCGTGCAGCCCTGCGAAATCGATGGCCGAGATGGCCGGGCGCTCCTGCACCTGCACGATCACCACATTGCCTTCGGTGGCGATCTGAACGTCGTTGAAGAAACCCGTCGCATAGAGTGCGCGAATCGCTTCGGAGGCCTTGTCGTCGGTGAACGTGTCGCCTTGCTTAATCGGCAGATAAGCGAATACGGAGCCCGGCTCGATGCGTTGGAGACCGTCGATCCGAATATCCTGCACGACGAACGGCGTGGTGGCGTGTGCCGCCATACCCGTTGCGGCGAGTGCCGCGGCCACAGCCGTCTTAGGAACAAAGCGATGAGGTTTGAACAACGTGCTTCCCCAGTATTTAAAGCTGCATTCGTTCCGGCGGTCGCTCGAAAGGCGCCGCCAGAAATTGTCAAAGTGGATCAAAAACGAATCAGACGAGCGAGGTCGTTGAACAGTGCGATCATCGACAGCGCGACGATGCAGACCAGGCCCGCCCTTTGCAGAACCAGCTGCCAGCGATCGGATACGGCCTTGCCGGTAACAGCTTCAACCAAATAATATAACAGATGCCCACCGTCCAATACCGGAATCGGTAACAAGTTCAACACTCCGAGGCTGATGCTGACGAGGGCGAGAAACGAGACGAAGGCCGCCACGCCGAGCCTTGCGCTCTTGCCCGCGTAGTCGGCAATGGTGACCGGCCCCGAGAGATTTTTGAGCGAAGCCTCGCCGATGACCATCCGCCCGAACATGCGCAGCGAATAGATGCTGATGTCCCACGTGCGGTTCACGCCGAGGCGCAGACTCTCTATTGGCCCATAGCGCACGTCCACGGTCGGAAGCTGATTCGCGAGCGCGGCGCCGATGCGGCCGATTTCCTTGCCCGTCGACCCGTCGCGCTTCAGGTCCGGCACGATCTGCACGGATTCGCGCTTGCCGTTGCGCTCGATGACGAGCGTGACGGGCTTTGCGCCGTGCGCTTTCACGTAATCGATGAAGCTCGTCGCGTTGTCGACGCTGCGGCCATCGATCGCACGCAGCATGTCGCCCGCCTTCAGCCCGCTCTTCTGCGCCGCGCTGCCCGCCTCAACGCCCGCGACGGTCAGCGTGCCGCCGCCCGGGGCGAAGCCGAGCTTGTCCATGAAATCCTGATCGGCTTCTTCGTCGGTAATGCCGGCGACGCTCACCGGGAAGTCGAACGTGCCCTCGTGGGTCTTTGCCGTCAGCACGATCCGCCGATGATCGAACGATGCGTCGAGCACCTTCCAGCGCAAATCGGACCAGGAGCGGATCGGATGCGTCTCGCCGCCTTGCGCGTCGCGCATCGAGAGGACCGTTTCACCGCCTTCGAAACCCGCGCGCGCCGCTGCCGTGCCGGGCGCGGGCTGCGACACGATCGCCGCGGGCTCGGTCACGCCGCCCGCGAACACTGCGGAAAAGAGCGCGATCGCGAGCAGGAAGTTGGCGACGGGCCCCGCCGCGACGATCGCGATCCGCTTGGCGACGCTCTGGCGGTTGAAGGCGCGCGGCAAGTCCTCGGCGGGAATCGTCGTGCCGCTAGCGGGATCGATCTCGCGCTCGTCGAGCATTTTCACGTAGCCGCCGAGCGGCAGCGCGGCGATCGTCCATTCGACGCCCGTCTTCTTGCTGACCCACCGCACGAGCGGCTTGCCGAAGCCGACCGAGAACCGCAGCACTTTCACGCCGCACAGTCGCGCGACACTGTAGTGACCGAATTCGTGGACGACGACGAGTACGCCTATCGCAACGACGAAGGCGACGATTTCGGTCAGAAAGTTCATGACGGCCTCAATGGGCGATGGGTTCGGCGCCCGGCGCGCTCGCGGTGAGCTCTGCGACGAAACGGTAGGCGAGACGGCGGGCGTCCGCATCCGCGGCGAGAACGTCCGCCAGCGTCGCGGCGCTCGTATTCGGCAGCGCGTTCAGCACGCGCTCGACCACGCCGCCGATCGCCATGAAGCCGATGCGGCGCTCCAGGAACGCTTCCACGGCGATTTCGTTCGCCGCATTCAGCGCTGCGCTCGCGATGCCGCCCGCTTCGAGCGCCTGGATGGCAAGCGCGAGGCACGGGAATCGTGCGAAATCGGGCTTCTCGAACGTGAGGGTCGCAATCTGCGCGAGATCCAGCGGCGCGACGCCCGAGTCCACACGGTCAGGATACGCCAGTGCGTGCGCGATCGGCGTGCGCATGTCGGGGTTGCCGAGTTGCGCGAGGACCGAGCCGTCGGCGTAGGAAACCATCGAATGAATCACGCTCTGCGGATGGATCAGCACCTCGATGCGCGAACCCGGCAGATTGAAGAGCCAGTGCGCCTCGATCACTTCGAGGCCCTTGTTCATCATCGTCGCGGAATCGACGGAGATCTTGCGACCCATCGCCCAGTTCGGATGCTTGACGGCTTCCTCGGGCGTGACGTTCGCGAGCGTTGCCGGCTCGCGCGTGCGGAACGGGCCGCCGGACGCCGTCAGGATAATCTTGGAGACGCCGCCATGCAGCTTCGCTTCCTTGTCCGCGCACGGCGGCAGGCACTGGAACACGGCGTTGTGCTCGCTGTCGACCGGCAGCAGGATCGCACCGTTGTCGCGCACCGCGTCCATGAAAATCTGGCCGGACATCACGAGCGCTTCCTTGTTCGCGAGCAGGATGCGTTTGCCGGCCCGCGCAGCGGCGAGCGTGGGCGCGAGACCCGCCGCACCCACGATGGCCGCGACGACCGTATCGCACTGCGCCGCGCGTGCCACCTCGGCGAGCGCTTGCGCCCCGTACGTGACTTCGGTCTTGCAGCCCTGCGCGCGCAACGCCGCCGCCACGCGCTCGGCCGTTTCGGCGTCGCCGACGACCGCCACTTCGGGCTGAAATTTCAGGCATTGCGCGACGAGTTTGTCGCCGTTGCGGTGAGCGGTGAGCGCATAGACCGAGAAGCGGTCCGGGTGCCGTGCCACGACGTCGAGCGTGCTGTCGCCGATCGAGCCCGTGGAGCCGAGCAATGTGAGACGTTTTTGCATAAATTCTTCTCTAGCCGATTAGCCAAGCATGAGCAATGCGATCGGCAATACGGGCAACAATGCGTCGATGCGGTCGAGGACGCCGCCGTGACCGGGCAAGAGGCCGCTCGAGTCCTTGACGCCGGCCTGGCGCTTGAGCAGCGACTCGAACAGGTCGCCGACCACGCTGAACGCGACCAGCACGGAAAGCGCGACGAACGAGCGATCCCAGCCGAGATGCTCGACGAAGGCGGTAAACACGGTAGGCGCATAAAAGCCGGTGGACGCGGCGAGCGCGCCGATGGCGATGACGGCGAGCCACCCGCCGACGGCGCCCTCCCAAGTCTTGCCCGGGCTGATCGACGGGGCGAGTTTGTGGCGGCCGAGCGCTTTTCCGGCGAAGTATGCGCCTATGTCAGCCAGCCAGACTACTAGAAGAAGCGATAGCACGAATGCCACGCCTCGCGTGCGCGCATCGACGACGGCATGCCAGCACGCCAGAAACACGACGATCCCTGCGAAAAGCAGGAATGCGCGCCACGCGTGGGCGGCCAGCGCCGGCTTGCGCAGCAATGCATAGGGACCGGCGAGCACCCAGAAAATCGCGGCCATCTGGTACAACGGCGCGGACCTGATGCCGAGAAACGTGCTGAAAAGAAGCGCGAGTCCGGCAACGAGCGCGTAGGCGACGGGCCCTGCCCCATTCAGCTTGAGCAGACGCCCCCATTCCCAGGCCGCGAACACCACGACCAAACCGATGAGCGCCCCGAACGCGCCGACCGGCGCGAACAGCGTGATCGGCACAAGTACCGCGAGCAGGACGATTGCCGTGATGACACGGGTTCTTAGCATGAAAGGGTGTCGGCCTTCTGCGATTGCGAAGCGAGTTGCGCGCTCGTACGCCCGAAGCGGCGCTCGCGGTCGCCGTACGAAGCGATCGCGCGATCGAGCGCGTCGGCGTCGAAGTCGGGCCAGTAGATGTCGGTGAAATAAAACTCGGTGTACGCGAGTTGCCACAGCAGGAAATTGCTGATGCGCTGCTCGCCGCCCGTGCGGATGAAGAGATCAGGCTCTGGCGCATAGGCCATCGCGAGATGCTCGCCGAACGACTCGTCGTCCACGCGCGCGGGCGCGCCTGCTTCCAGGGACTCGGCGATGAGCTTCTTTGTCGCCTGCATGATGTCCCAGCGCCCGCCGTAGTTAGCGGCGATGGTCAGCGTGAGACGCGTGTTGCGCGCCGTCTTGGTCTCGGCGCGTTGAATCAGCGCGCGGATGCGATCGTCGAACATGCTGATGTCGCCTACGACGCGCAGGCGGATACCGTTCGCGTGCAGCTTGCCGATCTCGCGCTCGAGCGCGGTCACGAACAGGCGCATCAGGAAGGACACCTCGTCGGTCGGACGGCGCCAGTTCTCGGAGCTGAACGCGAAGAGCGTGACGAACTCGACGCCGCGCCGCGCGCAGCTCTCGACGGTCGCGCGAACCGCATCGACGCCGCGCGTATGACCGGCGACGCGCGGCAGGCGGCGCTCGGTCGCCCATCGGCCATTGCCGTCCATGATGATCGCGACGTGGCGCGGGACAGCCGCGACATCGGGCACGGTTACGGTGGAGCTGGTATAGGTCATGGCCGCTGAATCTGGGAATCTGAAAGAGTGAAAGCCAGCCCGAATGTATAACCCCCGGGGCCGGCAGGACCGTTCCTACGGTCTCACACCGTCATGATTTCGGATTCTTTGGTTTGCACGAGCTTGTCGATCTCGGCGACGAACTTGTCGGTGAGCTTCTGCACTTCTTCGCTTGCACGGCGCTCGTCGTCTTCCGAAATCTCCTTGTCCTTCACGGATTTCTTCAGTTGATCGTTCGCGTCGCGACGCAGGTTGCGCACAGCGACCTTCGCGGTCTCGCCTTCGCTCTTCACGACCTTCGTCAGTTCCCGACGGCGCTCTTCGGTGAGCGCGGGCATCGGCACGCGGATCAGGTCGCCTTGCGTGGCCGGGTTCAGACCGAGATCCGATTCGCGGATCGCTTTCTCGACGACCGGGACCATCTTCTTTTCCCACGGCTGCACGCCGATCGTGCGCGCATCGACGAGCGTCATGTTTGCGACCTGGGAGATGGGCACATTCGAGCCGTAGTAATCGACCTGGATGTGGTCGAGCAGCCCCGTGTGGGCGCGGCCCGTGCGAATCTTGGCGAGATCGGCCTTGAACGCTTCGATCGACCGCTGCATCTTCTGGTCGACGCTCTTCTTGATGTCAGCCACACTCATTTTGAACCTCCAAACCTGGGTTTTTACCGGCGATAGCGGCGCATCCCGCGCGAGGCGTTCCGCCAGCCGCGCGGCGCCTGATATCGCGAGAGTTTACACGTGGACGAGGGTTCCTTCGTCGTCGCCCTGCACGATGCGCTTCAAGGCGCCCGGCTTCGTGATCGAGAACACGCGAATCGGCAGTTTCTGGTCGCGGCACAGGGCGAACGCAGTCGCGTCCATCACCTGAAGATTCTTGCCGATTGCCTCGTCGAAGCTGATCGTGCTGTAGCGCGTCGCGTGCGGATCCTTCTTCGGGTCGGCGGAGTATACGCCATCGACCTTCGTCGCCTTCAACACCACTTCGGCGCCGATTTCCGAGCCGCGCAGCGCGGCCGCCGTGTCCGTCGTGAAGAACGGGTTGCCCGTGCCGGCCGCGAAGATCACGACCTTGCCCTCTTCGAGCTGGCGAATGGCGCGCGGACGGATGTACGGCTCAACCACCTGGTCCATGCGCAGCGCCGACTGCACGCGCGCCTCGATGCCCGCGTGACGCATGGCATCCTGCAGCGCGAGCGCGTTCATCATGGTGGCGAGCATGCCCATGTAGTCGGCCGTTGCGCGATCCATGCCGGCCGCGCCGCCCGCCACACCGCGGAAAATATTGCCGCCACCGATGACGACGGCGAGCTGCGTCCCGATCCGCACCACCTCCGCGACATCCGCCACCATCCTTTCGATCGTTGCGCGATTGATGCCGAAAGCATCGTCGCCCATGAGGGCTTCGCCGGAGAGTTTGAGGAGTACGCGTTTGTAGGCTGTGGGCATATGAGTTTCCGATCGCGCCGAGGAGGGTTGCAACAACGTAGAACTGTAGGGGTGAAACATTACTTACCGCAAGCGGGCCGGATCGGGCGGCGGGCGCGGTAGATCAGGGGTTACCCCTAGCCTACCGCGCCCGCTGCTTGTGCGATCCGGATCGCTGAATGCGTGCGGCGGAACATTCCGCCGCAGGTACTGCGAACTCGGCGCGCCGCCGCGCTATGACAGCACGCGCGCCTTAAGCGAACCTTAGCGAGTCTTAGGACTGCTTGGCCGCCGCAACCTGCGCCGCGACTTCGGCCGCGAAGTCGTCCTGACGCTTTTCGATGCCCTCGCCCACCACGAACAGCGCGAACTTCTGCACCGATGCGTTGCCGGCCTTGAGCATCTGCTCGATCGTCTGCTTGTCGTTCTTCACGAACGGCTGATTCAGCAGCGACACTTCCTTCAGATACTTCTGGATCGAGCCGTCAACCATCTTCGCGACGATCTCGGCCGGCTTGCCCGACTCGGCAGCCTTCTGCTCGGCGATGCTGCGCTCCTTGGCGATGAGATCGGCCGGCACTTCGTCCGACGACAGCGAGACCGGCTTCATCGCGGCGACGTGCATCGCGACATCCTTGCCGACCTGCTCGTCCGCGCCGGTGAACTCGACCAGCACACCGATGCGGGTGCCATGCAGATACGACGCGATCTTGTTCGCGGTTTCGAAGCGCACGAAACGGCGGATCGACAGGTTTTCGCCGATCTTGCCGACAAGCGCGAGACGCACGGCGTCGACCGTCGAGCTTTCCAGCGGCAGCGCCGACAGGGCGGCAACGTCAGCCGGATTCTGCTTGGCCACGAGCTCGGCAATCGTCTTGCCGAATGCCATGAAGTCGTCGTTTTTCGCGACGAAGTCGGTTTCGCAGTTCAGCTCGACGAGCGCGCCCACGCCGCCTTCGACGTGTGCCGTCACGATGCCTTCTGCCGTCACGCGCGATGCCGCCTTGCTCGCCTTGTTGCCGAGCTTCACGCGCAGCAGCTCCTCCGCCCGCGCCATGTCGCCGTCGGCTTCCGTCAGCGCCTTCTTGCATTCCATCATCGGCGCATCGGTTTTCGCGCGCAGTTCTGCCACCATGCTTGCGGTAATTGCCGCCATCATTCGCTCCTTGAGTCTGTTTGATACGTGCCGCCGGCTTCGAGCACCCGCGGCAGAAATTGGTTTCAACTATCGCGAATCATCGCGCCGACTAAAAAAAAGGGGCCTTTCGCAAAGCCCCCTTTTTTGTCGGCCGCAGGCTCGATTACGCCTCTGCGTTGACCTCGACGAACTCGTCGCCTTCGCCGTTACGGACGGCCTGGACAACGTCGTTCACCGCGTTTGCGCGGCCTTCGAGGATCGCGTCAGCAACGCCCTGAGCGTACAGCGACACAGCCTTGGACGCGTCGTCGTTGCCCGGGATCACGTAGTCGATGCCTTCCGGCGAGTGGTTCGTGTCGACCACGGCGATGACCGGAATGCCGAGCTTCTTCGCTTCGGTCACGGCAATCTTGTGGTAGCCGACGTCGATCACGAAGATCGCGTCCGGAATGCCGCCCATGTCCTTCACGCCGCCGATCGACTTTTGCAGCTTGGCGATCTCGCGTTCGAACAGAAGCGCTTCCTTCTTGCTCATGCGCTCGGTTTCACCCGACTCGACAGCCGCTTCCATGTCCTTCAGGCGCTTGATCGAGACCTTCAGCGTCTTGAAGTTGGTCAGCATGCCGCCGAGCCAGCGTGCGTTCACGAACGGCATACCGGCGCGCGCTGCTTCCTGCGCGATGGTGTCACGCGACTGGCGCTTCGTGCCGACGAAAAGAATCGTGCCGCGGTTCGCTGCCAACTGGCGCACGTACTTCAGCGCGTCGTTGTAGAGCGGCAGGGTCTTTTCGAGGTTGATGATGTGAATCTTGTTGCGATGACCGAAGATGTACGGGGCCATCTTGGGGTTCCAGAAGCGCGTTTGGTGACCGAAGTGGACACCGGCTTCCAGCATTTGACGCATCGTGACTGCCATGAAATTCTCCGCGAGGGTTAGGTCTTAAGCCGGCTGCCGCATCCTGCGCCCGGTTTTTTCGCTTTCCGGACGCCGGACACCCTGGGTGCGCCGGCTTGCGTATCGACTTGAAACGATTTTCCAAGCCGCGATCCGTCAATCACTGCCGTCTTGTTCCATAGGAACCATGATGGCAATCTGGATCACGACTTAGCCTTCGAGTATAGCATGTGAGGATTGGTCGGCTCAAGCCATGCGCGGATCGGAAACTGCGCGCCTTCGCGGCCAGCGGCCTTGCCGGCGCACCTTCCGCCCCGAACTATCCGGGTGCAGCGCAATTCTTAAGGTGCGATAATGCCGCTTTCGCGGCTCACTCCGCACCCACGCATTTCGGCCCAAGTCATGTCCATTACGCTGAAAAACGAACACGATATCGCGCAGATGCGCGTCGCCTGCCGGCTCGCCAGCGAAGTGCTCGATTTCATCACGCCGCATATCGTTCCCGGCGTGACGACCGAGGAACTCGATCGCCTCTGTCACGAATACATGGTGAAGGAACAGGGCACCGTTCCCGCACCGCTCAATTACCAGCCGCCCGGTTATCCGCCGTACCCGAAAGCCACCTGCATCTCGGTGAACGACGTGATCTGCCACGGCATCCCTGGCGAAAAGGTGCTGAAAAACGGTGATGCGCTGAATATCGACATTACCGTCATCAAGAACGGCTATTTCGGTGATACGAGTCGGATGTTCATCGTCGGCGAGGGCTCGATTCTGGCAAAACGCCTCGTCCAGACCACGTTCGACTGCATGTGGCTAGGCATCGACCAGGTGCGCCCCGGCGCGCATCTCGGCGACATCGGCGCGGCGATCCAGAAACACGCCGAGGCGCAGGGCTACAGCGTCGTGCGTGAATACTGCGGCCACGGCATCGGGCAGGTGTTCCACGAGGAGCCGCAGGTGCTGCACTACGGCCGTCCGGGCACGGGCATCGAACTGCAGGCCGGCATGATTTTCACCGTCGAGCCCATGATCAACGCGGGCCGCCGCGAAATCCGCACGATGCCCGACCAGTGGACCGTCAAGACGCGCGACCGCAGCCTCTCGGCGCAGTGGGAGCACACGGTGCTCGTCACGCCGACAGGGTACGACGTGCTGACCGTCTCGGCGGGCACGCAGTCGCCGTCGCAACTGATTGCCGCAACCGCCTGAATCGCGTCTCCTGGCGCTCGCCGTGCATGCACTCGGGCGCATCCTTCCGTCGTCCTCGCCAATTTCCTTTCATGAGCGTAACCGCCGCCGTCGCCACGCCCTGTGAAACGCTGCGCGCCGCCTACAAGGCAGCGAAGGCGGCGCTCATCGAACGCTTCGGTGCGGCGTCGAACGTCGAGCCGCTGATGCACGCGCTCGCCCGCGCCACCGACGACGCGCTCAAAGGCGCGTGGGCTGCCTGCGCAATGCCCGGCGGCGCTACGCTCGTCGCGGTCGGCGGATATGGACGCGGCGAGCTCGCGCCCTATTCCGACGTAGACATTCTCGTGCTTCTTCCCGAGTCGTCGCCGCAAACCAGCGATGCGGAGCTGAACGGCTGCGTCGAGCGTTTCATCGGCATGGCGTGGGATCTGGGACTCGATATCGGCAGCAGCGTGCGCTCGGTCGAGCAATGCATCGCCGAGGCCAGCAATGACATCACCGTGCAGACCTCGCTGCTCGAAGCGCGGCGCATTTGCGGCGACATGCCGCTTTTCCAGCGCTTCTCCGCGCGCTATCGCGAGACACTGGATCCGCGCGCGTTCTTCCAGGCGAAAGTGCTGGAAATGCGCCAGCGTCACGCGAAGTTTCAGGACACGCCCTACAGCCTCGAGCCGAACATCAAGGAAAGTCCCGGTGGCCTGCGCGATCTGCAACTGATTTTATGGATCGCTCGCGCGGCGGGCTTCGGCAGCAGCTGGCGCGAACTCGACGCGCGCGGGCTCATCACCGAGCGCGAAGCACGCGAGCTGCGCCGCAACGAAGGTTTTCTGAAGGCGCTGCGCGCGCGTCTGCACGTGATCGCGAAGCGTCGCCAGGACATTCTCGTGTTCGATCTGCAGACGCCCCTCGCGGAAAGCTTCGGCTTCGAGGCGACCACCGCCAAGCGCGCGAGCGAGCAACTGATGCGTCGCTATTACTGGGCGGCGAAGGCGGTCACGCAGCTCGCGACCATTCTGATCCAGAACGTCGAGGCACAGCTTTTCCCGTCGACGAGCGGCATCACGCGCGTCATTTCCGGACGCTTCGTCGAGAAGCAAGGCATGCTGGAAATCGCCCGCGACGACGTGTTCGAGCGCGAGCCGCACGCGATTCTCGAAGCGTTTCTGCTGTACGAACAGACGCGCGGCATCAAGGGATTCTCCGCGCGCACGCTGCGCGCGATCTACAACGCGCGTGATCTGATGGACCGCGACTGGCGGCGCGATCCCGAAAATCGCCGGCTTTTCATGGAGATCCTCAAGCAGCCCGAAGGCATCACGCACGCATTTCGCCTGATGAACCAGACGAGCGTGCTCGGGCGCTATCTGCTGAACTTCCGGCGTATCGTCGGGCAGATGCAGCACGATCTCTATCACGTCTATACCGTCGATCAGCACATTCTGATGGTGCTGCGTAACCTGCGCCGCTTTGCGATCGCCGAGCATGCGCACGAGTACCCGTTCTGCAGTCAGTTGATGGGCAACTTCGAGCGTCCGTGGGTACTTTATGTCGCGGCGCTCTTTCACGATATCGCGAAGGGCCGCGGCGGCGATCACTCGACGCTCGGCATGGCGGACGCCCGGCGCTTCTGCCGCGAGCACGACATCGGGGCCGAAGATACCGAGCTCGTCGTCTGGCTCGTGCAACAGCATCTGACGATGAGCCAGGTCGCGCAGAAGCAGGACACGAGCGACCCGGAAGTCATCAAGCAATTCGCGTCGGTGGTGAAAACAGAGAGGCGGCTCACCGCGCTTTACCTGTTGACCGTCGCCGATATCCGCGGCACGAGCCCGAAGGTCTGGAACAACTGGAAAGGCAAGCTTCTCGAAGACCTTTTCCGTGCGACGCAGGCAGTGCTCGGCGGCGCGCAGCCGGATACGCATTCGGAGCTCAAGTCGCGGCAGGAAGCGGCGCTGGCGCTGCTGCGCCTGGAAACCGTGCCGGAGCACGCGCAAAAGCGCCTGTGGGATCAGCTCGACGTCGGCTATTTCCTGCGCCACGATCCGGCCGACATCGCGTGGCAGACGCGTGTGCTCTACCGGCACGTGGAAAGCGACGAGCCGATCGTGCGCGCGCGGCCCTCACCCATCGGCGCGGCCTTGCAGGTGCTGGTCTACGTGAAGGATCGGCCCGATCTCTTCGCCGGCATCTGCGCGTATTTCGACAAGAACGGTCTCTCCGTGCTCGATGCCCGCGTCACGACGACGCGCCACGGCTACGCACTCGATAACTTCCTCGTCGCCCATCCGGATCACGATGGGAGTTATCGCGACATCGCCAATCTGGTCGAGCAGCAACTGGCGGCGCTGCTCGCGGACGAGCGCATTCTGCCGGAACCGTCGAAGGGCCGCGTGTCGCGGCTCGTGCGCACGTTTCCGATCACGCCGCGCGTGGACCTGCGTCCCGACGACCGCGGCCAGTACTACATCCTGTCCGTGTCGGCCAACGACCGGCAGGGCCTTCTTTATTCCATCGCGCGCGTTCTGGCGCAACACCGGATCGGCGTGCAGGCGGCACGGATCAACACGCTCGGCGAACGCGTCGAGGACGTGTTCCTGATCGACGGCAAAAGCCTGTCGAACAACCGTACCCAGATCCAGGTGGAAACCGAACTGCTGCGCGCGATCGCAGCCTGAGACTTTATGCGCGTCAAACTGACAGCCAAACATCCGCGTCCCACCTCGGCGACGCGCTCACCGGTTCGAACCGGCACGACCACCGGGCGCAAGCCTGCTCGCGCGCCGGCGCCGGAAGAGGCGCATCCGAGGCGCGCGTCCCAGCCGACGACCGACAAGCGGGGCGATGCGCCCCGCGAAGCGCGTGCGTTCAAGCCGCGTGGCGACGATTCGCGCCCTGCGTCTGGCGAGCGAGGCCCGCGCAAGTCGTTCGAAGGTCGGCCGCCGGCGCGTGGCGAGCGTCCAGCGGGCAGCGACGAACGTCGTCCGTTCAAGCCGCGCGGCGACGATTCACGTCCTGCGTTCGGCGAGCGCGGTCCGCGCAAGTCGTTCGAAGGTCGGCCGCCGGCGCGTGGCGAACGGCCAGCGGGCAGCGACGAACGTCGCCCGTTCAAGCCGCGCGGCGACGATTCACGTCCTGCGTTCGGCGAGCGCGGTCCGCGCAAGTCGTTCGAAGGTCGGCCGCCGGCGCGTGGCGAACGGCCAGCGGGCAGCGACGAACGTCGCCCGTTCAAGCCGCGCGGCGACGATTCACGTCCTGCGTTCGGCGAGCGCGGTCCGCGCAAGTCGTTCGAAGGTCGGCCGCCGGCGCGTGGCGAACGGCCAGCGGGCAGCGACGAGCGTCGCCCGTTCAAGCCGCGCGGCGGCGACGATTCGCGTCCTGCGTTTGGCGAGCGAGGCCCGCGCAAGTCGTTCGAAGGCCGGCCGCCGGCGCGTGGCGAGCGTCCCACGGGCAGCGACGAACGTCGCCCGTTCAAGCCGCGTGGCGACGATTCGCGTCCGGCGTTTGGCGAGCGAGGCCCGCGCAAGTCGTTCGAAGGTCGGCCGCCTGTACGCGGCGAACGGCCAGCTGGCAGCGACGAACGTCGTCCGTTCAAGCCGCGCGGCGACGATTCACGTCCCGCGTTTGGCGAGCGCGGTCCACGCAAGTCGTTCGAGGGCCGGCCGCCTGTACGCGGCGAACGGCCAGCGGGCAGCGACGAACGTCGCCCTTTCAAGCCGCGCGGCGACGATTCACGTCCCGCGTTTGGCGAGCGCGGTCCGCGCAAGTCGTTCGAGGGCCGGCCGCCGGCACGCGGCGAACGCCCAGCGGGCAGCGACGAACGTCGCCCTTTCAAGCCGCGCGGCGACGATTCGCGTCCCGCGTTTGGCGAGCGCGGTCCGCGGAGATCGACTGACGATCGCCCATTCAGATCGCGCGAGGATCGGGCGCCGGGCGCGCGTCCGCCACGTCGTGACGACGATCGGCCATTCGCGAAACGCGACGATCGAGGCGAAACGCGCACGCCGGCAATGAAGCCCGCGACCGGCGCTTCGGCACCCGGCGCCGAATCCGCGCCGAAGCACCGCGATCACAACGACGGCCTCGTGCGTCTGTCGAAAGTGATGTCGGAACTCGGCCTCTGCTCGCGCCGCGAGGCCGACGAATGGATCGAGAAAGGCTGGGTGCTTGTCGACGGAGAAGTCATCGACACGCTCGGCACGCGCATCCGTCCGACGCAGAACGTCGAAATCCTGCCCGCGGCGCGTTCGGCGCAGTCGCAACTCGTCACGATCCTGCTGCACAAGCCGGTCGGCTACGTGTCGGGTCAGGCGGAAGACGGCTACGAGCCCGCGGTCACGCTCATCAACCCGGCCAATCACTGGGAAGAGGATCGCTCGGGCATCCGTTTCGCGCCGGGGCATCTGCGCACGCTCGCGCCAGCGGGCCGTCTCGACATCGATTCCACCGGACTTCTCGTGCTGACACAGGACGGCCGCATCGCGAAGCAACTGATCGGCGGCCACTCGGAAGTCGATAAGGAGTACCTCGTGCGCGTGCGCTTCGGCGAGCACACGGTCGATGTCGAGCAGCACTTGCCCGCAGAGAAGCTCGCGCTCCTGCGTCACGGTCTCGAACTCGACGGCGTGCCGCTCAAGACGGCGCAAGTGAGCTGGCAGAACGGCGAACAGCTTCGCTTCGTGCTGCGCGAAGGCAAGAAGCGGCAGATTCGCCGGATGTGCGAACTGGTCGGGCTGGATGTCGTCGGTCTGAAGCGCATCCGCATGGGCCACGTCACGCTCGGCGCGCTGCCGCCCGGCCAGTGGCGCTACCTCGGCCCGAACGAAACTTTCTGAGCAAGAAGCCGCACACAGTCCGCCCGCACGTCCGTAACGTGCGGGCGAGCGCGTGTTGCGTCGCAAAAATACGACGTTCCAGCGAAAAAATCGGCACGATGCAGCCCCGGTCGTGCCTTTTCATTTTCAGCCGCTTTTTGACTAAAGAAAATGAATCGTCGATCCGATACACCTGTCAGGCGGATGCGCGCCACGCGCGGCCTCGTCGCTCAGGCAGACGGAAGCAGAATCAGCAGCATTGAACGGCATTGATGGATGGAGAAATGGCCATGTCAGTTGAGATCATCGTTCGTGAGACCGGAACCGGTCTGGAGATCGTGAGCGGCCGGCGACGGCTCGAAGCCCTGCTCGCCCTGCGCGACGAAGTCGTCGTGATGAGCCCCGGCGTCGGCGAAATGGTCATCGCCCGCCTTCCCGATGGGCGCCTCCAGGCATCCGCGAATCCGGAGCACGTCGCCCTGTTCCGTCAGCCGGAAATCAGCGGCAGCTCGAAAACGTTGGCGTAAAAAAGCCGCTTCTGCCGAAGCGGCCTTCCGGTGATTTCCTCGCGGTTCGAACTGCGTAGCGTCAGTCGTCGCGCGCCGGGTCAAGCCCGGGAAAGAGCACCTCCGTGAAGCCGAACTTCGAGAAATCAGTGATGCGCATCGGATAGAGCTTGCCGATCAGATGGTCGCACTCGTGCTGCACGACGCGCGCGTGAAAACCCTCGGCGAGCCGCTCGATGGCATTGCCGTACTGGTCGAAGCCCTGGTAGCGGATCATCGAAAAGCGCTGCACCGCACCGCGCAGGCCCGGCACGGACAAGCACCCTTCCCAGCCCTCCTCCATGTCGTGCCCGTTCGGCGTGATGATCGGATTGATGAGCACGGTTTCGGGCACCGACGGCGCGTCCGGATAACGCTCGTTCTGCCCGAAGCCGAAGATCACCACCTGCAGATCGACGCCGATCTGCGGTGCGGCGAGGCCCGCGCCGTTGGCGTCGCGCATTGTGTCGAACATGTCCTGCACGAGCGCGTGCAGTTCGGGCGTGTCGAAATGCTCGACCGGCTGCGCGATACGCAAAAGCCGCGGATCGCCCATCTTCAGGATTTCGCGAATCATGGAGTGACTCCTTCCAAAAGCTTACGCATGCCGTCTTCGTCGAGAACAGGAACACCGAGTTCCTCAGCTTTCGCGAGCTTGCTGCCCGCTTCCGCACCCGCCACGACGTAGTCGGTCTTCTTTGACACAGAGCCGGCCACTTTCGCCCCGGCCGCCTCGAGCATTTCTTTCGCTTCTTCGCGCGCGAGCGTGGGCAGCGTACCCGTCAGCACGACGGTCTTGCCGGCCAGCACGCCTTGCGGCGCCTTGGGCGCAGGCGGTCCTTCCGGCCACGACACGTTCATGCGCAATTGCTCGATCACGTGCTGGTTGTGTTCTTCGCTGAAGAAGTTGTGAATCGCTTCCGCAACGATCGGGCCGACATCGTTGACTTCGAGCAGTTCTTCCACGGATGCCGCCATGATCGGATCCAGCGAGCCGAAATGCTTGGCCAGATCTTTCGCCGTCGATTCGCCCACGTGCCGGATGCCGAGCGCGTAGATGAAGCGCGCGAGCGTCGTCTTGCTCGCTTTCGCCAGCGAATCGATCAGATTCTGCGCGGATTTGTCCGCGAAGCGGTCGAGCGCGGCGAGTGTCGAGAAGCCGAGATTGAAAAGGTCGGCGGGCGTGCGCACGAGGTTCTGGTCGACCAGTTGGTCGATGATCTTCTCGCCCAGCCCGTCGATATCGAGCGCGCGGCGCTGTGCGAAGTGCCAGAGTGCCTGCTTGCGCTGTGCCGGGCAGAAGAGCCCGCCCGTGCAGCGCGCGATTGCCTCATCCGGCAGACGCTCGATTTTCGAGCCGCAGACGGGGCATTCCGTCGGCATGACGAATTCGCGCGCATCGGCGGGACGGCGGTCGAGAATCGCGCCGACGACCTCGGGAATCACGTCGCCCGCCCGGCGCACCGTGACCGTATCGCCGATGCGGATGTCCTTGCGCCGGACTTCGTCCTCATTGTGCAGCGTCGCGTTGGTGACCGTCGCGCCGCCGACGAACACCGGCGCAAGACGCGCGACCGGCGTGATGGCTCCCGTGCGGCCGACCTGCACGTCGATGGCGAGCAATTGCGTCAGCGCTTCCTGCGCCGGAAACTTGTGCGCAAGCGCGAAGCGAGGCGCACGCGACACGAAGCCGAGCTGGTCCTGCTCGTCACGGCGATCGACCTTGTAGACGACACCGTCGATGTCATACGGCAGCTTGTCGCGCTTCTCGCCGATCTTGCGGAAAAAACCGAGCAAGCCGTCCGCGCCCTCGACCACCGCGCGCTCCGCGTTCACGGGCAAGCCCATTTCCTTGTACCAGTCGAGCAGCGCCGCGTGTGTGGCAGGCATCTCGGCGCCTTCCAGCACGCCGATGCCGTAAGCGAAGAACGACAGCGAACGTTGCGCGGTCATCTTTGGGTCGAGCTGGCGCAAGCCGCCCGCCGCCGCGTTGCGCGGATTCGCGAATTCACGCTGCCCCGCGTCGCGCTGACGCGCATTCAGGCGCTCGAAGTCGCGCTTGAACATCAGCACTTCGCCGCGCACGTCGAGCCGCTTGGGCACGTTCTTGCCTTTCAGCGTAAGCGGAATCGAGCGGATAGTGCGCACGTTCGCGGTGACGTCCTCGCCAGTCGCACCGTCGCCGCGCGTGGCTGCCTGCACGAAATGGCCGTCGTCGTAACGCAGCGAAATGGCGAGGCCGTCGAACTTCAGCTCGCACGCGTAATCGATCGGCGTGTGACCCAGCGCGTCGGACACGCGCTTGTCGAACGCGACGATGTCCTCGTCCGCAAAACCGTTGTTGAGCGAAAGCATAGGCACGTCGTGGACGACCGGCATGAAGCCCTCGGCCACTTCACCGCCCACGCGCTGTGTGGGCGAATCCGGCGTGATGAGATCCGGGTGATCGGACTCGATGCCCTGAAGCTCCTTGAAGAGCGTGTCGTACTCTGCGTCGGGCAGATCCGGGTGATCCAGCACGTAATACGCGTAATTCGCGCGCTCAAGTTCCGAGCGCAGCCACGCCGCGCGCTCGGCCGGACGATCGGCGCTCGGCACGGCGGCTTCCGACCTGGCGGAAACGGCGGACTCGGCTTTTGTTTTTCGGGACATGCGGCTTCGGAAAAGTGGATAACTCAGTCAACCGACCGTTCGATTGTCTCAGAAGATCGGTAAATCGTGGCGTCGGCCGGATGGCCTAAGTGCGGGCCTCGGTGCGTCAGCACGCACGCAAAGAAAAGCGCCCCGGCCGGGGCGCGATTTCTTGCAGCGAGCGCGCATTGCGAGCCGCGCGCGTCGAACGCCTACTGGCTGAAAAGACGCCGCGTCGCGGGCGAGCCGGCCGGCATCCCCGCCTGCTCAAGCTTCGCATAAAGCGTCATCAACTGCTTTTCGATGGCGAGCAGCGCGGATTCGGGCAGCGGCCGCCGCTGATCGTCGACGACACGCGCGCCGATACGCTCCGAAAGCGACTTCGCGTAGTCGCACATCAGGCGAAAGGGCAGGATGTCCTCGTCGGCGACAGGCACATCGAGCACCAGCGTGATCATCTGGCCGCCCTTGTACGTGAGGTCGTCACGCAGGAAGTTGGTGTCGCCGAACTGGAGCATGAAGACGGGATTCTGCTTCGCGTCGAGCTTCACGAAACGCGTGCCGTCGCGTGAAAGCAGGAGTCCGTCCTGCGACGCCACCGCCTGCACGTAGTTCGCGGACCACGGCGCGCCGTCGGAGAGGATGTTGATCGAAAGCTGCGCGTCGCATTGCGCGGCGAACGCGTCGAGCTCGCGCGCCATGCCGACGGTCTCCATCATGTCGGGGAACTCGGGCGCGCCGTCGATGGCATCGGCGAGGCGCTGCACGCCCGTCACGAACTCGGAGAATTCGAGCTCGTTGAGCGGGCCGCTGCGGTTCGCGAGTTGCGCGGCCGCGCGCAGTTCATCATAGCGCACGCCGTTGCGCGGCAGTTCCCAGGCGGCCTCGCCCTCGGCCTTGCCTTCGATCGTGACGGGTTTCGTGCCCGCCCGACGCAGACGCTGCGCGAGCGGAATCACTCGATCGCCCGCGACCGGCGCGGCGAGCCGGATCGGCACGACGCAGTCGATGCGCCGATCCACCACCGCCGGCGGCGCCGACGAAATCGTCGTCGCGGCGGGCATCACGGGCTCGGTGCGTTCATCGTCACCGTCGATTTCGGTTTCCTGCGCGGCGCCATTGGCGGACGTCGCCTCGGCCTGCAGATCGACGGCCGTGTCGGCAGGCGCGACCGGCGGCGCCGGATTCACGCCGCCGAAGCTCGGTTCCACGCGCGCATCGCGCGGTTTGTCGTCGGCGCCCTCGACCTCGCCCGAGACCGGCTCCCGCCGCGACTGGCGCACGGGCTCGATGAACGGCTGTTCGTCGTCGGTTTCGTGGCGCGCAAGCGCATCGGCCGCTTCATCGGGCATCGGACGCGGCATCTTGCGACGCACCTTCGCGCTCTGCCACGCGTTGTACACGACCACGCCGCCCACCACCACGGCTCCGGCTCCAATCAAACCGAGTGTCAACTCGTCCATGCAGGCTCCATCATTCTTTAGATTACGAAGCGCCGCGCGATCTGTCGCACGCATCGCGCCGCGTTCCGGCTTGTCGCCGCCGCCTGGCCGATGCGCGCCACTCCGCGCCTTGACGCACGCTGCCGGATCACTGTCCGGCCCTTCATTCAATCGAAACTTTTGCGAACCGCGATGCTTCAGCCGTTCTGCGCAAAACCCGCCGCGGCTTCCATGTCCACCGCGACGATGCGCGACACGCCCTGCTCCTGCATCGTCACGCCGATCAGTTGCTGCGCCATTTCCATCGCGATCTTGTTGTGCGAAATGAACAGGAACTGCGTCTTGGCCGCCATCGCGCGCACGAGGTTCGCGAAGCGTTCCGTGTTCGCATCGTCGAGCGGCGCGTCCACTTCGTCGAGCAGACAGAACGGCGCGGGATTCAACTGGAACATCGCGAACACGAGCGCGGTCGCGGTGAGCGCCTTCTCGCCGCCCGAAAGCAGGTGGATCGTCGAATTCTTCTTGCCGGGCGGCTGCGCCATCACCTGCACGCCGGCGTCGAGGATCTCGTCGCCGGTCATGATGAGCTTCGCCTGCCCGCCGCCAAAGAGACGCGGGAACAGCTCGCCGAAGTGACGGTTCACCTCGTCGAACGTGCCTTGCAGCAGTGCGCGCGTTTCCTGGTCGATCTTCTGAATCGCGTCTTCCAGCGTGCCGATGGCGTCGTTCAGATCCGCCGACTGCGCATCGAGGAAGTGCTTGCGCTCGGTCGCCGCCGCGAGCTCTTCGAGCGCGGCCATGTTGACGGGGCCAAGCGCGGTGATCGCGTTGTTCAGGCGCGTGACCTCGCCTTGCAGATAAGACGGCTTCATGTCCGGCGTGAGCTTCGCGGCGAGCTCGGCTTCATCGACGCCCGCTGCCTGCAATTGTTCGACGAACTGCTCGCCGCTGATACGCGCGGCCTGCTCCTTCAACTGCAATTCGTTGATCTTGTCGCGCAGCGGCTGCAGCGAGCGTTCGGCCATGAGACGCTGCTCGTCGGCCTGACGCAGACGCGCGGTGAGATCGTCCAGTTCGACGCGCGCCGCATGCAAAGATTCCTCGCGCGCCGCGCGCACTTCGAGCGCGTCCTGCAGACCGGTCTGCGCCGTCTGCTCGTTGATGGTTTCGAGTTCGGCGCGGGCGTCTTCCAGCGTGCCGGCGATGCGCTCGCTCTGATCGTGCGCCGTGTCGATGTTGCGCCGGTACTCGTCGATCTTCGCGGACAGGCCGCGCACGGCGAAGCTTGCATCGCTCGCGGCGCGCTCGAGTTCGCGCAGTTCGTGACGCGCATTCGTCAGTTCTTCGTCGAGCGATTCGAACGCGAGCTGGTTGTCTTCGAAACGCGCCTGCAATTGCGCGATCTCGCCATCATGACGCTCGAACGCGGCTTCCGATTCGGCGCGCAGCGCGCGCTGCTCTTCGATCTGCGCGGCGATCTCTTCCAGTTCCTCGCCGATTTGCGTACTACGCTGCGTGTAGCGTTCGTGCGCCTGCGCGAGCTTCAGCACGTCGAGCTGCAATGCGTGGACGCGCTGCGTCGCGCGCTCCGCCGCCGCGCGCGCCTCGGCGAGCGTCTGCGAGCCTTGCGTGTGCGCGGCATCGGCGCGCACGGCGTTGGCTTTCGCTTCGTCGGACAGCAAGCCTTGAGCGCGCACCTGCTTCGTGAGGTTCTCGATTTCCTGAGCCCGCGCGAGCATGCCCGACTGCTCGGAATCCGACGCGTAGAGCTGCACACCCACGCGCGTCACGATGTGCCCCGCTTTCACGACGAACGCGGCGCCCTCCGGCAACTGATTGCGCGAGGCCAGCGCCTGCGCGATATCGTCGACGATGAACGTCGTCGCGAGCCATTCGTTGAGCACGGCGCGCAGACCCGGATCGTCGATGCGCACGAGCGACAGCAGCGGGCGCAAGCCCTCCGGCGTCTGAACCGGCTTGCCCGCGACGGGCGGCGAATAGAACGCGAGCTTGGCGGGCGGCGCATCGGTGGCGAACGCCTTGACCCAATCCAGATTCGATACTTCGAGCGCGGCAAGACGCTCGCGCAACACGGATTCGAGCGCCGCTTCCCAGCCGGGCTCGACGTGCAGCTTTTTCCACAGACGCGGCAGCGCGCCGAGCTCGTGCTTGTCGAGCCACGGCTGAATCTTGCCTTCGGTCTGCACGCTTTCCTGAAGCTGCTTCAACGCGGCGAGGCGCGCTTCGAGCTGGTGAATCTGCGCGCTTTCCTTCTGAACGCGCTCCTGCGCTTCGCGGCGCTCAGCGTCCAGGCGCGGCACCGTTTCCTGCGCATCGGCGAGGCGCGCTTGCGCTTCGGCAAGAATCTCTTCGTTTTCGGCGAGCTGTATGCGCAACTCTTCGAGATGCGCCTCGTCGGGCGCGTCCAGCCCGCTCGCTTCGCTCTTGAGCCGCTCCTGGCGCTGCTGCAATTGTTGAAGCTGCTGATCCGCGTTGCGCTGATGCGCCGCTTCGAGCTTGAGCGCCTGCTCCGCGCGCGCGATGCCCGCGCGCTCTTCGTTCAGTTGCGTCTGGTGATCCCGCCAGCGGGCTTCGAGCGCGGGCAGCGCGTCGTGCTTCGCGGCGGCGGTATCGGCTGCGATCGCGGCTTTTTCCTCGCCTTCGGCAAGCGCTTCGGTCGCGGTGTCGATCTCGTCGCGCGCCTTCTGCGCCTGCGCCTGCCATTGCTCGCGCTGCGCGGTGAGCGCGGCGATCTGCGCCTGCACGCGATTGCGCGACTCGACGATGAAGCGGATCTCCGCCTCGAGCCGGCTCACTTCGGCATTGGCTTCGTAAAGAGAGCCTTGCGCGCCCTGCATCGCGTCGCTTGCGCTGTAGTGCGCGACACGCAGCGTTTCCAGTTGCGCTTCGACTTCACGCAGACGCGCGGTCTGCGCCTCGAGCTCGACCTGCGCCTCGCGGATCGCGCGCTGCTGGCGTTCGGCTTCGTTGCCCGCTTCCTTCTTGCGCAAGAGCCACAGCAGACGCTGTTTCTCTTCGCCCTCGGTCTGCAGTTCCTTGTACTTCGTCGCGACGACCGCCTGCGCTTCGAGCTTCTCGAGATTGGTCGACAGCTCCCGGACGATGTCCTCGACGCGCGTCAGGTTCTCGCGCGTGTCATGCAGACGGTTCTCGGTCTCGCGACGGCGCTCCTTGTACTTCGACACCCCGGCAGCTTCTTCGAGGAACACGCGCAGCTCTTCCGGCTTCGCCTCGATGATGCGCGCGATCATGCCCTGCCCGATGATCGCGTAGGCACGCGGGCCGAGGCCCGTGCCGAGGAAGATGTCCTGAATGTCGCGGCGGCGCGCGGGCAGATTGTTGATGTAGTAGCTGGAGGTGCCGTCGCGCGTCAGCACGCGTTTCACGGCGATTTCGCCGTAGCTGCTCCACTGGCCGGCGGCGCGGCCGTCGGCGTTATCGAATATGAGTTCGACGCTCGCCCGGCTGCCGGGTTTGCGCGCCGTCGAGCCATTGAAGATCACGTCCTGCATCGATTCGCCGCGCAACTCGGAGGCGCGCGATTCGCCGAGCACCCAGCGCACGGCATCGATGATGTTGGACTTGCCACAGCCATTCGGTCCGACCACGCCGACGAGCTGGCCGGGGACCTGGAAATGCGTGGGATCGACGAAGGACTTGAAGCCAGCGAGTTTTATCGAGGTCAGACGCACGGCGATATCGCTGTTTGGAATTGATGACGGAGGATAGATGGCAGACGAGCCGCATTGCGGCGCGTCGATCGCATTCGGTCACGCAACGCGACGACGCATGCGTGTCCCGGCGAAGCGGACACCATCATACCATCGCGCGAGTCGATTTCTTTTTGCTTTCCGGCGCCTCTTCTACGATGTCGAGCGCTTCGGGCGCGGGAGGCGAGCGCGCTGCGCCCTGTCGATGCACCCACGCCGACAGCACGCACGCCACGACGATGCACGCGCCGCCCGCCCATTCGCGCGGGCCGGGCACTTCGCCTGCGAACAGCCACGCCGAGAGCGCGGTGACGACGAGCTCGAAGAGCATGATGATCGACGCGCGATTGGCGGGCACCCGCGCGAGCCCGACCTGCACGATCATGTTGTTGCCCGCGAGCACGACGCCCAGCCCGATCACGATAAACGTCACCGTGGGCAGGAGCGCGGCGGCGGGCGGCGCGGGCATCGGCTCGAACAGCGTGACGACAGACGCGATCAGCGCCGCGCCGCCGAAGATCACGGCCGTGCGCATCTCGGGCTTCATCGCGGGCAGGATGCGCGTGACCTTCACGACAAGCACGTTGCTCATCGCGAAGCCCATGCCGCCGACGAGACCCGCCCATTCCGCGAGATCGGCGGGCAACGGCACGCCGAGCTCGGGCGACCAGAGCATCGTCACGGCGCCCGCGAGCGAGAGCAGCGAGAGCGCCGCATCGGCGCGAGTCAGGCGTTCTTTCAGGATGAAGTGCGCGAAGATCGCGGTCCACGCGGGCGTCAGATAGAAGAGCAGCAGCACGCGCATCACCTGGCCGTGGATCGCGCCCCACACGAAACCGATATTGGTCACGCCCGCCGCCACGCCTAGCCCGACGAGCAGCCAGTGCCAGGAGAGCGTACTGATCGAGCGGCGTTTGGCGAGCAGCACGAAGACGCACGCGGCGGCGCTCGTCGTCGCGCTGGCGGCCGTGCCGGAGAGGCCCATCGCGGCGAGCATGCGCATCGGGTACCAGACGAGGCCCCACACCGAGGCGCCCAGCATGATCGCGAGCGTCGGCCATGCATTGCGCAGTCCGCGGGTCATGCCGGCGCCCCGCCCATCATGCCCTTTTCGAGCTTGTTCATTCGTGTCTTGTCCTTCGTGCCGCGCGCCGCTGCCCGCTTTCGAGCCAGGGGCGCGCGCTATAATCGTCCGCTTGCTTCGCGTCCGTTCGATGTCTTTCGATGCCTTCCTCGCAGGCGCTTTACTGCCTCGCGCGCATCGCTCACTGCTTACCGGTCACGCCGTGAATCCACTTCTCAAGAAACTTCAGCCTTATCCCTTCGAAAAGCTTCGTGCGCTCTTCAAAGGCATCGAGCCTCGCGCCGGATTCACGCCGATCAGCTTCGGCATCGGCGAGCCGAAGCATCCGACGCCGCCGCTGATCCGCGACGCGGTGATCCATGCGCTCGACGGTCTCGCCTCTTATCCGGCGACGCTCGGCAGCGAGCCGCTGCGCGCGGCGATCGCGGCATGGGTGATGCAGCGCTACGGCCTCGAATCGATCGATGCGGCGACGCAGGTCCTGCCCGTTTCCGGCTCGCGAGAAGCGCTCTTCGCGCTCGCGCAGACCGTGATCGACAGTCGTACGACGAACGCCGCCGAACCGCCCATCGTACTCTGCCCGAACCCGTTCTATCAAATCTACGAAGGCGCAGCCCTGCTCGCGGGCGCCGAGCCGTACTTCGTCAACAGCGATCCCGCGCGCAATTTCGCGTGCGACTATTCGGCGGTGCCCGAGCACATCTGGGCACGCACGCAACTGCTCTACGTGTGCTCGCCGGGCAATCCGACCGGCGCGGTGCTCACGCTCGAGAACTGGCGCGAGCTCTTCGCGCTGTCAGACAAGCACGGCTTCGTGATCGCGTCGGACGAATGCTATTCGGAAATCTATTTCGACGAGACCAATCCGCCGCTCGGCGGCCTCGAAGCGGCGCGGCTGCTCAATCGCGGCTTCGAGCGTCTCGTGATGCTCTCGAGCCTGTCGAAGCGATCGAACGTGCCCGGCATGCGCTCGGGCTTCGTCGCGGGCGATGCGTCGATCCTGAAGGACTTCCTGCTCTACCGCACCTATCACGGCGCGGCGCTGTCGACGGTGTTTCAGCGCGCGAGCGTCGTCGCGTGGCAGGATGAAACGCACGTGCGCGACAACCGCGCGAAGTATCTGAAAAAATTCCAGACAGTCACGCCGATGCTCGCCGACGTGCTCGACGTGCGCCTGCCCGACGCCGCGTTCTACCTCTGGGCGAACGTTTCGGGCACCGGGCTCACGGATACCGAGTTCGCGGCGCGCCTGTACGCCGACTATAATGTGACGGTTCTGCCGGGCTCTTTTCTCGCTCGCCTCGCGCACGGCACGAATCCCGGTGAAGGGTTCGTGCGTATCGCGCTCGTGGCCGAGACCGGGGAATGTGTCGAAGGAGCCCGCCGCATCGTCGAATTCTGCCGCTCGCTCAAGTCCTGACGCACATCGAGCGTCGCCGGTCCAATCCTCCATCCTTGATATCACTATGTCGCAACAACTTCAGAGCATCATCGATACCGCCTGGGAAAACCGCGCCGAGCTTTCGCCCAAGGCCGCGCCCGCCGAAGTCCGCGAAGCCGTCGCGCACGCAATCGAGCAACTCGACCGTGGCCAGATGCGCGTCGCCGAAAAACGTGACGGCGACTGGGTCGTGAATCAGTGGCTGAAGAAGGCCGTGCTGCTGTCGTTCCGCCTGGAAGACAACGCGCCGATGCCCGCGGGCGGCTACTCGCAGTTCTACGACAAGGTGCCTTCGAAGTTCGCGAACTACACGGCCGAAGATTTCGCGGCGGGCGGTTTCCGCGTCGTGCCGCCGGCCATCGCGCGCCGCGGCTCGTTCATCGCGAAGAACGTCGTGCTGATGCCGTCGTACACCAACATCGGCGCGTATGTCGACGAAGGCACGATGGTGGACACATGGGCCACCGTCGGCTCGTGCGCGCAGATCGGCAAGAACGTGCATCTGTCGGGCGGCGTGGGCATCGGCGGCGTGCTGGAGCCGCTGCAGGCGAACCCGGTCATCATCGAGGACAACTGCTTCATCGGCGCGCGTTCGGAAGTGGTGGAAGGCGTGATCGTCGAAGAGAATTCCGTCATTTCGATGGGCGTGTATCTCGGCCAGTCGACCAAGATCTATGACCGCGAAACCGGCGAAGTCAGCTATGGCCGCATTCCGGCGGGCTCGGTCGTCGTCGCGGGCAATCTGCCGTCGAAGGACGGCTCGCACAGCCTGTACTGCGCCGTGATCGTCAAGAAGGTCGACGCCAAGACGCGCGCGAAAGTCGGCCTCAACGAACTGCTGCGAGGCGACTGATCGTGGCGCGCGGTTCCACTCCGACCACCGTCGTCTACGGCATTCCGAATTGCGACACCGTGAAAAAAGCGCGCGTGTGGCTGGAAGAGCACGGCGTGCCGTTCGAGTTTCACGACTTCAAGAAGGCCGGCGTGTCGAATGCGCTGATTCAGGACTGGCTGAAGGACGTGCCGCTCGACCAGCTCATCAACAAGCGCGGCACGACGTGGCGCGGCTTGTCCGACGTGCACAAGGCCGAAGCCGATACGACCGGCGGCGCGATCGCGCTGATGATTCACAAGCCGTCGATCATCAAGCGGCCGGTCGTCGTCGTGAACGGGCGCGTGAAGACGCTCGGGTTTTCGGCCGAGCAGTACGAAACGCTCTTCGCCTGAGCGAACGCGATGACTGTGAACTCGACGGTCATCGCAGGATTGCTACGAGTGCCGGCCTGCGCGCCGGCATTTTTTATCGCACCGACCTAATACGACCATGTCCGCGACCCTTTCCCTCACCGAAGCGCTGATCGAACGCGCATCCGTCACGCCCGACGACCAGGCTTGTCAGGCGCTCATGATCGAGCGGCTTGCGGCGATCGGCTTCGAATGCGAAACAATCGAATCGGGCGGCGTCACCAACCTGTGGGCCGTGAGGCGCGGCACGGACGCATCGGCCAGACTGCTCGCGTTCGCCGGCCACACCGATGTCGTGCCGACGGGTCCGCTCGAACAATGGACCTCGCCACCCTTCACACCGACGCATCGCGACGGCAAGCTCTTCGGCCGCGGCGCGGCGGACATGAAGGCGTCGCTCGCGGCGTTCGTCGTGTCGAGCGAAGAGTTCGTCGCAAAACATCCGGAGCATCGCGGAACGCTCGCGTTTCTCATCACGAGCGATGAAGAAGGCCCCGCGACCGACGGCACGATCAAGGTCGTCGAAGCGTTGAAGGCGCGTGGCGTGCGGCTCGATTACTGCATCGTCGGCGAGCCGACCTCGAACGCCACGCTCGGCGACATGGTCAAGAACGGCCGGCGCGGCTCGATGACAGGCAAGCTCGTCGTCAAGGGCGTGCAGGGGCATATTGCGTATCCGCATCTCGCGAAGAATCCGGTGCATCTGCTCGCGCCGGCGCTTGCCGAACTCGTCGCCGAGCGTTGGGACGACGGCAACGAATACTTCCCGCCGACGACCTGGCAAGTGTCGAACCTGCACTCCGGCACGGGCGCGACCAACATCATTCCCGGCCACGCCGATCTGATGTTCAACTTCCGCTTCTCGACGGCGAGCACGGTCGAGAGCCTGCAAAGCCGTGTGCGCGCGATTCTCGACAGGCACGGCCTCGACTACGATCTGACATGGATCGTGAGCGGCCTGCCCTTTCTCACGCCGCGCGGCGCGCTTTCGGATGCGCTCGAAAAAGCCATCGTCGATGAAACCGGCGTGCGCACCGAACTGTCTACCTCGGGCGGAACGTCCGATGGACGCTTCATCGCGCAAATCTGCGATCAGGTCGTGGAGTTCGGCCCGCCCAACGGCACGATCCACAAGATCGACGAGCATGTCGACGTGCGCTTCATCGAGCCGCTCAAGAACGTGTACCGGCGCGTGCTCGAAGCACTGATCGCCTGAATTCAATCTCACAATAACAAGGAGCCTTCAATGGCGCTGCCCTTCACCACCGTGCGCGACCTGCTGCGCTTCGGCGTCTCGCGTTTCACCGAAGCAGGCCTGTCGTTCGGCCACGGCTCGGCCAATGCCTACGACGAAGCCGCGTATCTGATCCTGCATACGCTGCATCTGCCGCTCGACACGCTCGACCCGTTCCTCGACGCGCGCCTGCTCGACAACGAAATCGACGCCGTCATGAAAGTGATCGAGCGCCGCGCGAAGGAGCGCATTCCCGCCGCGTACATCACGCAGGAAGCGTGGATGCACGGCCGCCGCTTCTACGTCGACGAGCGCGTGATCGTGCCGCGTTCGTTCATCGGCGAGTTGCTGCAGGACGGCTTGCAGCCGTATGTCGCCGATCCGGATCAGGTCACGCGCGTGCTCGAGCTGTGCACCGGCTCCGGCTGTCTCGCGATCCTCGCCGCGCAAGCCTTCGAAAACGCCGATGTCGATGCCGTCGACATCTCGGCCGATGCGCTCGCGGTCGCGCGCCGCAACGTCGACGAATACGGGCTCGACGCGCGCGTGAGCCTCTACGAAGGTGACCTGTACGCGCCGCTGCCGCCGGCGCGTTACGAGGTGATCATCACCAATCCGCCCTACGTCAACGCACAGGCGATGCAGGCGCTGCCGGAAGAGTACCGGCACGAGCCCGAGCTCGCGCTCGCGGGCGGCGCGGATGGCATGGACGTCGTGCGGCGCATCGTGCGCGACGCGCGCAAGTGGCTGACCGAAGACGGCGTGCTCGTCGTCGAAATCGGCAACGAGCGGCCGAACGTGGAAGCCGCGCTCGGCGGTCTCGATCTCGTCTGGCTCTCGACGAGCGCCGGCGACGACAACGTGTTCCTGATCCAGGCCGCCGATCTTCCGGCGTGAGCCTTCCGCTCAGGCGAACGTTGCGGCGCACGCGCGGCAACGTTCGCTAACACTTCGCGGGAAAGGGTTGGGTAATATGGCAACTCGCCAATAGCGAGGCCCTTCGCTCCTCCCCGCGTCTATGCAAGCATCCGACTGGCTACACCTCGGCACGCTCGTGATGGCCGCGCATGTGCTCGGCGTGATCGCCGCCATCCATGCCGTCATCAACACTCGCACGTCACAAGGCGCGGTGGCGTGGGCGGTGTCGCTCGTCGCGATGCCCTACTTCACGCTGATTCCCTATCTCTTCCTCGGCCGCAGCAAGTTTGCGGGCTATATCGACGAGCGTCGGCTGGAGATCGAGATCCTGCGCAGCCGCTCGAAGCCCGCCGAATGGGACTCCGGCGCACGCAGCGATGCGCCCGAAGCCGCTGCGCTCGTCGATGCCACCGGCGTGCGCGGCGAAATCGCGCCGGGACCGGCGTCCTATCTCGGCAATCCGACGATCCGCACCTTGCAGCGACTTTCCGGCATGCCGTTTTTGCGCGGCAACTCGGCGCGCGTGCTCATCAATGGCGACGCCACGTTCACGGCTATCCTCGAAGCCATAGCCGCAGCGGAACACTATGTGGTCGTGCAGTTTTTCATCGTGCGCGCCGACGCGCTCGGCGAATTGCTCAAGGACGCGCTCATCAAGAAAGCCCAGGCCGGCGTGCGCGTGTATTTCCTGTACGACAGCATCGGCAGCTTCGACCTGCCGCATCGCTACGTGAGCGCGCTGCGCGCGGGCGGCGTCGAGGCGCATCCGTTCGCGGCCACCCGCAAGTTCGTGCACCGTTTCCAGATCAACTTCCGCAATCATCGGAAGATCGTCGTGGTGGACGGCAAGCGCGCGTTCGTCGGCGGGCACAACGTCGGCGTCGAATATCTCGGCGGCAATCCGCGGCTCTCGCCGTGGCGCGACACGCACGTGGAAGTGCGCGGGCCGGCGGTCGCGAGCATCCAGTTCGTGTTCACCGAAGACTGGTACTGGGCGACGCAGCGTCTGCCCGAACTCGGCCCCGCGCCGCATTCGGACGAGAACATGCACTGCATGGTGCTGTCGAGCGGTCCCGCCGACAAACAGGAGACCTGCTCGCTCTTTTTCGTCGAGGCGATCAACGCGGCGCGCGAGCGCATCTGGATCACATCGCCCTATCTGATTCCCGACGAAGCCGTATTTTCGGCGCTCAGGCTTGCGGTGATGCGCGGCGTGGACGTGCGCATCCTGATTCCGAGCCGTCGCGACCATCGCGTGGTCTTCGCGGCATCCCGGCTGTATGCGTACGACCTCGTTCAGGCGGGCGTGCGCATCTTCCGCTACAGGCCGGGCTTTCTGCATCAGAAGGTCGTGCTCGTCGACGACATCGCCGCGTCGATCGGCAGCGCGAATCTCGACAACCGGTCGTTTCGCCTTAACTTCGAAATCACGGTGCTGACGGTCGATCGCGCGTTCGCGAGCCAGGTCGAATCGATGCTGCTCGCCGACTTCGCGGATTCCTTCGAGATCGACAGCAACGACTACCGCGGCAAGACGTTCTGGCTCCGCATGGCGATGCACGTCGCGCGCCTTTTCTCGCCGATCCTCTGAACGCGCGCGCCGCTCAGAGCAGTTTCTCGATGTCGTCCGTGATCGATTCGGGCTTCGTCTGCGGCGCAAAACGCTTGACGACGCTCCCTTTCCGGTCGACCAGGAACTTCGTGAAGTTCCATTTGATGGCCTCGATGCCGAGCAGGCCGGGTTCCTTGTCCTTCAGATACTTGTAGAGCGGATGCGCGTTCGCGCCGTTCACCTCGATCTTGGCGAACATCGGAAACGTCACGCCGTAGTTTTTCTCGCAGAACGCGCCGATCTGCCCCGCGTCGCCCGGTTCCTGCTTGCCGAACTGGTTGCACGGAAAACCCAGCACCTCGAAACCGCGCCCCGCAAATTGCTGATAGATCTCCTGCAAACCCTTGTACTGCGGTGTGAAACCGCATTCGCTCGCCGTATTCACGATGAGCAGCACCTTGTCGCGGTAGATGTCGAGACCGACGGTCGCGCCGTCGAGTGTTTCGGCCGAAAAGCCGTAGATGCCTTCGTTGGCTGCGCTCATGGCGTGCTCCGCGAAATGAAGTCGGTGAATGATAGGCGATGCTAACCCGGCGCGCGTTCGCCTGCCATCGGCCGAACGGCCGACCCCTGCCTCGCAACCGGTCCAGTCTAAAATAGCGCTTTCCCTCAAAGCCGCGCCCTTTTCGCCGCCAATCCGACGTGATCCGCTTCAATCAGTTCAGCCTGTCCCGCGGCACCAAGCCGCTCTTCGAAGACACGAGCTTCACGCTCAATCCGGGCGAGAAAGCCGGTCTCGTCGGCGCGAACGGCGCAGGCAAGTCCACGCTCTTTTCCGTGCTGCGCGGCGAGTTGCACGCGGACGGCGGCGATTTCTCGATGCCGCCGTCGTGGCGCATCGCGCATGTCGCGCAGGAAACGCCCGCAGTGGACCGCAGCGCGCTCGACTACACGCTCGATGGCGACACGCATCTGCGCGAGATCGAAGCGCGCATCGCGGCGGCCTCCGCCGCGCACGAAGGCGCAGCCGAAGCGGAAGCCCACGCCGCCTTCGCGGACGCCGACGGCTACACCGCGCCCGCGCGCGCCGAAACGCTGCTGCTCGGCCTCGGCTTCACGCTTGAGCAGACGCGCGAGCCGGTAACGAGCTTTTCGGGCGGCTGGCGCATGCGCCTGAATCTCGCTCAGGCGCTGATGTGCCCGTCCGACCTGCTGCTTCTCGATGAGCCGACCAACCACCTCGACCTCGACGCCATCGTCTGGCTGGAAGACTGGCTCGGCCGCTATCCGGGCACGCTCGTCGTCATTTCGCACGACCGCGAGTTTCTCGATTCGGTCTGCAATGTCACGCTGCATCTCGAGAATCGTCAGGTGAAGCGTTACGGCGGCAATTACAGCCAGTTCGAAGTGCTGCGCGCGCAGCAGATCGCGCTGCAGCAGAGCGCGTATGAAAAGCAGCAGAAGACCGTCGCGCATCTGCAGAGCTTCATCGACCGCTTCAAGGCCAAGGCGACCAAGGCGAAACAGGCGCAAAGCCGGGTGAAGGCGCTGGAGAAGATGGAGCTGATCGCGCCCGCGCATGCGAGTTCGCCCTTCACGTTCGAATTCCGCGAGCCCGATGCCGCGCCCAATCCGATGATGGTCATGGAGAGCGTGCGCTGCGGCTATCACAACGATGCAGGCGACGAGATTCCGATCGTCGAGGGCGTGACGATGTCGATCCAGAACGGACAGCGCATCGGGTTGCTCGGCGCGAACGGCCAGGGCAAGTCGACGCTCATCAAAACGCTCGCGCAGACGCTCGAACCGCTCTCTGGCGGCGTCCGGCAGGGCAAGGGCCTGAAAATCGGCTATTTCGCGCAGCATCAGCTCGAAACACTGCGCCCCGACGATTCGGCGCTTGCCCATCTCGCGCGCCTCGCGCCCGACACGCGCGAGCAGGAACTGCGCGATTTCCTCGGCAGCTTCAACTTCTCCGGCGACATGGCGACAGCGAAAATCGCGCCCTTCTCGGGCGGCGAGAAGGCGCGGCTCGCGCTGGCGCTCATCATCTGGCAGAAGCCGAATCTGCTGTTGCTCGACGAGCCGACCAACCACCTGGACCTCGAAACGCGCCACGCTTTGACGATGGCGCTCGCGCAATTCGAAGGCACGCTGATTCTCGTGTCGCACGACCGGCACCTGCTGCGCGCGACGACCGATACCTTCATGCTCGTCGCGAAACATCGCCTGAGCCCGTTCGACGGCGATCTCGATGACTACCGCGACTGGCTCCTGCAACACGCCGCCGAGACGCGCGCGGCGGCAAAGGAAGCCGGCGGCGCGGCATCGGGCGACGCGCAGGACGGCGGGCTCAATCGCAAGGAACAGCGTCGGCAGGAAGCTCAGGAGAGGCAGAAGCTCGCGCATCTGAAGAAGCCGCTGCAGTCGCGCATCGCGAAAATCGAGAAGGAGATGGAGAAGCTCAACGCGGAGAAGACGCAGCTCGATGCGTTCGTCGCCGACCCGGTGAGCTACGAAGCCGCCATGAAGGCGAAGCTCACCGAGACGATCCGCCGTCAGGGCGAAGTCAATGCGCGCCTCGAAACGCTCGAAATGGAGTGGCTGGAAGCGCACGAGGAACTGGCGCAAATCGGCTCATAACCGGAGATCGACGACTTGACGCCTTCTCTCACCGGCCTGCGCGTGCTGGATCTGACGCGGCTGCTTCCCGGTCCCGTCGCCACCTTGCGTCTCGCCGAACTCGGCGCGGACGTGCTCAAAATCGAGCCGCCTGGTGAAGGCGACTACGCGCGCACGATGCTGCAAACCGAAGCCGACCGGCAAAGCGGTACGCCGAGCGCGTTCTATCGCATCGTCAATCGTGGCAAGCGGCAGCTCACGCTCGATCTCAAGACCGACGAAGGCCGCGCGAAGCTCATCGAACTCGCGCGGGACGCGGATGTGCTGGTCGAGAGCTTCCGCCCTTCGGTGATGGCGCGCCTCGGCGTCGGCTATGACGTATTGCGCGAGGCGAATCCGAAGATCGTCTATTGCGCGATCACGGGTTTCGGCAGCGACGGTCCGTTCGCGCACAAGGCCGGTCACGATTTGAACTACATCGCCTATGCGGGCGTGCTCGATCAGCTCGCGACGCGCGACGGCACGCCCGTCGCACCGGGTTTTCAGCTGGCGGATCTGCTCGGCGGGGCACTCTCGGCCGTCATGGAAATACTCGCGGCGGCGTGGCATGTCGCCCGCGGCGGCGAAGGGCGCTGTCTGAACGTGTCGATGACGCACGCGACGCACGCCCACAACGTGATGGCGCACATCGCGCTCGCCAGCGCCAATGAATCGGGGACGCGCGCCGGCGCGGGCCTTCTGAACGGCGGCGTGCCCTGTTACGACGTATATCGCACGCGCGATGACCGCTTCGTCGCGGTCGGCGCACTGGAACTGAAGTTCTGGCAGACGTTGTGCGAGGCGCTCGGCCGCCCCGACTGGGCGACGCGGCACTGGAGCCTCGGCCAGGCGATCGGCGGCGCGGATGCGGCGGAATTGTCGGCGGAGCTTGCCGCGCGCTTTCGCGAACGCACGCGCGACGAATGGATGACTCTGCTGGAGCCGCTCGATTGCTGCGTCGCGCCTGTGCTCACACCCGCCGAAGCGGCGGCGCATCCGCTCTTTCGCCGCGACGCAACCTGAAAAGCGGAAAGCCTACCGCCGAGGCAAGACCTGGCGCGGCTGGTGTTCGTCGTCGATGAGCACGTGCTTGCGGCCCGTCACATGCTGGCGAATGGTCGCGACGACTTCGTCCTCGGTGATGTCGGCCGCGACGACGCGGCGCGAGATCTGCCCTTGCTCGTCGATCCATTCGACAATTCGGCAACCGCTTCCCCAAGGCTGCTGAAGCGGCGCGGAAACGCGGCATCCGCGCAGATGGAACGCGGGCTTCGGCCGGGTTGATTTGGCGTGTTTCAATGCGTGGTCCTCTCGATCCTTCCGGTCACTTCGCTTCTTGCGCCGCCTTTTAGCGAAGTTGGCCGCGAACTTACCCTAATGAGGTAGCCCTGCAAGGATAGAAAAACCGCGCATCGCTTGGGTTACATTGCGCAACCGGATTCTTACGCCGCGTTACGAAGGGTCCGATCAACCGGTCATTCAAGGTCGCGAACCCGGTCGATCGCTTCCTCGATACGGTCCACCGCGACCACCTTCAGACCGTCGATCGCCTGTTTCGGCGCGTTCGCCTTCGGAATCAGCGCCATTGAGAAACCGAGCTTCGCGGCTTCCTTCAGGCGGTCCTGACCGCGCGGCGAGGGCCGGATCTCGCCCGCCAGGCCTACTTCTCCGAATGTGATGAGGCCCTTGGGCAGCGGCTTGTTGCGCATCGACGAGTGAATGGCGAGCAGCACGGCCAGATCGGCGGCGGGCTCGGTGATCTTCACGCCGCCGACCGCATTCAGGAACACGTCCTGATCGAAGCACGCGATGCCCGCGTGCCTGTGCAACACCGCCAGCAAGAGCGCCAGCCGGTTCTGCTCGAGACCGACCGCGAGCCGGCGCGGATTGGGCACGTGCGCCGTATCGACGAGCGCCTGCACCTCGACCAGCAGCGGCCGCGAGCCTTCCTGCGTCACGAGCACGCACGAACCCGGGACACTCTGCTCGTGCTGCGACAGGAACAGCGCCGACGGATTCGCGACGCCGCGCAAGCCTTTTTCCGTCATCGCGAAGACGCCGAGCTCGTTGACCGCGCCGAATCGATTCTTGAACGCGCGCACGAGCCTGAACGACGAATGCGTATCGCCCTCGAAATACAGCACCGTATCGACGATGTGCTCGAGCACGCGCGGCCCCGCGAGACTGCCCTCCTTCGTCACGTGACCGACCATGATGATCGACGTGCCCGTCTGCTTGGCAATGCGCGTCAGTTGCGCCGCGCACTCGCGCACCTGTGCGACCGAGCCGGGTGCGGACGTCAGCGCCTCCGAGTAGATGGTCTGGATGGAATCGATCACAGCGACTTCCGGGCGGTGCTCGTCGATCGTCGCCTGAATTTTTTCGAGCTGGATTTCCGCCAGCAGCGCAAGATCGCCCGCCGCGCTCGCGTCGCCGATCAGCCCGAGGCGCTGCGCGCGCAACGCGATCTGCGCGCCGGACTCCTCGCCGCTCACATAGAGCGCGGGCCGCTCGCGCGCGATCTCGGCGAGCGATTGCAACAGAAGCGTCGATTTGCCGATGCCCGGATCGCCGCCGATCAGAACCACGCCGCCCGGCACCAGCCCGCCGCCGAGAACACGGTCGAATTCACCGACTCCAGTCGTGAAGCGCGGCACGTCCGACGCCTCGATTTCGGCGAGCTTTCGCACCGGCGAACTCTTCGCGAGCGCCTGAAAGCGATGCGCGGATGCCGCCTGTTCCACCGATTCCACCAGCGTGTTCCACGCCCCGCACGCGGCGCACTGGCCGGTCCATTTCGGCGCCTGTCCGCCGCATTCGCTACACGTATAGAGCGTTTTTGCTTTTGCTGCTTTCGCCACACAGAGCCTTGCTTCGAATTGCGTTAATGATGCTGAAAGAGTTACTCCGCGCGCACCGGCACGCGCTGCGCGATCGCGCACATGAGTTCATAGCCGACGGTGCCCGCCGCACTGGCAACGTCGTCGATCGGCAGATTCGCGCCCCACAGCTCGACGCGCGAGCCGATGCCCGCGCTGGGGCACGGGGTGAGGTCGACCGTCAGCATGTCCATCGACACGCGGCCGACGAGCTTCGTCCTCACGCCATCGACGATCACGGGCGTGCCTTCCGGCGCCACGCGCGGATACCCGTCCGCGTAGCCGCACGCGACCACGCCGACGCGCATCGGCGCGTTCGCCGTATAGGTGGAGCCATAACCGATGCTGCTTCCCGCGTCGACGGTCTGCACGGCAATCAGCTCGGACTGGAACGTCATCGCGGGTTTGAGCCCGGTGCCGGCGATGTCGGCGGTGACGCCCGAAGGCGACGCGCCGTAGAGCATGATGCCCGGCCGCACCCAGTCCACATGCGCGTCCGGGTGCCACAGCACGGCCGCCGAATTGGCGAGGCTGCGTGCGCCCGCAATGCCTTCCGCGCCGCGCTCGAATGCCTCCAGTTGATGCGCAATGCCGCGCGGGCCGTCGGCATCGGAAAAATGGGTCATGAGCGTGATCTGGCCGACGCCCTGCACGGCGCGCGCCCGCTCCCACGCGGCGCGAAATTTCTCCGGCGTGTAACCGAGGCGGTTCATGCCGCTGTTCATCTTCAGCTGGATGTTGATGGGCTTCGAGAGGCGCGCCATTTCCAGCATGCGCAACTGCTCGTCGCAGTGAACGGCCGTGGTCAGGCTGTAGCGGTCGATTACGTCGATGTCCGTGGGCCGGAAAAAGCCCTCGAGCAAAAGAATCGGCCCCGCCCAGCCCAGTTCACGCAACTTCGCGGCTTCTTCGAGGTCGAGAAGGCCAAAGCCGTCCGTCGCGCGCAACCCGGGGAACGCCCGGGCGAGTCCGTGGCCATACGCATTGGCCTTGACGACGGCCCAGATCTTGGATTTCGGCGCGTACTTGCGTGCAATGGCGAGGTTGTTGGCGAGTGCGGCGGTGTGAATCGTTGCAGAAAGGGGGCGAGGCATGAGCGTTTGGTGGAATTGCAGTGAGTGCGGTCAAAAAGGTGAGCATACGACAGCGGGACGCGCCGCGCTGCTCCGACCGGGACGCCTTGCGAATCAGTATGTTATGAGGAATCTCAGGCACGAACGTGTCATTTCTCGCCCGATCGAGATTACTGCTAGTCAGAATGCGCCTATTTTCGTGTTATAAAGCCGTGCGCACAACCCATTTCGAAAGGCATAAGCCCGAGTGCATGACAGGCGCTCGGGGCGGATCACCCGCAGTGAGGAAAGCTTCGGATCAGATGAAAAAAGGTTTTTACACCATCATGGCCGCGCAGTTTTTCTCTTCGCTGGCCGATAACGCACTACTGATCGCTGCCATCGCACTGCTGAAAGACCTTCACGCCCCGAACTGGATGACGCCGCTGCTCAAGCTGTTCTTCGTCCTGTCGTACGTGATTCTCGCGGCTTTCGTCGGCGCTTTCGCGGATTCCAGGCCCAAGGGCCGCGTGATGTTCGTGACCAATTCGATCAAGGTCGTCGGCTGTCTGACGATGCTCCTCGGCGCGCATCCGTTGCTCGCGTACGGCATCGTCGGATTCGGCGCCGCCGCGTATTCACCGGCAAAATACGGCATTCTCACCGAACTGCTCCCAGCCGACCGCCTCGTCGCCGCGAACGGCTGGATCGAAGGCACGACCGTCGGCTCGATCATTCTCGGCACCGTGATGGGCGGCGCGCTCATCAGCCCGCATATCGCAAGTCATCTGCTGTCACTGAATATTCCGCGCATCCACACGCCCGCCGAAGCCGCAATGCTCGTCATTGTGCTGATGTACGCGGTCGCCGCGATGTTCAACCTGCGCATCCCCGACACCGGCGCGCGCTATCCGAAGCAGGAGACGCGGCCGCTCAAGCTCATCACCGATTTCGCCGACTGTTTTCTGGTGCTGTGGCGCGACAAGCTCGGCCAGATCTCGCTCGCCGTCACCACGCTCTTCTGGGGCGCGGGCGCGACGCTGCAGTTCATCGTGCTGAAATGGGCCGAAGTGTCGCTCGGCATGACGCTGTCCCAGGCAGCGATCCTGCAGGCCGTGATCGCCGTCGGCGTCGCGGCGGGCGCGGTGCTCGCGGCCGCGCGTGTGCCGCTCAAGCGCTCGCTCAGCGTGCTGCCGGTCGGCATCGTCATGGGCCTCGCCGTGATGCTGATGGCGTTCTACACACGCCACCTCTTTCCCGCGCACTGGGGCATCTACTTCGGCAAGATGCACTTCCCCGGCTATCTGCTAGTCGCGTATGTGTTCCTGATGATCGTGGGCGGCCTGTCGGGCTTCTTCGTCGTACCGATGAACGCGCTGCTCCAGCATCGCGGCCACGTGCTGCTTTCCGCCGGGCATTCCATCGCCGTGCAGAACTTCAACGAGAATCTATCGGTGCTCGTCATGCTGTGCCTTTACGCGGTGCTCGTGTGGCTCGACATGCCGATCCAGTTCGTCATCGTGCTGTTCGGCTCGTTCGTCTGCCTGATGATGTACTTCGTGATGCGGCGGCATCAGGCCAATCAGCGCGCGTTCGATTCGGTCGCGCTGATCGGTGAAGCGCGGCACTGACGCGTCGCGCGCCTTCGTCTTCGTCTTCGTCCTCGTCTTCGACAGACTCTCATCATGCTCGCCGCCGATCTCTTCTCGTTCGTCAACCGCGTGCGCGAACGCGCGCCGCTCGTGCACTGCCTGACGAATCTCGTCGTCACCAATTTCACCGCGAACGTGCTGCTCGCGATCGGCGCCGCGCCGGCGATGGTTGTCGCGCGCGAGGAAGTCGGCGAGTTCGCGCCGCTCGCCAACGCGCTGTCGGTCAATCTCGGCACGCTCGACGTGCCGCAGAGCCGCGCGATCCGCGCCGCCGTCGATGCCGCCAACGGCGCGGGCAAGCCGTGGGTGCTCGACCCGGTCGCGGTCGGCCCGCTTTCGTTTCGCACCGAGTTCGCGCTCGATCTGCTCGATTCGAAGCCCGCGGTGATTCGCGGCAATGCGTCGGAGATCATCAGCCTGTCGGGGGGCGCGGCGAGCGGTCGCGGTGTCGACAGCACCGCCGCCACCGATGCCGCGCTCGATGCCGCGCAAGTCCTGGCACTGAAGACGCAGGCCGTCGTTGCGGTGACGGGCGAGACCGATTACGTGACCGATGGCCGTCGCGTGATCGCGCTGTCGAACGGCTCCCCGTTGATGACGCGCGTGACGGGCGTCGGCTGCGCCCTCTCCGCGACGGTTGCGGCGTTCGTCGGCACGGCGTCGGATCGCGACGAGTTCTGGGCCGCGACGCTCGCCGCGATCGCGTATTCGACTATCGCGGGCGAACTCGCCGCGCGCGACGCCGCCCTGCCCGGCAGCTTTGCCGTCGCGTATCTGGACCGGCTCGGCTCGCTCGACGCCGCAGCGTTCGACAAGACGCTCGTGCAGCGCGACATCGTGTCGGGCTGATCATGCGCGCTTCGTTCGACCTCTCGCTCTATCTCGTGCTCGATCCCGTGCAGTGCGGCGGCCACGATGCCGCGATCGCCGTTGCGCGCGCCGCGCTCGAGGGCGGCGCGACCATCGTGCAACTTCGCGCGCCCGAATGGCACAAGCGCGCATGGCTCGAGCTCGCGCGCGCGTTGCTGCCGCTCACGCGCGCGCACGGCGTGCCGTTCGTCATCAACGATCATGTCGATGTCGCGCTGGCCGTCGGCGCCGATGGGGTGCATCTCGGGCAACGCGATCTTCCCGCCGATGCCGCGCGGCGGTTGCTCGGGCCAGATGCGCTGATCGGATTGTCGGTGTCGAATCTCGATGAAACCGCGGACGCGGAAAAGCTCGCGGGCGTCATCGACTATCTCGGCGCGGGCCCGGTGTACGCAACGCCGACGAAAACCGACGCCTCCATGCCCTGCGGCATCGACGGCCTCGCTGATATCTGCGCGGCCGCGCGCCTGCCGACCGTGGCGATCGGCGGCATCCAGGCGCATAACGCCGCCGACGTGATGCGCGCAAAACCCGCCGGTCTCGCCGTGGTCTCCGCAATCTGCAAGGCCGCCGACCCGCGCAAAGCAGCCGCGGCATTGCGCGCGACCATCGTGCGCGCCCGAACCTGATCCCGATATGTCCGCAACGAACCCTATTCCCAACGTGCTCACGATCGCCGGCTCCGACTCGGGCGGCGGCGCGGGCATCCAGGCCGATCTGAAGGCCTTCTCCGCGCTCGGTGCGTACGGCGCGAGCGTCGTCACGGCGCTCACCGCGCAGAACACGCGCGGCGTCACGGCGGTTCATGCGCCGGAACCGGCCTTCATCACCGCGCAGCTCGACGCCGTGTTCGACGACATCCGCATCGATGCCGTGAAGATCGGCATGCTGGCGAACGCGGGCATCGTGCGCGCGGTCGCCGATGCGCTGAAGCGTCATCGGCCGACGCATGTGGTGCTCGACACCGTCATGATCTCGAAGAGCAATCACGCGCTGCTCGCGCCGGACGCGGTCGCGGCGCTGCGCGACGAACTGCTGCCGCTCGCGACGCTCGTCACGCCGAATCTGCCCGAAGCGGCGGCGCTGCTCGGCACCGAAAGCGCCGTCGATGAAGACGCAATGGTCCGTCAGGGCGAAGCTTTGCGCACGCTCGGCGCGCAGGCCGTGCTGATGAAAGGCGGCCATCTCGCATCATCCGATAGCCCCGACTGGCTCATCGAGGCGAGCGGGTCGCTGCGGCTCGGCGGCGCGCGCGTGCCGCTCAAGAATACGCACGGCACGGGCTGCACGCTGTCGTCGGCGATCGCGGCGCTGATCCCGCAAACCGATGATCTCGCGAGCGCGACGGCCGAAGCGAAGCGCTATCTGACCGGCGCGATCGAGGCGAGCGTGCGGCTCGACGTCGGTCATGGCGTCGGGCCGGTGCATCACTTCTATCGCTGGTGGTGATCGGCGCGGTTGGTCACGGCGCCGACCCGGCGAATGCGCGCGCACGCTCAGGCCAGTCGTCCGGCACGATGAAACCGCGCGATTCCTCGACCCATTTCCCGGCGGCGTCACGCGCATAAGCGGCGATCATCGTCGGCGCGACGGTCGTTTCCAGACGCGTGCGGATCGCATCCGATTCCGCGATCAGTGTCGCGGCGGCAGCCGCGTCGAGCCGCGACGCGAGCCACGCCATGCGCGGCTGCACGACCCACGCGCGTTCATCGTCGGATACGTTCGCCCGCGCCTCGCGCCATTCCGACGCCGTCAGCCACCATCCGCGCAAATGACTTGCGCCGATCTCGGGCGCGGGCTTGATGTGCTCGTCTTCGCGGCCGTGATAGAAGAGCCGCCCCTTGATGAATAACTGCGCGCGCCACGGCCCTCCGAAGCCGAGCGCGGCGAACTCCGCGCGCGAGGTCAGGGCGAGCTGATGCGTGACGAGCCGCGCGTACTTCAGGTCGAAGCGATCCTGGAGATTCGGTCCGACGTAGTCGGCCAGGCGCACCGGGCACGCTGCATCGGCATCGCCGATATGCAGGTAGAACTTCACCGCCAGTTCCCAGTGCAGCCGCGCGCCGTGCGTCGATTCGAGCAGAAAATCGCATTCGCCGATGGTGCGCCGCTGTCGCCGCAACGGCACGTTCGCCGCGACGAGGCGCGCAGCGGGCCCGTGCGAGAGGAAGAAGCGGATGAGGCTCTCGGCATAGATGCCGAGGCGCGTGAACTTGGGATCGTGCGCGTGATCGTGGAGCGATTGTGGCGCGGCATCGAGCGTCCCGAGCCAGGCGAGCGTCGCGTCACGCTCTTGCGCCGAGGCGAACGGATGCGCCAGCGTAGCTTCACCCTCGCGCAGCAGATCAGGAGCGAAAAGCAGCCAGGCGAGATCGCGGACCGTGACGTCGTCGAAACAATCGACGAGTCGCGTGAGCTCACTCGCCTGCGTGGTCATCAGATGCCGCCCTTCTCCGCTCCCTGCTCCACGCCGAGCGCGGCGAGCGCCTCGCGATACGTGTTGCGCGCGAGACAGAGATCGGCCCACGCCTTTGCCTTGTCCTGGAGGCTGCGCAACAGATACGCCGGGTGATACGTGACGATGACCGGCACGCCGCGATATTCGTGCACGCGACCGCGCATCGACGCGATGCTCGCCTCGTTCTTCAGGAGACTTTGCGCGGCAAAGCGCCCCATCGCGACGATGACCTTCGGCTTCACGAGCTCGACTTGCCGTTGCAGATAAGGCTCGCAGCGCGCGACTTCATCGAGCTCGGGATTGCGGTTGCCCGGCGGGCGGCACTTGATCACGTTGGCGATATAGACGTTCGACTGACGCGACAACGTGAGCGCGCGCAGCATGTTATCCAGCAGCTTGCCTGCCTGGCCGACGAACGGCTCGCCCTGCTTGTCCTCGTTCTCGCCCGGCGCCTCGCCGATCAGCATCCAGTCCGCTTCGCGATCGCCGACACCGAAAACCGTGTTCGTGCGGCGCTCGCACAAGCGGCAGCGCTCGCAGTTCGCGACACGCTCGGCGAGCGCATCCCAGTCGAGCGTATGGACGTCGCTCGGCGCTTCGACGACGGCGGCTTCGGCGTGGGCGGGCGCGTCGTCGGTCCAGGGAAGATCGTCGTAGGCATCGACGGGCGGCACGTCGGATTCCGGCTGCAGGGCGGAAGGCGGCGCGGCAGGCTGCGGCGCTTGCCGCATCCCGACGGGCGCGGGCGCTTCCGAAACCAGCGCGGCGGACTCGGCGGGCGGACGTTCGTCCTCGACCGGCGCCACGGACGCGACACCTCGCCGGACCCAGACCGGTCCGATTCCCAGTTCTTCAATCAGCGAATCATCGAGCGCCATGCGCACTCTCCTTCGTGAACGACAGACGCATGACGATTGCGTCCTCGCGCGAGCGATGCCGCGCGGGGTAATAGTTCTTGCGACGACCGATGGCCGTGAAGCCGAAGCGCTCGTAAAGCTGGATCGCGCGCGGATTGGACGGCCGCACTTCGAGCAGCACGCCTTCGAGCTTCTCCGTGCGGGTGATGCGCACCGCTTCGCGAAGCAGCGTGAGGCCCGCGCCCGCGCGCTGCGCCGACGGCGCGACGCACAGGTTGAGCAGATGCATCTCGTCGACGACGGGCATCAGCACGCAATAGCCGATCAACGTGCCGGTCACATGACGCAGGCACACGCCGTAATAGCCGTTGCGCAGCGAATCCTGGAAATTGCCGCGGCTCCAGGGAAACTCGTAGGCGAGCTTTTCGACCGCGGCGACTTCGTCGAGGTCGGCTTCGGTCATCGGCGTGAGATACCGATCCGCGAGCAACACCCCGCTCACCGAAGCGCCTCCTCGCGAGCGCGAATGCGCTCCGCCGTGGTCTGGGCGACCTTGTCCCGCACGTATTCCGGCGCGGCGTGCTCGGGCGCGACCGTACGACCCGCCCGAAATTCGCGCAAGCCGATGAGCGCGACCGGCAACGCGTGCGGCAACGCTTCACCATCGACACGGGCGGCGGCGGCCACCGCCGGCAGGCGCTCGCCGAACGCGGCCGCTGCATTGCCGGCGAGTGCGAACGGCACGCCGGGCAGCGGCAGCGCGCCGGGCGCATCGAGCGCGGCGGCGTGCAGCGTGCGCCATTCGCCGGCGACTGCATCGAATTCGAAGTCGGCCCAGTACACCTCGTCCATACGGGCATCGAGCGCCGCGATCACGCGCGGTGGGATCGACGGATCGTTCAGCCGCGCGGCTTCCGCGCATGCGAGCAGCGTGCTCACCGGGACGACCGGCACGTTCAGGCCGAACGCCAGCCCTTGCGCGACGCCCGTCGCGGTGCGCAGACCGGTGAACGAGCCGGGCCCTGCGCCGAATGCGATCGCGGCGCAATCGGCGAGCGCGAGACCGGCATCGTCGAAAAGCTCGCGCACGGCCGGCAACAGGCGCGTGCTCGAGACGGCGCCTGTCGCCTCGTGGCGCAGCCAGACGCGCGTGTCGCCGTTGACGTACTGAGGCGCGGCGGCGGATTGAACGGAGGCAGAAGCGGTATCGGCGAGCAGGAGCGCGACGGAGCAAAACTCTGTCGACGTGTCGAGGGCGAGCAAAACGGTGCGTGTCATAGCCGGTATTGTAATGCGGGACATGCGCAGCATCGGCGGGATCGCCAGAGGCGCCGCGATCCGAATCGCGTCTGGAAGACGTCCTCGGTTGGAGGAAAGCCTCGACCTGTCTCGCGCGCCCCGCTTGCTAAGATCGCTGGACCTATCCCGATAAGAACGGAGAACGCATGACCGACATCGACCAACAATTCAGTCAGGCCCAGGCCGACGTGGCCCAACTGCCCGAACGACCCGGAAATCTGACGCTGTTGCGTCTTTACGCGTTGTTCAAGCAGGCGAGCATCGGCGATGTGCAAGGTAAGAAGCCGGGTTTCACGGACATCGCCGGGAAATACAAATATGAGGCGTGGGCCGCGCTCGAAGGCACGCCCGCCGACGAAGCGAAAACGCGCTATGTGGAACTCGTCGCGTCGCTCAAGCGCGGCGAAGCGGCCTGACGCGACTGCGAATCCCACCTGCGCCGTCGATGCCCGACGATGGCGCGGTCATGCGCCAATATGTGGCGCAGTGCAGCAAAGTCGGATATACTAGCGGTTAGCGCTCGACTGCGGGTTGCCTGCTTTTCGGCAAAGCCTCGCGCAGCAAGGCGCTTCGTAGCGTTTCGCCCCAATCCAGTTTAGAAACTGTCCCCTCCCTGCTAGGCCGTTGCGCGGTCGTATTGCGCGCAGTATGTTTCGCGGCCCGTCATGCATCAGGCTGACGTCAGCGCCCGTCGTTCTCAGTTGAACGATCGAGCCTGCCGTATCCGATACAGCTTCTAACAAAACATGCTCGCCGCACGTTCGCGCGAGTAGCCCCCGTTTTTCGATTTGCTCGCTGTTTCTTCGCTCGCTGAATCCAACGACTTGGGTATGCCGATTGGCGCCGACGCCTTATTCCTCGTTTCAAGGATCGACATGACTTCGAGCTTCACCGCTAGCCCGTTGGACAATCTCGCAGCAAACATTGGCATCACCCCCACGGCCGATACTCCGGTCATCGACGCACCCGTCGAAAAACCCGCCGGCCCCACTTTCGAATCGCTCGGCCTGTGCGCCGACATCGTGTCCGCACTGACCGCCGCAGGCTATCAGAACCCGACGCCCGTGCAGCAGCGCGCGATTCCCGCCGCGCTCGCCGGTCGCGACCTGCTCGTCTCGAGCCCGACCGGTTCGGGCAAGACGGCGGCGTTCATGCTGCCGGCCATCGAAAAATTCTCGCAACTGCAAAAGCAGGAAGCGCAGCAACCGCGCGAGCCGCGGGACCCGAACGCCCGCAGCCGCCGTCCGCAGCCGGTCGCGCGCCCGCGCCTGCTCGTGCTCACGCCGACACGCGAACTCGCGATGCAGGTTTCCACCGCCGCGACCACGTACGGCAAGCACCTGCGCCGTCTGCGCACCGTCAGCATTCTCGGCGGTGTTGCCTATGGCCAGCAGTTGATGCTGCTTGCAAAGAATCCCGAGATTCTCGTCGCGACGCCGGGACGCCTGATCGATCACCTGGAACGCGGCCGCATCGATCTGTCGAGCCTCAACATGCTCGTGCTCGACGAAGCCGACCGCATGCTCGACATGGGCTTCATCGAAGATATCGAGCGCATCGTCGATGCTACGCCGGCCTCGCGCCAGACGCTGCTCTTCTCCGCGACCATCGACAACAAGATCACGTCGCTGACCGGGCGTCTGCTGAAGGATCCCGAGCGCATCGAGATCGTGCAGAAGCTCGAAGCGAACGGCAATATCGCGCAAGCCGTGCATTACGTCGATGACCGCGATCACAAGGATCGTCTGCTCGATCATCTGTTGCGCGACTCCGGGCTCGATCAGGCGATCGTGTTCACGGCGACGAAGAGCGACGCCGATCTCATCGCCACTCGTCTCGCCGATGCGGGCTTCGAGTCCGCCGCGCTGCACGGCGACCTGCCGCAAGGCGCGCGCAATCGCACGATTCGCGCACTGCGCGAGCGCCGTGTGCGCGTGCTGGTCGCAACCGACGTCGCCGCGCGCGGCATCGACATTCCGGGCATCACGCACGTCTTCAACTACGACCTGCCGAAGTTCGCGGAAGACTATGTGCACCGAATCGGCCGTACCGGTCGTGCCGGCCGTAGCGGCACGGCGGTGAGCCTCGTGCATTACGCCGAGATGGGTGCGCTCAAGCGCATCGAGCGTTTCGTGCGCACGCCGCTGCCGGTGAATGTCGTTGCGGGCTTCGAGCCGCGCAAGGCGCCGCCGAAAGGCGGTTTCGGTGGCGGTCGTGGCCGACCGGCCGGCAACGGCGGCGGTCGTCGTTTCGGCGGTAGCGGCGGTGGCAGCAGCAGCGGCCGCGGCTACGGCGCGAGCAACGCCAGCGGCTACGGCAACAAGTCGAACGCAGGTTCGCGCGACGGCGGCGGCTATCGCAGCGGCAACAGCGATGGCGGCTATCGCGGCGGCAATCGTGGCGAAGGCGGCTTCGGCTCGCGCGACGGCTACAGCGCACGCCGCAACGACGGCCCGCGCGCACCGCGCCGCGGCAGCTAAGCGGCTTTAAGGAGGCGGATCAGAACGCCGCTTTCCGAGTCGAAAAAAGAACCGATGCCCAGCGCATCGGTTTTTTTTCGCCCCTTGGCCATATTCCACGATGTGCAATGGTCTTTTGCGTCGCAAAAGATGTGCTGCGCGGCACAAATCTGCTCGTTGCAAGATAGAAAAAGACATTCCGCGATACGATATGCAAGCCGTATCTCATTGAATATTAAGCTTAAAAATTATCTGAAAATCTCCTCCCGGGGGTGTTTCGCAGAGTGTCATTTGCCTAGACTCTTATATAAGAGTTGAGCAAACGCAGGCTGCCAGATCAGGCGCATCGGAGCTCAAGTCGTTCAGGAACACCGGTTCAAGATTCGTCGTTCAGTCCAATCTCAAGGAGAAACGCTATGACCTCACGCCAACAACAAGCTCAGCAACTCCAGCAGCAATGGGAAAGCGATCCGCGCTGGAAAGGCATCAAGCGCGGCTACTCGGCGGATGACGTCGTGCGTCTGCGCGGCTCGGTGCAGCCGGAGCACACGCTCGCACGCCGTGGCGCCGAGCGGCTGTGGGCGTCGATTCACGAGGAGCCGTTCGTCAACGCGCTCGGCGCATTGACCGGCAACCAGGCGATGCAGCAGGTCAAGGCCGGCCTCAAGGCGATCTATCTGTCGGGCTGGCAGGTGGCCGGCGACGCCAACGTCGCGGGCGAAATGTATCCGGACCAGTCGCTGTATCCGGCGAATTCGGTGCCGCTCGTCGTGAAGCGGATCAACAACACGCTCACGCGCGCCGATCAGATCCAATGGTCGGAAGGCAAGAATCCGGGCGATGAAGGCTATATCGACTACTTCGCGCCCATCGTGGCCGATGCTGAAGCGGGCTTCGGCGGCGTGCTCAACGCGTTCGAACTGATGAAGGCGATGATCGAGGCCGGCGCCGCGGGCGTACACTTCGAGGATCAACTGGCGTCGGTCAAGAAGTGCGGCCATATGGGCGGGAAGGTCCTTGTTCCGACGCGCGAGAACGTCGCGAAGCTGTCGGCCGCGCGGCTGGCTGCGGACGTGTGCGGCGTGCCCACGCTGCTCATCGCGCGCACCGATGCCGAAGCCGCCGATCTCGTCACGTCCGACATCGACGAGAACGACAAGCCGTTCCTGACCGGCGAGCGCACCGTGGAAGGCTTCTTCCGCACGAAGCCGGGCCTCGACCAGGCAGTCTCGCGCGGCCTCGCCTACGCGCCTTACGCGGATCTCGTGTGGTGCGAAACCGGCAAGCCGGATCTCGAATACGCGAAGAAGTTCGCCGAGGCAATCCACAAGCAGTTCCCGGACAAGATGCTGTCGTACAACTGCTCGCCGTCGTTCAACTGGAAGAAAAATCTGGACGACGCGACCATTGCCAAGTTCCAGCGCGAGCTCGGCGCGATGGGCTACAAGTTCCAGTTCATCACGCTCGCGGGCTTCCATGCGCTGAACTACTCGATGTTCAACCTCGCGCACGGTTACGCCCGTTCGCAGATGAGCGCGTTCGTCGAGTTGCAGCAGGCCGAATTCGCCGCCGCCGACAAGGGCTTCACGGCGGTGAAGCATCAGCGCGAAGTGGGCACGGGCTACTTCGACGCCGTGACGCAGACGGTCGAGAAGGAGTCGTCGACGACCGCGCTGCACGGCTCGACCGAAGACGAGCAGTTCTTCGACAAGAAGGTTGCGTGATACCGCGTCAGGCAGGGTGAATCAGGGAGAGCGTTGAAAAGAAGCAGCGGCCGTGGCGCACGCAGTATCGCGCGACGGCCGCCGCTCAAACGAAAGCGCACCGGGTGCGCTTCCGTTTGAGGCATCAGCGGTACACGATGACCGGAATCTTCGTATGCGTCAGCACGCGCTGCGTTTCGCTGCCGATAAGCAAGCTTCCCAGTCCACGGCGTCCGTGCGATGCCATCAGAATCACGTCGCAGCCATTTTGCTCCGCCGCCTCGATGATGCCGATATACGGCGCGGCATCGATGCTCGTCACGCTCGTGCAGGGCACGCCGGCGCTCTCGGCGGCACGCTCGACGGCGCGCAGATGCTCGCGCGCTTCGTTCTCGGCGCGGGCATGGAAGTCGTCAGGCGGCTCGACGGCGACATCGGCGAAAGGCGAATACGGATATTGAGGCAGGCACGCGTAAGCGGTGATGCGCGCGCCAACGGATTGCGCGAGATCGATCGCGCCGTCGATGGCCTTCTGCGATAGCTCGGAGCCGTCGGTCGGCACGAGGATGTGTTTGAACATGGCGTCCTCCGCGTCACGTGTAAGTGCGTGGTTCTATTGTAGTAACCGGGACGGACGCGGAGAAAGTTTCGATGCATGTGCGCGGCGACGTGCCGCTTTGAGCGGTCAGTCACACCGCCCGCATAGGAATCCGAAGTTTCTCGCAATCCGCAGATTCACCGCCAATACCCCGTCGCGTTATACGTATGCTTGAGCAAATCGAGAAACAACCGCACGCGCAACGGCAAATGCCTTCTCTGCGGAAACACCGCATGAATGCCGATCGGCGGCGCGGCGAACGCATCGAGCACGCTCACGAGACGCCCCGCGCCGATGTCCTCCCCTACTTCCCACCACGAGCGCCACGCGAGTCCGCGGCCTTCGAGACACCATTCATGCAGCACCGCGCCGTCCGAGCACTCCATCGTGCCGGACACCTTGATCGTCACGACCTTGCCATCCTGCTCGAACACCCAGCCACGTTGCTGATTCGCCGATGCACCGAGCGCAAGGCAATTGTGATGGGCAAGCGCGGCAAGATCGGCGGGCTCGCCGCGCTTCGCGAGATAGTCCGGCGACGCGACACACACGCGCCGGTTCTCCCCGAGTTTCAGAGACACGAGCGACGAATCCGGCAGTTCGCCCAGGCGCACCGCGCAATCGAAGCCTTCGTTCACGAGATCGACCATGCGGTCGGTCAGATCGAGGCTGACGGACACATCCGGATGCAGCGTCGTGAACTTCGGCACGAGCGACGCCACGTGACGCCGTCCGAAGCCCGCCGGCGCGGACACGCGCAAATGCCCGCTCGCCTTCACGCCGCCCGCCGACACGCTCGCCTCCGCGTTCTGCATGTCATTGATGATGCGCTGGCAGTCCTCGAGAAAAGCGGAGCCTTCGAAGGTGAGCGTGATTTTTCGCGTCGTACGCACGAGCAGTTTCACGCCGAGCCGCTCCTCGAGCGCGTCGAGCCTGCGTCCGATGACAGCCGGCGCGATGCCCTCCGCCTGCGCCGCCGCCGACAGGCTGCCCTTCGCCGCGACCGAGGCAAAGGTTTCTATCTGCTTGAATCGATCCATGCGTGTTCGTCGTCAATGTGTGGACGCACGGTCAGATTAGATAAGTAAAAGTAAAAGATCAAGTGATCCTGCGGTGCTTTTTCCATCACTTCGATCACGAATAGAATGACTTCGACCTCTAAACCGGAGCGCATGGCTATGTCGGCCATAACGACACCCGCATCGTCCTTCGAATCCTCCCGGCTTCCCCGAGCAGTCATCTTCGACGCCTACGGCACGCTCTTCGACGTCCATTCCGTCGTCGCGGCCGCCGAGCAGCTTTTTCCCGGCCACGGCGAGGCGCTTTCGAAGCTCTGGCGTCGCAAGCAGATCGAATACACGCAACTGCGCACGCTCGCCGATCCGTCCGGAGCGCACTACGAGCCGTTCTGGACGATCACGGTCGATGCGCTGCGCCACGCGGCCGCGCGCCTGAAGCTCGCCGACGCGCTGACGAGCGCCGCCGAGAAGCGGCTGATGGACGAATACGCGTGCCTCTCCGCGTTTCCCGACACCGTGCCCGCGCTCAGATCGTTGCGCGACGGCCTCGCCATGCCCCTCGCGATTCTCTCGAACGGCAATCCGCCGATGCTCGACGTCGCCGTGAAAAGCGCCGGCATGAGCGGGCTTTTCGATCACGTGCTGTCCGCCGATTCCGCGCGCGCCTACAAGCCCGCCGCCGCTGCGTACGCGCTCGGGACGCGCGCGTTCGGCGCCGCCGCGCGCGACATCGTGTTCGTGTCGAGCAACGGCTGGAATGTCGCCGGCGCGACATGGTTCGGCTACACGACGTTCTGGATCAACCGCGCCGCGCTGCCGTTCGAGGAACTCGGTGTCGCGCCGCACGGCAGCGGCCGCGGCATGGCCGAACTCATCGCTTTCATCGAAGGCGGCGCGGCGCGCGCGGCAAGCGCGTCGCGCGGCCGCAAGACAGGCAGCGCGCGCAGGCCGCCCGGCATCGATCCGCCGGCTGCCCTCTGATCGCTTCAAGCACAACCACTCGCAAAACCGTCTGACCGACCAAGGAGAAAACCATGACGCATCCATCGAACCCGCTTTCGCTTCCGAAAGGCATGGCAATCTCAGCCGACATCAAGCCCGGCTACGAGACCATCCTGACGCCCGAGGCGCTCGCGTTCGTCGCCGCGCTGCATCGTCAGTTCGAGCCGCGCCGTCAGCAATTGCTCGCAGCGCGCGTCGAGCGCACCAGGCGTCTCGATGCGGGCGAGCGCCCCGGCTTCCTCGAAGCAACGAAATCGATCCGCGAAGGGGACTGGAAAGTCGCGCCGCTGCCGAAGGACCTGCAACGCCGGCGCGTCGAAATCACCGGCCCGGTGGAGCGCAAGATGATCATCAACGCGCTCAACTCCGGCGCGGATTCGTACATGACGGACTTCGAGGATTCGAACGCGCCGAGCTGGGACAACCAGATCGTCGGCCAGATCAACCTGAAGGAAGCGGTGCGCCGCACGATCTCGCTGGAGCAGAACGGCAAGTCGTACAAGCTCAATGACACGATCGCGACCCTGATCGTGCGCCCGCGCGGCTGGCATCTGGATGAAAAGCACGTGACCGTCGATGGTGAGCGCGTCTCGGGCGGCATCTTCGATTTCGCGCTCTTTCTCTTTCACAACGCGAAGGAACTGATCGCGCGCGGCAGCGGCCCCTACTTCTATCTGCCGAAGATGGAAAGCCATCTCGAAGCGCGCCTGTGGAACGACATCTTCATCGCGGCGCAGGAAGGCGTCGGCATTGCGCGCGGCACGATCCGCGCGACGGTACTCGTCGAAACCATTCTCGCCGCCTTCGAGATGGACGAGATCCTGTACGAACTGCGCGAGCATAGCGCCGGACTGAATGCGGGCCGCTGGGATTACATCTTCTCGGCGATCAAGAAGTTCAAAAACGACACGGACTTCTGCCTTGCCGACCGCGCGAAGATCACGATGACCTCGCCTTTCATGCGCGCTTACGCGCTCGAGCTGCTGAAGACCTGCCACAAGCGCAATGCGCCGGCGATCGGCGGCATGTCCGCGCTGATTCCGATCAAGAACGATCCGGCCGCGAATGACAAGGCGATGGGCGGCGTGCGCTCCGACAAGGCGCGCGACGCGACCGACGGCTACGACGGCGGGTGGGTCGCGCATCCGGGACTAGTGCCGGTGGCGATGGAAGAGTTCGTGAAGGTGCTCGGCGACAAGCCGAATCAGATCGAGAAGCAGCGCACCGACGTGCAGGTCACGGCGCGCGATCTGCTCGACTTCCGTCCGGAAGAGCCGATCACCGAAGCGGGCCTGCGCAACAACGTGAACGTCGGCATCCACTATCTCGGTTCGTGGCTCGCGGGAAATGGCTGCGTGCCGATCCACAACCTGATGGAAGACGCCGCGACCGCGGAAATTTCGCGCTCGCAAGTGTGGCAATGGATCCGCTCGCCGAAGGGCAAGCTCGACGACGGCCGCAAGGTCACGGCTGCGATGGTGCGCGAGATCACCATCGACGAACTGGAGAAGGTGAAGCAGGCCGTCGGCGCGTCGGGCGCCGACACGAAGCCGTACGAGCGCGCCGCGAAGATCTTCGAGGACATGTCGACGTCGGCGCAGTTCACCGAGTTTCTGACGCTGCCGCTGTACGAGGAAATCTGAGCGTCACGAGCGTTCCGGCACATGGCGAAAAAACGGCCTCAGGGCCGTAATGCCGTTCAGTTAAGGTCTTTTCTTAGATAACGAACGGTGTACCGTTTAGGGCGGGATTTGACGACCCGGTCGC